>NZ_JBEYWV010000001.1:0-445336 GCF_040644575.1 Streptomyces sp. NPDC046939
CCCCTGAGATGGCGCACGAAGTGCGCATCTCAGGGGCGCGGGGAACTGCGCGACCAGCCACGACGCGCCCGCACCCGGTGACGGAACACCGCAGAAGGGAAGCCCATGCCCGATCCCCACACCCCCCCGAACGGATTCTGGGCGCAGGCCGGTGCCGACCCGGGGCGGCCCGTGCTCACCACCCCGGACGCCGAGACCTGGACCGCGGGACGCCTCCACGCCGCCGCCAACCAAATGACGCACGGCCTACGCCGAGCCGGGTTGCGGAAGGGCGACGCCTTCGCCGTCGTCCTCCCGAACGGCGTCGAGTTCTTCACCGCCTACCTCGCCGCGTCCCAGGCCGGCTTCTACCTGGTCCCGGTCAACCACCACCTCGTCGCCCCGGAGATCGCCTGGATCGTCGCCGACTCGGGCGCGAAGGTGCTGATCGCCCATGACCGGTTCGCGGAGCAGGCCCGCGCCGCCGCCGACGAGGCGAACCTCCCCGAGACGCACAGATACGCCGTCGGAGACACCGGCATCGACACCTTCCGCCCCTACGCCGAACTCCTCGCGGGGCAGCCCGAGTCACCCCCGGACGGCAGGACCCTCGGCTGGGTCATGAACTACACGTCCGGCACCACGGGCCGCCCGCGCGGCATCAGGCGCCCGCTGCAGAACAAGCTCCCCGAGGAGGCGTACCTCGGCGGGTTCCTCGGCATCTTCGGGATCAAGCCGTTCGACGGCAATGTGCACCTGGTGTGTTCGCCGCTCTACCACACGGCGGTGCTCCAGTTCGCGGGCGCGGCGCTGAACATCGGGCACCCGGTCGTCCTCATGGACAAGTGGACCCCGGAGGGCATGTTGCGGGCCATCGACACCTACCGGTGCACGCACACCCACATGGTTCCGACCCAGTTCCACCGCCTGCTCGCGTTGGAGCAGGAGGTGAAGGACCGCTACGACGTGACGTCCATGCGGCACGCGATCCACGGCGCCGCGCCCTGCCCGGACCACGTCAAGCGCGCGATGATCGACTGGTGGGGCATGTGTGTCGAGGAGTACTACGCGGCGAGCGAGGGCGGCGGCACGTTCGCGACCGCCGAGGAGTGGCTGAAGAAGCCGGGGACGGTCGGGAAGGCGTGGCCCATCAGTGAGCTGGCCGTCTTCGACGACGACGGGAACCGTCTGCCCCCGGGGCAGCTCGGCACCGTCTACATGCGGATGACCACCGGCGGGTTCGCGTACCACAAGGACGAGGGCAAGACGAGGAAGAACCGCATCGGCGACTTCTTCACCGTCGGTGACCTCGGCGTTCTCGACGAGGACGGGTATCTGTTCCTCCGCGACCGGAAGATCGACATGATCATCTCCGGTGGGGTCAACATCTACCCCGCCGAGATCGAGGCCGCGCTCCTGACCCACCCCGCCGTCGCCGACGCGGCCGCGTTCGGCATCCCGCACGACGACTGGGGCGAGGAGGTCAAGGCCGTCGTCGAGGTCATCGAGGGCCGTACGGCCGACGACGCCCTCGCGGCCGACATCCTCGCCCACTGCGGGACGCGGCTCGCGGCCTACAAGCGGCCCAGGAGCGTCGACTTCATCGGGTCGATGCCCCGCGACCCCAACGGCAAGCTGTACAAGCGCCGCCTGCGGGACCCGTACTGGGAGGGGAGGACACGCCCCCTCTGACCCCCGGCCCCATGTCTTGACCCGGTGGTCCCCGGGCGCGGAGGATCACGCCATGACGAGGTCACCGGCGTCCGCAGCGGCAGTCAGCACGGTCGACGGAGTGCTGCGGCGCAGCGCCCGCCGCACCCCGGCGCGGGTCGCCCTGCGCTACGGGCCGCGCTCATGGACGTACGAGGAGCTGGACGACGCGGTCTCCCGCGCGGCGAGCGTCCTGCGCGGCCTGGGCCTCGCGCCCGGCGACCGGGTCGGCGCCTACGGGCACAACTCCGACGCCTACCTCATCGGCTTCCTGGCCTGCGCCCGCGCGGGGCTCGTGCACGTCCCCGTCAACCAGAACCTGACCGGTGACGACCTCGCCTACATCGTCCGGCAGTCCGGCAGCGCTCTCGTGCTCACCGACCCCGGCCTCGCGGAGCGGCTGCCGGACGGCGTACGGACCCTGGCGCTGCGCGACGCCGACGACTCCCTCCTCGCCCGGCCGGCCGGCGCCGCGCCGTACGACGGCGAGCAGCCCGGCGCCGACGACCTCGTCCAGCTCCTCTACACCTCCGGGACCACCGCCCTGCCCAAGGGCGCCCGCATGTCGCACCGGGCGCTCGTCCACGAGTACGTCAGCGCGCTCCACGCCCTCGACCTCGAGGCCACCGACCGGCCGGTGCACGCGCTGCCGCTCTACCACTCGGCGCAGATGCACGTCTTCCTGCTGCCGTACCTCGCGGTCGGCGCGACCAGCACGCTCCTCGACGCGCCCGACGCCGCCCGGATCTTCGACCTCGTGGAGGCGGGCGAGGCCGACAGTCTCTTCGCGCCGCCCACCGTGTGGATCGGCCTGTCGCAGCACCCGGAGTTCGCCTCCCGCGACCTCGGCGGGCTGCGCAAGGCGTACTACGGGGCGTCGATCATGCCGGTGCCCGTCCTGGAGCGGCTGCGCGAGCGACTCCCCGGCCTCGCCTTCTACAACTGCTTCGGGCAGAGCGAGATCGGCCCGCTCGCCACCGTGCTCGGACCGGACGAGCACGAGGGGAGGATGGACTCGTGCGGGCGGCCCGTCCTGTTCGTCGAGGCGAGGATCGTCGACGAGGACGGCAAGGACGTGCCCGACGGCACGCCCGGCGAGGTCGTCTACCGCTCCCCGCAACTGTGCGACGGCTACTGGGACAAGCCCGAGGAGACCGCGCACGCCTTCCGCGACGGCTGGTTCCGCTCCGGCGACCTGGCGGTGCGTGACAGTGAGGGCTACTTCACCGTCGTCGACCGCGTGAAGGACGTCATCAACTCCGGGGGTGTGCTCGTCGCCTCCCGGCAGGTCGAGGACGCCCTCTACACGCATCCGGCCGTCGCGGAGGCGGCGGTGGTCGGGCTGCCCGACGAGCGGTGGATCGAGGCGGTGACGGCCGTCGTCGTCCGCGCCCACGACGTCACCGAGGCCGAACTCCTCGCCCACGCGCGCGAGAAGCTCGCCCACTTCAAGGCGCCCAAGCGGATCGTCTTCGTGGACGAGCTGCCGCGCAACGCGAGCGGCAAGATCCTCAAGCGGGAGCTGAGGAACAGTCTCTGAACCTCACGGGCGGTTCCGCAGGTCCATGATCCGCTTGATCTTGCCGACCGAGCGCTCCAGCGTCTCCGGATCGACGATCTCGACGGCCACGCTCACCCCGACCCCGTCCTTCATCCGCGCCGCGATGGTCCGCGCCGCCGCATCCCGCTCGTCCGGCGTCGCGTCGGGGCGGGCCTCGGCGCGGACCGTCAGCGCGTCCATCCGGCCCTCGCGGGTGAGGCGGAGCTGGAAGTGCGGGGCGACGCCGGGCGTGCGCAGCACGATCTCCTCGACCTGCGTCGGGAAGAGGTTCACCCCGCGCAGGATCACCATGTCGTCGCTGCGCCCGGTGATCTTCTCCATGCGGCGGAACGCGGGCCGCGCCGTCCCCGGGAGGAGGCGCGTCAGATCCCGCGTCCGGTAGCGGATCACCGGCATCGCCTGCTTGGTGAGCGAGGTGAAGACCAGCTCGCCCTCCTCACCGTCGGGCAGCGCCTCGCCGGTGAGCGGGTCGACGATCTCCGGGTAGAAGTGGTCCTCCCAGATGTGCAGCCCGTCCTTGGTCTCCACGCACTCCTGCGCGACACCCGGGCCGACGACCTCGGAGAGCCCGTAGATGTCGACGGCGTCGATCCCGCACCGCTCCTCGATCTCGCGCCGCATCTCCTGCGTCCACGGCTCCGCGCCGAAGACGCCGACCCGCAAGGACGTGGAGCGCGGATCGACGCCCTGCCGCTCGAACTCGTCGAGGAGGGTCAGCATGTACGACGGCGTCACCATGATGATCTCGGGTTCCAGGTCCTGGATGAGCCGGACCTGGCGGGCGGTCATGCCGCCGGACGCCGGGATGACGGTGCAGCCGAGCCGCTCCGCGCCGTAGTGCGCGCCGAGCCCGCCCGTGAACAGGCCGTACCCGTACGCGACATGCACCTTGTGCCCCGGCCTGCCGCCCGCCGCGCGGAGCGCACGGGCCACCATGTCGGCCCACATCGACAGGTCGTCCTCGGTGTACCCGACGACCGTGGGCTGCCCGGTCGTCCCGCTGGAGGCGTGCAGCCGCCGCACCTCGGACGGGTCGACGGCGAACATCCCGAAGGGGTAATTGTCCCGCAGGTCCGCCTTGGTCGTCAGCGGGAACCGGGCGAGGTCCGCGAGCGAGGCGCAGTCCTCCGGGCGCACGCCCGCCTTGTCGAAGGCGTCCCGGTAGAACGGCACCCGTTCGTACACCCGGCCGAGCGTCGCGCGCAGCCGCTCCAGCTGGAGCGCCCGCAACTCCTCCGCGCCCAGGCGCTCGCCCTCGTCCCACCACCGCGTCGTCGTCGACGTCATCGCCCGCACTCCCGCACTCGCTACCGACCGATCATTCGGTTGATCTGGTCGTCAGTTATGCAAGGCCGGGGGCCCCGCGTCAAGGGATACGACGTTGCCGGTGGAGCCGCCCGGCTGTGAAGATCACGCCATGTTCACCTTCACCGCGCCGGACGGCACCGAACTGGCCTGCCACGTACGGGGGGCGGGCCCGCTCCTCGTGTGCCTGCCGGGCGGCCCGATGCGCGCCTCCGAGTACCTCGGCGACCTGGGCGGCCTCACCGCCCACCGCACCCTGTACCTCCTCGACCTGCGCGGCACCGGCCGGTCGGCGGTCCCGGCCGACGCGTCCACGTACCGCTGCGACCAGCAGGTCGCCGACGTCGAGGCGCTCCGCCTCCACCTCGGCCTCGACCGCATGGACGTCCTCGCCCACTCGGCGGGCTGCAACCTCGCCATCCTCCACGCGGCGCGGCACCCCGAGCGGATCGCCCGGCTCACCCTCGTCACCTCCGCGCCCTGGGCGCTCGGCCTGCGCGCCACCCCCGACGACCGGCGCGCCGCCGCGCGGCTCCGGCGCCACGAACCCTGGTTCGAGGCCGCCTACGCCGAGTACGAGAAGTTCCTCGCGGGCCGCGCCGACGCCGACTACTCCCTCTACGACGCCTTCTTCTACGGGCGCTGGGACGAGCGCGCCCAGGCCCACGCGGCCCGCACCGACGCCCAGACCAACGAGCACGCCGAAGCGCTCTACGCCGCCGAGGGCGCCTACGACCCGCCCGCCTGCACGCCCCGGTGCTGCTGCTCGCGGGCGAACTGGACGGCGGCCCGCGAAGTGGCGAAGTTCCTGGCGGTCTAGCCGGCGCCGAGGACGTACGGGGTGGTCGTCCCCAGCGCCACGAAGCCCAGGCGTTCCAGGATGGGCCGGCTGTATGACGTGGCGTCGACGTGCACGTACGGGAATCCGCGCTCGGTGGCGATCCGCGCGCGGAAGGCGACGAGCGAGCGGTAGACGCCGCGCCCCCGCCACTGCGGCACGGTGCCGCCGCCCCACAGGCTCGCGAAGTCCGTGCCCGCGTGGAGTTCGAGGCGGGCGGCGCTGACCGGCTCGGCGCCGTGCAGCGCGACCACGGCGGGCACCGTCCCCGGGTCGTGCGCGAGCTGCAGGCGCACCTGGTGCCCGATCGAGGAGCGGCCGTTGTCGAAGGCCCGCGCGTGGACCCGCTCGACCAGCTCGATGTGGGCCTCCTCGGTAACGGGCAGCAGCTCGATCCCCTCCGGCGGCGAGACGTCGAGCGCGAGCCCGGCCGTCTCCGCGACGAGCAGCGTCTCCGTCTCCTCGGCGACGAACCCGGCGGCGGTCAGCCGCGCGCCCAGATCGCCGGGCCGGTCGTGCCCGTACGCCTTCCACTCGGCCTCGACGCCCAGCGCGCGGTAGAACGCGGCCTGTGCGCGGATCGCGGCGTCCGCGCCCTCCGTGTCGAGGTCCGACCACAGCACCCCGTTCCAGCCCTCGCCCGGGGCGACCTGCCGCACGACGTCCCCCACCCGCTCGACCCGTGCCCCGGGCTCGTCGGGCCGCGCGTCGCGCCGCATCTGCCGGTCGTACAGGGCCCGTACCGCTTCGTGATCCATCCGGCCACTTCAGCAGCGGCGCGGGCACCGGGCAACCGGATTACGGCGCCGCGCCGGCGGCGACCGCGCGGGCCCAGCGGTAGTCCGCCTTGCCGCTGGGGGAGCGCTGGACGGCGTCCGTCAGCACCAGCTGGCGGGGGATCTTGTACCCGGCGAGACGGGTGCGGCAGTGGGCCCGCAGGGCGTCCAGGGAGAGGGGCGGGGCGCCGGACCTGAGCTGGACGACGGCGGCCACATGGTTGCCCCACCTGGCGTCGGGGACCCCGGCGACCAGCGCGTCGTACACGTCCGGATGGGACTTCAGCGCCTGCTCCACCTCCTCCGGGTAGACCTTCTCGCCGCCCGTGTTGATGCACTGCGAGCCACGGCCGAGGACGGTGACGACACCCTCCTCGTCGACGGTGGCCATGTCACCGAGCAGCACCCACCGCTCGCCGTCCCTCTGGAAGAAGGTCTCGGCGGTCTTCTTCGGGTCGTTGTAGTACCCGAGCGGGACGTGGCCGCGCTGCGCGATCCGCCCGACCTCGCCCACGGCGACCGGTTCGTACGTGGCCGGGTCCACCACCGTCGTACGGTCGTTGACGCGCAGGCGGAAGCCCCGCCCGGCGCCGGAGTCGTCCGTCGCGGTCCCGTTGAAGCCGGACTCCGACGACCCGAAGTTGTTGAGCAGCAGCGCGTTCGGCACCAGCGCCCGGAACTCGGCCCGGACCGTGTCCGACATGACCGCGCCCGACGAGGAGACGGTGAGCAACGACGAGCAGTCCGTGCCCTTCAAAGGGCCGCTCAGCGCGTCGATCAGCGGACGCAGCATCGCGTCGCCCACCAGCGACACGCTCGTCACCCGCTCCCTCTCGATCGTGCGCAGCACCTCCTCCGGCACGAACTTGCGGTGGACGACGACGCGCTGACCGAAGTGGAAGGCGATGAACGCGGTGAGGGTGGAGGTGCCGTGCATCAGCGGGGGCGTGGGGAAGAAGGTGAGGCCGGCGCCTCCCGCCGCCACCCGTTCCGCCAGCTCCTCCGGGCGCGAGACCGGCTCACCGGTCGGCGCGCCGCCCCCGAGCCCCGAGAAGAACAGATCCTCCTGGCGCCACATCACCCCCTTCGGCATGCCCGTGGTGCCGCCCGTGTAGATGATGAACTGGTCGTCCGCCGAACGCGGCCCGAACCCGCGCCCCTCCGACGCGCCCGCCTCCGCCTCCGCGAAGTCGAGCGCCTTCAGGGGCGGCGCGCCGGGAGCCGGGGCGCCCACCCGCAGGAGGTGGCGCAAGGTGTCGGTCCGGGGCAGCGCGCCCGCCACGCGGTCGGTGAACTCGGCGTCGAAGACCAGCGCGACGAGATCGGCGTCCCGGTAGAGGTGGACCAGCTCGTCCTCGACGTACCGGTAGTTGACGTTGACCGGGACGATCCGGGCCTTCAGACAGCCGAGCACGGTCTGCAGGTACTCCACGCCGTTGTAGAGGTGCAGGCCGAGATGGTCGCCGGGGCGCAGGCCGCTGTCGATCAGGTGGTGGGCGACGCGGTTCGCCGCCGCGTCCAGCTCCGCGTAGGTCAGCCTGCGCTCGGCGCCCGTCCCGGGGTGGTCCAGGTGGACGAGGGCCTCGCGGTCCGGGACCACGTCGACGACCGACTCGAACAGGTCGGCAAGGTTGTACTCCACCGCTCCTCCTGACCGTCGAAGCGTCTCGGTGGCCGTCATCAGAGCAGAGACGCGGAGAAGGGGGAAGGGTCCTCGCGGACGTAATCTGACTGAGTGTCAGAAAACTCTTGAACTGGCCCGCCCCCTCCTGCAACCTGTTCTCGTCTCAGGGCGTCGCGGCGCCGCCGACTGGAGGTCAGCCATGAGTGGGACCGAACACCTCGACGTGCGGCGCGAAGGCGCGACGCTCGTGCTCACGCTCAACCGGCCCGAGGCCAGGAACGCGCTGTCCCTGCCGATGCTCGTCGGCCTCCACGACGGCTGGACCGAGGCCGACGCGGACGACTCCGTCCGGTCGATCGTGCTCACCGGGGCGGGCGGATCGTTCTGCGCGGGCATGGACCTCAAGGCGCTGGCCGGCGACGACGGCATGGCCGGGCAGCACTACCGCGACCGCCTCAAGGCCGACCCCGACCTGCACTGGAAGGCGATGCTCCGCCACCACCGGCCCCGCAAGCCGGTCATCGCGGCGGTCGAGGGGTACTGCGTGGCGGGCGGTACGGAGATCTTGCAGGGTACGGACATCAGGGTGGCCGGGGAGTCGGCGACGTTCGGGCTGTTCGAGGTGGCGCGGGGCCTGTTCCCGATCGGCGGCTCGACCGTGCGGCTCCCTCGCCAGATCCCGCGCACCCACGCGCTGGAGATGCTGCTGACGGGGCGCCCCTACCCCGCGCCGGAAGCGGCCGCGATCGGGCTCGTGGGGCGGGTCGTGCCGGACGGGGCGGCCCTGTCGACGGCGCTGGAGATCGCCGAACGCGTCAACGCGTGCGGGCCGCTGGCGGTCGAGGCGGTCAAGGCGTCCGTGTACGAGAACGCGGGGCTGCCGGAGGCGGAGGCCCTCGCGGCGGAGCTGAAGCGCGGCTGGCCGATCTTCGACACGGCCGACGCGAAGGAGGGGGCCCGCGCCTTCACGGAGCGGCGTCCACCGCGATTCCGGCGCGAGTAATGCCCCGCCCGGTCCCGTCGCCGAGTGCGGGTCGCGCCGTGGCTGGTCGCGCAGTTCCCCGCGCCCCTCCGCGGTTGCGTCTGCCATGTACTCCCGTCTCGCGCGTGCGGATGCGTCGTGGTTGCTCGCGCAGTTCCCCGCGCCCCTGGAGGCGTACGGCTTCGCCGTGCCTCCAGGGGCTGCGGAAGCCCCGAGATGCCGCACGAAGTGCGCATCTCAGGGGCGCGGGGAACTGCGCGACCAGCCACGACGAGACCCGCACGCACGAGCAAACCCCCGCCGAGCAGACGCAACCGCACCCCACAACCCCGGCCCCCCGATGACAAGGAGCCCCGATGGAGAGCCCGGTCGCAACGGACGTGCTTCGCGCCCCGCTCGTCCTAGAGTTCCCCTTCACCCGTTCCCTAGGCCCCATCCAGAGCGCCTTCCTCACCGGCCTCAAGCACAGAACATGCCTGGGCGCCCGCACCCCAAGCGGCCGCGTCCTCGTTCCCCCCGTCGAGTACGACCCCGAAACCGCCGAAGAACTCCGTGACCTCGTGGAGGTCGGCACCACGGGCACGGTCACCACCTGGGCGTGGAACCCGGAACCCCGGCGCGGCCAGCCCCTCGGCACCCCTTTCGCCTGGATGCTGGTCAAGCTGGACGGCGCGGACACATCCCTGCTGCACGCACTGGACGCCCCCGGGCCGGAGGCCGTCCGTACGGGTATGCGCGTCCGCGTCCGCTGGGCCCCGGACGCGGACCGCACCGGCGCGATCACCGACATCGCCTGCTTCGAACCAGCCGACACGGACACAGACACCGACCAAGCCCGGCCCCAGCCCCGTACCTACACGGCCCCCGGTCAAAGCGTCACCGGCATCGTCACCCCCGCCCGTCTCGACTACACCTACAGCCCGGGCGCCGCCCAGAGCCGGTTCATCAACGCCCTGGCCGACCACCGCACCGTGGGGGAGCGCTGTCCGTCCTGCCGCAAGGTGTACGTCCCGCCGCGCGGCGCGTGCCCGACGTGCGGTGTCGCCACGTCGGAGCAGGTGGAGGTCGGCCCGGCCGGCACGGTCACGACGTACTGCATCGTCAACGTCAAGGCGAAGAACCTGGACATCGAACTGCCTTACGTCTACGCGCACATCGCCCTGGACGGCGCCGACCTGGCGCTGCACGGCCGTATCGCCGGGATCCCGTACGACCAGGTCCGCATGGGCCTGCGCGTCGAACCGGTGTGGAGCGGGGGCGGGCGCTTCCCGGACCATTACCGGCCGACCGGTGAGCCGGACGCGGACTACGACGCGTACAAGGAGCTGATCTGAATGCGGCCGCCGATCCGGGACGTCGCCGTCGTCGCCTTCGGGCAGACCGCGCACCGCCGCTCCTCCGACGAGCAGTCGGAGGTGGAGATGCTGATGCCGGTGCTGCACGAGGTGCTCGACGCCACCGGCTTGCGGACCAGCGACATCGGTTTCACGTGCTCGGGGTCGAGCGACTACCTCGCCGGGCGCGCCTTCTCGTTCACGATGGCGCTCGACGGCGTGGGCGCGTGGCCGCCGATCTCGGAGTCGCATGTCGAGATGGACGGGGCGTGGGCGCTGTACGAGGCGTGGACGACGTTGCTCACGGGCGACGCCGACACGGCTCTCGTCTACTCCTACGGCAAATCGTCGCCGGGTTCGGTGCGGGACGTGCTGACACGGCAGCTCGACCCGTACTACGTGGCACCGCTGTGGCCGGATTCCGTGGCCCTCGCCGCGTTGCAGGCCCAGGCGCTCATCGACGCGGGCCACACGGACGAGCCCGCCCTGGCCGGGATCGCCGCCCGCAGCCGCGAGGCCGCGAGCAGCAATCCGTACGCGCAACTGCGCGGCCCGGACGTGCCGCACGGCGATTATCTCGTCCAGCCGCTGCACACCGGTGACTGCCCGCCGATCGGGGACGGCGCCGCCGCCGTGATCCTCGCCGCCGGGGACCGCGCCCGCGCCCTGTGCGAGCGGCCCGCCTGGATCCGGGGCGTCGACCACCGCATCGAGGCGCACAGCCTCGGCGTACGCGATCTCACCGACTCGCCGTCGACGCGGCTCGCCGCCGAGAACGCGGGGGCGTTCGAACGGCCCGTGGACACCGCCGAGTTGCACGCCCCGTTCACCTCGCAGGAGGTCGTCCTGCGCAGGGCGCTGCGGCTCGGGGACGACGTCCTCGTCAATCCGTCCGGCGGGGCCCTCGCCGCGAACCCCGTCATGGCCGCCGGGCTGGTGCGGATCGGTGAGGCCGCCGCCCGGATCCACCGCGGCGCGTCCCGGCGGGCGCTCGCCCACGCCACCTCGGGGCCCTGCCTCCAGCAGAACCTCGTCGCCGTACTCGAAGGGGAGGAGCAGCGATGAGCGGCAACAACACCGCCAAGGAGCCGGTGGCCGTCGTCGGTGTCGGGCAGACCAAGCACGTCGCCGCCCGCCGCGACGTGTCGATCGCGGGGCTCGTGCGCGAGGCCGCGCGCCGCGCCCTGGACGACGCCGAGCTGACCTGGGCCGACATCGACGCCGTCGTCATCGGCAAGGCGCCCGACTTCTTCGAGGGCGTCATGATGCCGGAGCTGTACCTCGCGGACGCGCTCGGCGCCGTCGGCAAGCCGATGCTGCGCGTGCACACCGCCGGGTCGGTGGGCGGCTCGACCGCGCTGGTCGCCACCCACCTCGTCGCGGGCCGCGTCCACGGCACCGTCCTCACCCTCGCCTTCGAGAAGCAGTCCGAGTCGAACGCCATGTGGGGGCTCTCCCTGCCCGTCCCGTTCCAGCAGCCGCTGCTCGCAGGAGCCGGCGGGTTCTTCGCGCCCCACATCCGCGCCTACATGCGGCGCTCGGGTGCGCCCGACACCGTCGGCTCCCTGGTCGCGTACAAGGACCGGCGCAACGCCCTGAAGAACCCGTACGCCCACCTCCACGAGCACGACATCACCCTGGAGAAGGTGCAGGCGTCGCCCATGCTGTGGGACCCGATCCGCTACTCCGAGACGTGCCCGTCCTCCGACGGCGCGTGCGCGATGGTGCTCACCGACCGCGCGGGCGCGGCCCGTTCGCCGAGGCCGCCCGCCTGGCTGCTCGGCGGCGCCATGCGCAGCGAGCCGACCCTTTTCGCGGGCAAGGACTTCGTCTCCCCGCGGGCGGGCAAGGACTGCGCCGCCGACGTGTACCGGCAGGCGGGCATCGCGGACCCGCGCCGCGAGATCGACGCCGTCGAGATGTACGTCCCCTTCTCCTGGTACGAGCCGATGTGGCTGGAGAACCTCGGCTTCGCCGACGAGGGCGAGGGCTGGAAGCTCACCGAGGCGGGCGTCACCGAGCTCGACGGCGACCTGCCCGTCAACATGTCGGGCGGCGTCCTGTCCACCAACCCCATCGGTGCCTCCGGCATGATCCGCTTCGCCGAGGCCGCCCTCCAGGTGCGCGGCCAGGCGGGGGAGCACCAGGTCGACGGCGCCCGCAAGGTCCTCGGGCACGCCTACGGCGGCGGCTCGCAGTTCTTCTCCATGTGGCTCGTCGGCGCCGAGCCGCCCACAAGGTGAACGATCGCCACCGCCCTCGGCCTGTCCGCCGTACGCGCCGATCGCTAGGCTGGCGCACGGAGACGAACCGGGAGGAGCACGGACGTGGCCGAGAGCACCGTCGACCAGCACCCGCTCGCGGGGTGGGACAAGCCGGACCTGGATCTGAGCAACGCGGACTGGCGCTCCAGCAGCCGCGGGGCGGGCGATGTCCAGATCGCCTTCGTGGAGGGGTTCATCGCGATGCGCAACAGCGGCAGCCCGCACAGCCCGTCGCTGATCTTCACTCCGGACGAGTGGGGCGCGTTCGTGCTCGGCGCCCGCGAGGGCGAGTTCGATCTGACGTAGGGGCCGGTCGGCCCCGGTTTCCGACACGCGACCTTCGGCCCTGTCCCACGGCCTGCTTGTGCGCGAGCCTTGACCACAGGAACAACCGGTCAATGGGGGCACGGTCAGCGTGCCCTGTGTCGGAGGCGAAGAAGTCATGAGTACGCCGCACACCCTGCCCGTCGTCGCCGCGGTCGACGGGTCCGACGACAGCGGACGCGCCCTGGAGTGGGCGCTCGTCGAGGCGGCCCGGCGCGGTGTGGAGCTGCGCATCGTGCACGTGCGGCAGTACGCGCCCCAGCTCCAGGCCGACGTGCTCGTCGCCGGGCCCGAGGAGCCCGCGGACGACCGCGTCATCGGGGCCGTACGCAAGGAGCTCCAGAGCCGCGCGGGACTGCCGCCGCTCGAGTTCATCAGCCGCGACGGGCTGCCCGCCGCCGTGCTGCCCGAGATGAGCGCGGAGGCCTGCCTCCTGGTGCTCGGCTCGCGCGGGCGCGGCGGCTTCGCGAGCCTGCTGCTCGGCTCGAACGGGGTGGCCGCCGCGCGCGACGCCCACTGCCCCGTCGTCGTCGTGCCGCCGCCCGGCCGCACGGTGCACGGCGACACGCCCGTACCGCCTGGACCGCGCGTCGTCGTGGGGCTGCGGACGGACGAGCCGGACGACACCGTCCTCGGCTTCGCCTTCGAGCACGCGGCCCGCAGCGGTGCGCGGCTCCAGGTCGTCGCCGCCTATCCGTGGCCGGTGCTCGCCTGGTCCGCGTTCGGCGACTTCGCGCCGACCACCGTCGACCAGGAGGCCGCCGCGCAGGAGACCCTGCGGCTGGCGGAGGCCGCCGTCGCGGAGTGGTGCAAGGCCCACCCCGACGTCGAGGTCGACGTGCATGTGGCGCCCGGTGACGCGGCCGGTCTCCTCGTGGCGAACTCGCGCGACGCCGAACTGGTCGTGGTCGGCCGCCACCGCCGCCGCCTCACCCGCCCCGCCCCGATCCTCGGCTCGGTCACGCAGGCGGTCCTGCTGCACGCGGCGAGCCCGGTCGCGATCGTGCCGCCCGCCGCGCCGGACGCTCCGCCGACGGAGGGGTGAGCGGCCCGGTCAGCGCAGGACGACGCAGCCGCGCCCGGCCAGCTCCGCGAGCAGGCCGGGCGCGACGCGCACGTCGTTCCAGCGCAGGTCGAGCTTTTCCAGGGCGGGCAGCTCCGTGATCCAGCCGGGCAGCTCCCGCAGCCGGTTGCTCCGCAGGTCGAGCTTGCGCAGCCGCGGGAGGGCGCGCACGGCCTCGGGCACGGTGGCGAAGGCGTTCTCGCGCAGCTCCAGCTCCCGCAGCTCCCGCAGACCGCCCAGGGAGTCGGGCAGTTCCGTGAGCGCGTTGCCGCGCAGCCAGAGCTCCCGCAGGGCGGTGAGCCGCCCGAGGCCGTCGGGGAGTGCGGTGAGCCGGTTGTGCTGCGCGCGCAGTTCGACGAGGCCGGTCATCGCGCCCAGCGTGCCGGGCAGCGCGGTGAGCCGGTTCTCGCCGACGTTGAGGTACGCGAGCCGGTTGAGGGCGCCGAGGCGGTCGGGCAGCTCGGTCAGCTCGTTGTCGTGCAGGTAGAGGAACCGGGTCAGGCCGGTGAGGTCGCCGAGGGCTGCGGGCACGCTGGTCAGCCGGTTGTGGCCGAGGTCCAGGGTGTGCAGCGAGGTGAGCGTGCCGATGCGGTCGGGGAGGTGCGTGAGGTGGTTGTCGGGCAGGAGGAGGACCTCCAGCGCGGGACGGTCCCAGACCTCGTCCGGTACGAAGTCCAGACCGGCCCGCCAGTAACTGAGCGTCTCGCCGCCGTCCATGAGCCCCTCCCGCGCGCCTGATGGCCGACGCGGAACCTATCAACAGGACCTCGGCGCGGTCATACCGGCCTGGCCTGGCCCTCGTCGGCGAGGTCGGTGTGAGGGAGGTGCGCGAGGTGCGGCCCGCCGCGCGGCCGGGGGAGCGGGGCCTCGCCGACGCGCGCCGGTTGCTGCCCCCGCCCTGGCCGGGCCGTGGCGCGATTGATTACGCGGCCGTGCGCGTGGCCACCGCTGGATACGGCGGCCGTGCGTGTGGTCACCGCTGAACACGTCGGCCGCGCGTGGCCACCGCTGAGTGCGTTGGCCGTACGCGTGACCACCGCTGAGTGCGTTGGCCGTACGCGTGACCACCGCTGAGTGCGTTGGCCGTACGCGTGACCACCGCTGAATATGGTGGCCGCGCGTGGCCACCGCTGAACACGTCGGCCGCACGTGACCACCGCCGAATACGGCGGCCGTGCGCGTGGTCACCGCTGAGAGCGTCGGCCGCGCGTGGCCACCGCTGAAAACGGCGGCGCACGTGACCACCGCTGAGTACGTTGGCCGTGCGCGTGACCACCGCTGAGTACGTTGGCCGTGCGCGTGGCCACCGCTGAACACGGTGGCCGCGCGCGTGGCCACCGCCTCCGTCCTGAACCGGCCGGACGGCGCCGCGCTGCCCGGTGGCCGGCCGGACGGCGCCGCGCTGCCCGGTGGCCGGCCAGACGGTGAAGCGCCGCCCCGGTGGTCGGTCCGACGGTGGCGGCGCCGCGCCGGGCGTACGGGGCACGGTCGGTACAGCCGGGGCGTCCGGCGCCGGCCTCCTCACCGCCGCACTCGCCCGCGCCGCACTCCCCCGCCCCGCCCCGCGCAAGAGCACCAACTCCCTTGCACAGAAGGGCACATGAGGCTCCGGGGCGGGCGGTCCGGCGTACGCTGAGCGCATGGTGCAGCAGCGCGGCGGCTGGAGCAGACGCCCCTTGCTCGAACGCGAAAGCGAACTCGCCGTCGTCGACGAGGCGCTCGACGAGCTGACCGGACTCCGCCCCGGCGGCGTGGAACCGCCCGAGCGGCCGCACGGCGCGCTGCTCGCCGTCGCCGCGCCCGCGGGCCTCGGCAAGACCTCCCTCCTTGCCGAGGTCCGCAGGCGCGCCGCCACCAAGGGCTGCACCGTCCTGTACGCGCGCGGCGGCGACCAGGAGCAGGGCGTCGCCTTCCACGTCGCACGCCAGCTCGTGCAGCCGCAGCTCGCCGGGGTCCCCGAGGCGGAGCTCCGCTCCCGGCTCGGAAGCTGGTACGCCATCGTCGGCCCCGCCCTCGGCCTGTGCGCCGCCGCCGACGGGGCGCCGCCCGACCCGCAAGGTCTGCGCGACGGCCTCGACTGGGTGCTCACCCACCTCGCCGTGGACCGCGCCCCGATGGTCCTCGTCCTGGACGACGCGCACTGGGCCGACCCCGAGTCGCTGAGCTGGCTCGCCGCGTTCGCGCCCCGCGCCGAGGAGTTGCCGCTGCTGCTCGTCGTCGCCTACCGGCCCGAGGAGCTGCCCGACCACGCCGAGGCGCTGCGCGGCCTGCCGGACCGTACGGGCCGCCGCCCCCTCGGGCTCGAACCGCTCAGCGCGCCCGCCATCGCCCACATGGTCCGCGCCTCCGTCGGGGCCCACGCCGACGACGCGTTCTGCCGGGAGTGCTGGGCCGTCACCGCGGGCAACCCCTTCGTCGCCGTCGAGCTGACCGCGAAGGTGCACGACCGGGGCCTCGCGCCCACCGAGAACGCGGCGCACCTGCTGCGCGACCTTGCCGCCGCCGTCAAGGGCAGCGGGCTCATCGCCCGGCTCGAACGCCTCGGCACCTCCACCGTCCGCTTCGCCTGGGCCTGCGCCGTCCTCGGCACGGAGATCAGGCCCGAGCTGGCCGCGGGGGTCGCGGGGCTCGGCGCGGAGGAGGCCGCGGACGCCGCCGACCGGCTCCGCACCGCGCGCATCCTCACCGGCGCGGACACCCTGGAGTTCGTCCACCCGCTGATCGCCACCGCCGTCTACCGCGCGATCCCCAGCGGCATCCGCGTCGCCCTGCACGGCCAGGCCGCCTGGACCGTCGTCAACGCGGGGCTCGGCCCGTCCGCCGCCGCCCGCCACCTCCTGGAGACCCACCCGGACGGCGACGGCTGGGTCGTACAGCAACTGCGCTCCGCCGCCCGCGAGACCGTCCGCGCGGGCGCCCCCGACGCCGCCCGCCGCTATCTCGCCCGCGCCCTGCGCGAACCCCCGCCCTTCGAGGACCGCGCCGTCGTCCTCTACGAACTCGGCAGCGCCTCCCTGCTCACCGAGCCCGCCACCACCGTCAACCACCTGCGCGCCGCCCTGGAGGAGCCGATCTCCGACCCGGCCCTGCGCCAGGGCATCGTCTACCGGCTCTCCCAGGTCCTCGCCCACAGCGACCGGCTCGCGGAGGCGTCGGAGACCCTCGTCCGGGAGGCCCGGCACACCACGGACCCCCGCGTCCGGCTGCGCCTCCAGGCCGAACAGTTCATGTGGGACGCGTTCCGTGCCGACGAACCCGACTCCCCGGCCCGTTCCCGGCGCCTCGCGAAACTCGCCGACCGGCTCACCGGACGCGACCTCACCGAGCGCTACATCATCGGCCTGCGCGCCTGGGACGCCACCCTGCGCGGCGAACCCGCCGCCACCGTCATCCGGCACGCCGAACGCGCCCTCGCGGGCGGGCTTCGCTGGGCCGCCGACGACGACCGCGGCTTCGAGGTCCCCGTCCTCGTCGCCCTGTCCTTCCTCTACGCCGACCGGCCGGGCCGCACCGAGGAGCTGTTCGTCGAGGGCATCGCCGACTTCGAGCACGCGGGCTGGCGCGGCGGCCACCTCTCCTTCGCGTACACCCTGCTCGGCTACGTCCGCTACCGGCGCGGGCGGCTCGCCGAGGCCGAGGACTTCGCCCGCGCGGGCCTGCGCCTCGCCGAGCGCGTCGGGCCCGGCACCCCCGCCCACTGGTACGCCGTCGGCACGCTCGTCGAGGTGCTGCTCGCGCGCGGCCGGGTCCAGGAGGCCCGCACCGTCGCGGAGACGTACGCCTTCGGAGAGCCGTTCCCCGCGGCGGTCGTCTTCCCCGACGCGCAGACCGTGCACGGGGAACTCCTGCTCGCCCTCGGCCGCACCAAGGACGCCGCGACGGAACTGGCCGCGGCCGGGCGCCGGCTCGACCCGCGCGGCATGCGCAACCCGGCCTGGTGCCCCTGGCAGCTCCACCTCGCCCGCGCCGAGACCCACGACGCCCCGGCCCGCGCCCTCGCCACCGTCCACGACGCGGTCGAGCGCACCCGGCACTTCGGCGCCCCGTCCGCGATCGGGCAGGCCCTGCGCGCCGCCGCCGAGGTCTCCACGGGCGCCGCCCGCGCCAAGCTCCTGGAGGAGTCCGTCGCCCACCTCGAACGCTCCCCGGCCGGCTACGAGCTGGCCTGCTCACTCGTCGCCCTCGGCGCGGAGCTGCGCCGCACCGGGCGCGGTGCCGACGCCGCCGACCAGCTCTACCGGGGCCTGGAGGCGGCGGCCGCCTGCGGCGCGGACGGCCTCGCCGAGCGGGCCCGCGACGAACTCGCCGCCGCCGGTCTGCGGCCCCGGCCCTTGCGCAGCCCGGCCACGGACACGCTCACCGCGCGGGAGCGCGCGGCGGCGAGCTGCGCGGCCCGCGGCCTGTGCCCCGCCGAAACGGCGGCCGAGCTGCACCTGGACGAACAGACGGTGGTCCGCCTCCTCTCAGCCGTCTACCGCAAAATAGGCACGGACCAACCGGGCCTCGCATCGGCCCTCACCCCCTGACGCGACGGTCTTCGGCCTCGCTGGGCGGTGTCCCTCTGGCCTTGACGGTGGGTGGCTCCGGGCCTCGCTGGGCGGTGTCCTTCCGGCCTCGGCGGTGGGCGGCTCCCGGCCTGGACGGGCGGTGTTCTTCCGGCCTCGACGGAGGGCGGCCCCCGACCCTGACGCGCGGCGCCCGTTTGGCCTTGATGGTGGGCGGCTCGCGGCCTGGAGGGGCGGTGTTCTTCCGGCCTCGACGGAGGACGGCCCCCGACCCTGACGCGCGGCGTTCTTCCGGGCTTGACGGAGGGCAGCCCCGACCCGGACGCGCGGCGCCCTTCCGGCCTCGACGGAGGGCAGCCCCCGGCGCTGACGCGCGATGTCCTCTGCCCCGACGCCCGGCACCCTCCCGGCCCCCAAACATCGCGGCCCCCCCCGCCGCGAAGGGCCCTGGCCAATAATCCGGTTGCCAAACCCCTGGGCGGGCATCGCGCTCCGAGCGACGTACGATGGACCGCATGTCCTTCCTCCGCCGCCGCGCCGCCACCCCCGCGGGCCCCGACTTCGACGTCCTGGCCATGGATCCGGGCGACTGGCCGGGCAATCTCGGCGCGGGCCTGCTGCCCGCCCCCGACGGCAGTTGCCAGGGCGTGTTCCTGCGCTACGACCTGTTCGGCGGCCGCGGCCCCGCGATGATCATCGGCAATCTGCCCGAGGGCTCCCCGGCCCGTGACACCGCCGAGGGCGAGATCCCCTTCGAGGTCGCCCAGCTCCTCATCGCGCTGGAGAACGAGGAGGAGGTCACGGTCACCGGCGTCGAGGACGTCCCGGTGATGCAGGGTGACAACCTGCTGATCGTGCGGCGCCTCAAGCTCTCGGAGACGCGGATCTCCTGCGTCCAGTTCGACCGCAGCGACAATGTCCTGGTGACCATCGCGTCCTGGGACCGCCCGATCACCGACGACCTGTACGCGCTGCTCAAGCCGCTGCCCGCGGAGCTGTTCCAGCAGGCGTGAGCCATCACTGTTACAACTTGTACGACTGAGACACCGGGGCCCGGATCCGCTCCCGCGCGGATCCGGGCCCTTTCATGGGGTGGCCGGTACCGTCACGACACCTTCGACGGCGCCACCTGGACGTCGGCCGCCCGCACGTACGCGACCCGGTGCCCGAACTGGATCTCGTAGTACACGTCCTTGCCCTTCACCACCCGGTGCGTCGACGTGTCGAACGTCGGGGCGTAGAAGTACTCACCCGTCGTGCGCCCGCCGACCACATAGCGCTGCCCGGCGAGGAGCTTGTACGGCAGCGGCGAGATCGCCTGCGGCGTCATCCCCGCCGGGTACGCCGACGCCTCCGGGTAGGCCCGCCCGTACACCGGGATCTCGCTCGCGCCCTCCTTCGGCGTGACGACGAGCGCCTTGGCGTCGACCGCGGCCGGCTGCTTGCGCGGGTTCTTGAACCACGCCTTCTGGCCGAGGTACCAGATCGCCGTCCAGTCACCCTGCCGGCCGGCGACCGCGTACTGCTGGCCCGTCGACACCCGCGACGCCATGTCGTTCACGTCGATCGTCGACGGCTGGCCGCCCGGCCGCAGGCCGATGTCCTTCACCAGCGGCGCGTCCTCGCTCGGCGCCGTGTACACGCGCACCGCGCTCGACCCGTGCGGCGCGCAGAGTTCGCCCGCCTTGACGCAGCCCGTGAACTCCGGCTGGTTCGAGGCGAAGTCCGGCCGGATGGTGACGACGCCGCCGCGCGGCCCCGCCGTCGGGTGGAACGGCTTGCCCATGAGCGCGAAGTAGTGCGCCCAGTCCCAGTACGGGCCGGGGTCCGTGTGCATGGAGGGGATGCTCGACGCGGTCGGGCCCGGCACCGTGTCATGGCCGAGGATGTGCTGCCGGTCCAGCGGAATGTCGTACTTCTTCGAGAGGTACCGCACCAGGCGCGCCGAGGACCGGTACATCTCCTCCGTGTACCAGGAGTCGGGCTGCGCGAGGAAGCCCTCGTGCTCCAGGCCGATCGATTTCGCGTTCACGTACCAGTTGCCCGCGTGCCAGCCGACGTCCTTCGTCCTGACCGACTGCACGATGTGCCCGTCGGTCGAGCGCAGCGAGTAGTGCCAGGCCAGATAGGTCGGGTCCTGCACCAGCTTCAGCGTCTGCTCCCACGTCGCCTCCGTGTCGTGGATGACGATGTAGTCGATGCTCTGGTCGTGCGGCCGGTCCGCCAGGTCGTGGTTGCCGTAGTCGCCGTCGCCGAACTCCTCGTAGGGCGCCGGGATCCACTCGCAGGACACCGTCCTCGGGCACTCGGTCCCGGACGCGTCCGTGCGGCGCAGGCCCATGGACGCGAGCTGTGCCGCCTGCGGCTTCGCGGCCGGGTCGGCTTCGAGCACCACCCGCTGGCCGTCGTCCGTCGTGCGCCGCTCCCCGTCCCGGATCACCGCGAAGACATCGTTGGCGTATGTCGCCGCGGTCGCCTTGTCGTCGGCGCCGGAGAACGCCGCGACCGCGCCGTACCAGTCGGCCGGGGCGCCGCTCAGCGGCTTGCCGAGACGCTTCTGCGCGGCGGCGAGCAGCGCCGCGCCACCGCGTACGTTGGCCGCCGGGTCGTCGCGCAGCCGCTCGGCGGGGATGCCGGTCAGCTCGGCGGCGCGCGGCAAGGTCTTAAGGCGGGCCGGGAGTTGGTTGTCCGGCGGGACGGACCGCGAGGCCCGCAGCGGGGCGCGGGAGTCGTCGCCGCGCGCGTCGCCCTCCGCGTGGTCGTGCGCCACGGTGCGGGCGATCGCGGTACGTGCGTCGGTCAGGTGCATGGGGCCGTAGCCGCCGGTGACGCTGGGCGCGCCGTCGTGCGTGTCCCACCGCGACTGCAGGTACGAGACGCCGAGCAGCACACTTTGCGGCACCCGGTACTCGGCGGCCGCCGCGGCGAACGCCCCTTGCAGACCCGTCGGCGCGTCGTCCCCCGCCGCCCCCGGCGGCGCCGCGCCGAGCAGCGGGAGGAGCAGGGCCGCTGTGGCGAGCGTGCCCGCCGCCCGCAGCCCCGTACGGGGACGTCTGCCGGGAATGGAACGGGTGGACCGGTGCAACGGTGCCTCCTGGGAGCGCTCGTGGTCGCACCAGTGGTAGCGGCTCGCCACCGATCAGTCAATCGTCCCAGGAGCGCCGGAACACCGCCTGCGACGCGTCACCGGAGTAGACCAATGAACGTACGTGCGGGCGCATTTGAGCCAGGTGGTCCACGGCCCTGAAACGACGAGGATCCGCGGTGCGCCGTCCTCTGCCGGCGCGCCGCGGAGCCACGTCCCCGTCAGCGAGTGCCGACCGCCGCGCGGACCGCCTTGCGGGCCATGTTGCAGTCGTCGTGCAGGCGGCGCAGCAACAGCCGCTGCTCCTCGCCGGACGGCGCGGCACCGGGGTGGGCCGGGCCCGGTGCCGTCGGGGCCTGTTCGCGCAGCGAACGCTGCACGGCCGTCTCGTAGGTACGGATCTCCCTGGTCAGGATCAGCATCAGATTGACCAGGAACGCGTCGCGCGAGGCCGGGCCGCCGGACTGCGCGAGCTGGCTGATCTGGCGCCGCGCCACCGGGGCGTCACCGAGGACCGTCCACAGCGTCGCCAGGTCGTACCCGGGCAGGTACCACCCCGCGTGCTCCCAGTCCACGAGCACCGGCCCGGCGGGCGAGAGCAGGATGTTGGAGAGCAGGGCGTCGCCGTGGCAGAACTGGCCCATGCCGCCGCGGCCCGACGCGTGGGCGATGCCGTGCAGCAGCTTCTGCAGATCGCCCATGTCACGGTCGGTCAGCAGACCAAGATCGTGGAACTTGTTGATCCGCTCCGCGTAGTCCAGGGGCGCGTCGAAGGTGCCCGCCGGAGGCCGCCACTGGTTGAGCCTGCAGATCGCGCCGAGCGCGGCCCGCACGTCCGCCCGCGGCGGTGCCTCGGCAGGGTGGCGCTGCAGGGCCGCCACCCGGCCGGGCATCCGCTCGATCACCAGCGTGCCGTTGTCCGGGTCCGCCGCGATGAGACGCGGCGCCCGCACCGGCGGCCGGTGTCGGACGAACGAGCGATATGCGGCTATTTCATGCCTGACCCGCGCCATCGACACAGAAGAGTGGTCCAGTAAACACTTCGCTACGGCGGTGCTGCGCCCGGTCGTCCCGACGAGCAGCACCGAGCGCGGACTGCGCCGCAGCACCTGCACCGGATGGAACTCCGGACAGATCCGGTGCACCGTGGCGATCGCCGTGCGCAACTGGGCGCCCTGGGGGCCGGACAAGTCGAGTCTCCCGCTGAGCGGTTGCGTGCCGATCCCCGGGGCGCGACGCGGCCGGCCGACGCCACCGAGCGCCGGGCCCGCGGGCCGCACGGGGTCGAGGTACGGGCCGCCGCCGTTGCCCACCGGACGGAGGGGACGGGGCGACCGGGGCGGGGCGGACACGGAGGACGATGCTGCGTACATGGGCGAGACAGATCCCTTCGCGTGCCGACGAGTTGCGTGCGCTGCCCCGGCCCGGCCGAACCGGTTCACCCTGGGGAATGTCCCTGCGTCCTGCCGGGTCGGGGTGGCGCATTCCTACCTGACACCCCGCGGGCGGCAGCCCACTAGCTGGCGCACCCTGGCGAACCCTGGCGAATAGTCGCTCAGCAACTGACAGAGGGCTACTGTCGATTGCAGCCGAGAACCTGGGGGCTCACGTGAACGGACAACCCAACACCCGCCTGAGCGACCTGTTCGGCCTGGCCGGCTGGTCCAAGGGCGAACTCGCGCGGCTCGTCAACCGGCAGGCGGCGGCCATGGGCCACCCCCAGCTGGCGACGGACACCTCGCGGGTGCGGCGCTGGATCGACATGGGAGAGATCCCGCGCGATCCGGTGCCCCGGGTGCTGGCGGCGCTGTTCACCGAGCGACTCGGCCGTGTCGTGACCATCGAGGACCTCGGTCTCGTCCGACGCGGGCGCACGGGAAGACGGCAGGGCCCGGAGCAACAGGGGCCCGACGGAGTGCCCTGGGCGCCCGAGCGGACAGCCGCGGTCCTCACCGAATTCACGGGAATGGACCTCATGCTCAACCGACGCGGCTTGGTGGGCGCGGGTGCCGCGCTCGCGGCAGGATCCGCACTCAGCAGCGCCATGCACGACTGGCTGCACACCGACCCGGTCCTCGCGGCCGACGCACCTGTCTCCCACGACCCCCTGCACGCCGACCCCGCTGGGTTCGACCGCTACGAGGCCGCCCCCATCGGGTCGCAGGAGATCGAGGAGCTGGAGCGCTCGGTCGAGGTGTTCCGGGCCTGGGACGCGTCCCGCGGCGGCGGGTTGCAGCGCAAGGCGGTCGTCGGCCAGCTCAACGAGGTCGGCGGGATGCTCTCCTACCGACACCCTGTCCATCTGCAGCGGCGCCTGTGGGGCGTCGCCGCCAACCTCGCCGTCCTCGCGGGCTGGATGTCCCACGACGTCGGCCTCGAACCCACGGCCCAGAAGTACTTCGTCATCGCCGCGCACGCCGCGCGCGAGGGCGGCGACCGGCCGAGGGCGGGCGAAGCCCTCTCCCGGGCGGCCCGCCAGAAGATCCACCTGGGCGCCCCCGACGAGGCGCTCGACCTGATGAAGCTCGCCAAGTCCGGCTCGGGCGACGAGGTGCTGCCCCGGACCAAGGCCATGCTGTACACCATCGAGGCCTGGGCACAGGCGTCGCTCGGCAAGGGCCAGGCCATGCGCCGCACCCTCGGCGAGGCGGAGGACCTCTTCGTCTCCGACCGGGGCGACGTGGAGCCGCCGACCTGGATGCAGATGTTCGACGAGGCGGACCTGCACGGCATGCAGGCCCTCGCCTACCGCACCCTCGCCGAGCACGAACCGGGCGCCGCGATCATCGCCCAGCGCCATGCGAAGGAGGCGCTCGCCCTGCGGGCGGGCGGCCGCGACCGCTCGAAGATCTTCGACCACCTGTCCATGGCGTCGGCCTGCTTCATCGCCGACGACCCCGAACAGGCGGACCGGTACGCGCGCCTCGCCCTGTCCTCGATGGGGTCGAACTCCTCGCACCGCACCTGGGACCGGCTGCGTGAGATGTACCGGCTCACCGGTCAGTTCGCGGGCTATCCGAAGATCGAGGAGCTGCGTACGGAGATCAAACTGGCCCTGCCGAAACCGAGCGTGCGGCGCGCCCAGGCCTGACCGGCACCGTTCACGGGTCGATCCGCGCCACGAGGACGCAGGCGTCGTCCTCGCGCTCAGCCGTGCCCAGTTCGTCCACGACCGCGTCCACGCACTCCTGTGCGCTGTGGGCCGTGGCCAGTCCGGGCGCGAGCGCGAGCAGCCGCTCCGCGGCGACGTCGCCGTTGTGCCGGGGCACGAGCCCTGCCGTGTGCAGCAGCAGGACGTCACCGGCGCGCAGTGTCTCGTACGCCTGTCCGTAGCGGGTACATGAGGCGGCTCCGAGGAGGGCGCCCTCGGGTGGCGTGAGCGCACGCCCCGACCCGTCGCGGAAGAGCAGCGGGGCGGGGTGTCCCGCCTGCGCCCACGCCAGTGTGCGGGCCGCCGGGTCGTACCGGCAGCACAGGGCGCTGGCCAGGGAGCGCTCGGGGGGAGCGGTGAGGAGGAGGTGGTTCAGCCGGGCGAGCACCTCGTCCGGGGCGGTGCCGCAGACCGCGATGCCGCGCACGGTGCCGAGCAGCATCGCCATGCGCGAGGCGGCGGCGACGCCGTGCGCGGAGAGGTCACCGACCGTCAACAGGGCCTGACGGCCGGGAAGTTCGAGCACGTCGTACCAGTCGCCGCCGACCAGGGCGCCGACGGGGGAGGGGAGGTAGCGGGCGGCCACGTCGAGGCCGTGCGGGAGCCGCAGGGAGCCACGCCACGGCGGCAGCACGGCTTCCTGCAGCTCGACCGCGAGCCGGTGCTCGGTCTGCGCGATGTGCCGCTGGCGCTGGAGCGAGTCACGGGTCTCGCTCACCGCGCGCTGGCTGCGGCGCAGTTCGCTGACGTCGCGCACGACCGCCCACATCGAGGCGGTCGAGCCGTCGGCGTCGAGCACGGGCTCGCCCATCATGTGCACCGTACGCACGGAGCCGTCCGGGCGTGCGACGCGGAACTCCCCGTCGATGGACTTGCCGTCGATGAGGCAGTCCGTGACCATCGCGGTCAGTCGCGGCTGGTCGTCGCGGTGCACGAGGGCCGGCAGCTCGTCGAGGGTCAGGGCGGGGGCGGCCGGTTCGCGGCCGAGGATGCGGTACAGCTCGTCGGACCAGGTGACCTCGTCGGTGAGCAGGTTCCACTCGGCGCTGCCGACCCGGCTGACCAGGGAGGAGTGCTGCCGCTCGGCGGTGGTGGGCCGGGGCGCGGGTCCTTCGCGCAGTTGTGCCAGGTGCCGGTCGAGGTCGTGGAGCTGGTGCACCGCCAGTTCGTACAGGGCGCGCTGCCAGCGGGATTCGGGGTCCGCCTCGTCGTCGGCGCCGCCCGGGGTCTCCCGGCGCACCGCGTCGACCTCGCCGAGGAGCCGGCGTGTCTGCGAGATCAGCGCGTCGACCGTGCCACGCTCCGGCGGTTGGCCGGTGGGGCGGTCCGCGAAGACATGGGGAGACATGACGAACTCCGATACAGGCGCCGAGGGCCACGGCGGACGGGAGGACCGTCTACGACTGTGGCACAGGCCGATGTGCCCCGTAAGGCATTTCGCCATACACGATGCGGTGGTGCTTCTGGCATATGTCGTTGTCCTCAGGAACGCCTCTCCCGGCTGTCACAGTCGAACTGACAACCGGAAGAGGCGTAGGGAGAGGCGTAGACGCGTTCGACACTCCGCCGATGAGGAGGCGGCCGAACGACGTAGGGAAGGCTACGCCCGCGGATCCGCCGTACGCAGCCACACCGCCGTGTCACGGGGCAGCCTGCCGTCGGCATCGAGCGCGTCGCTCGACAGCAACAGTCGCACGTAGGCGGGGAGTTGCACCGGCTCCGCCGCGCCCAGGTTCACGACACAGACCACACCGTCCGCGCGGGCGAACGCCAGTGCACCGTCGGGTGCGGAGAGCCAGGTCAGGTCCAGTCCCGCGAAGCCCGGCTCGGCGGCGCGCAGCCGCAGCGCCGCGCGGTACAGCGCCAGCATCGAGGCGGGATCGGCCTCCTGGCGCTCGACGGAGTACGTGCCCCACTCAGGGGGCTGCGGCAGCCACGGCTCACCCGCGCTCCCGAAGCCGTACGAGACCCCGTGCGCGGACCACGGCAGCGGCACCCGGCACCCGTCGCGCCCCGGGTCGACGCCGCCGGAGCGGAAGTGCATGGGGTCCTCGATGCGGTCGCGCGGGACCTCGACCTCGGGCAGCCCCAGCTCCTCGCCCTGGTACAGGTATACGGAGCCCGGCAGGGCGAGCGAGAGCAGCGCGGCGGCGCGGGCGCGGCGCAGGCCGAGCGCGAGGTCCGTCGGGGTGCCGAACCGCTTGGCCGCGAAGTCGAAGCGGGTGTCCTCGCGGCCGTAGCGGGTGACGGTGCGGGTCACGTCGTGGTTGCACAGGACCCAGGTCGCGGGCGCGCCGACCGGCGCGTGGTAGGCGAGGGTGTCGTCGATGGAGGCGCGCAGCTCGGCCGCGTCCCAGGACCGGGCCATGAAGTCGAAGTTGAAGGCCGTGTGCAGTTCGTCGGGGCGCAGGTAGCGGGCGAACCGCTCGGGGTCGGGCACCCACAGCTCGCCGATCAGGACGCCGTCGTACTCGTCGGCGATGGCGCGCCAGGAGCGGTAGATTTCGTGGAGTTCGTCGCGGTCCACGTAGCCGGACGTGTCGTCGTCGGCGGCGTCGGCGAGGGCCGGGTCCTTGGCGAGGAGGGCGGCGGAGTCGATGCGCACCCCGGCCGCGCCGCGCTGGAACCAGAACCGCAGGACGTCCTCGTGCTCCTGGCGCACGGCGGGGTGCGCCCAGTTGAGGTCCGGCTGCTGGGCGGTGAACAGGTGCAGGTACCACTCGCCGTCGGGCACCCGGGTCCAGGTCTCGCCGGAGAACTGCGAGGGCCAGTTGTTGGGCGGCAGCTCCCCGTGCTCGCCGCGCCCCGGGCGGAAGTGGAACAGCTCGCGCTCGGGGCTGCCGGGGCCCGCCGCGAGCGCGGCCCGGAACCAGGGGTGCTGGTCCGAGACGTGGTTGGGCACGATGTCGACGATCGTGCGGATGCCCAGGTCCCGGGCTTCCGCGATCAGCTTCTCGGCCTCGGCGAGGGTGCCGAACGCCGGGTCGATCACGCGGTAGTCGGCGACGTCGTAGCCGCCGTCCGCGAGGGGGGAGCGGTACCACGGCGTGAACCAGATGGCGTCGACGCCGAGCTGCGCCAGATAGGGCAGGCGCGCTCTGACCCCGGCGAGGTCTCCCGTCCCGTCGCCGTCACCGTCGGCGAAGCTGCGGACGTACACCTGGTAGATGGCTGCGGAACGCCACCAGTCGTCGGCCACGAGGGGTCCTTTCGGGCAGGGCGGTGCGCGCCGCGCCCCGGTGGGCCGGGACGCGGCGGCACGCGACAGAAGGGGAGAGTGAGGCGGGCGGGCGGGATCAGCCCTTGAGGCCGCCGGCGGTCAGGCCGCCCATGATGTTGCGCTGGAAGAGCAGGAAGAGGATCAGCGTCGGCACCGAGGCGATGGTGAGCGCGGCGATCAACTGGTTCTGCGGGACGCCGTTGGAGAGCGAGTAGATCCCGACGTTCAGGGTCTGCTTGGCCGGGTCCGGCAGGGTCAGCATCGGCCAGAGGAAGTCCTTCCACACGCCGACCACCGCGAAGATGGAGACGACGCCGAGGATCGGCCGGGAGATCGGCAGGACCACGGAGCGCAGGGTCCGCAGGGAGGAGGCGCCGTCGATGGAGGCCGCGTCGAGCAGTTCCTGCGGGATCGAGTCGAAGAACCGCTTGAGCAGGAAGATGTTGAACGCGTTCGTGACGGACGGCAGCCAGATCGCCCACGGGCTGTTGAGGAGGTTCCGCTCGAAGATCGGCACGTCGAGCACGGTCAGGTACTGGGGGACGACGAGGACCGTCGCGGGGATCATCAGCGTCGCCAGCATCATGCCGAGGACGACGTTGCCGAAGACCGGCCGCAGCTTGGACAGGGAGTACGCGGCGGCGACGTCCAGGACGAGCTGGAAGGCGAGCGCGCCGAACGCGTAGTAGAGGGTGTTGAGGAGGAGCTTGGCGAGGTCCATGACCTCCCAGGCGTCCTTGTAGTTGCCCGGGTGCGAGCTGTGCGGGACGAGGGTCGGCGGGGACTGGACGATCTCCGCGGTGGTCTTGAGGCCGCCGGTGACCATCCAGTACAGCGGGCCGAGGAAGACCAGCGTGAACAGGCCCATGGTCACGCCGAAGACGGTCCAGTAGACGATCTTTCCGCGGCGCCGGCCGAGCTGGGCCGGGGAGATCAGGGTGCGGGGGCGCATCGTGTCGGTAGCCATGTCGGTGTTTCCCAACTCCTTCGACGCTCAGTCGTCCTGCGAACGGCTGAGGCGGACGTACACCGCGGAGAAGGCCGCGAGCAGGACGAGCAGGAGGAGGCCGAGGGCCGCCGCGCCGCCGTAGTTGTTGAAGTTGAAGGCGTACTGGTAGATCAGGTAGACGACGGTGGTGGTGGAGCCCTCCGGGCCCGCCCCGTTCGTCAGCAGGAACGGCTCGGTGAAGACCTGCATCGTCGCGATGATCTGCATGAGGAACATCAGCGACAGGATCAGCCGCGTCTGCGGGATCGTCACGTGCCAGATCTTGCGCCACAGCCCCGCGCCGTCCAGCTCGGCCGCTTCGTACAGCTCGCCGGGGATGCCCTGGAGCGAGGCCAGGTAGATGAGGGTGGCGCCGCCCATGTTCATCCACGTCGCCGCGATGACGACGGAGAGCATGGCGGTGTCGGTCGATTGCAGCCATTGCTGTTCGGGGATCCCGAAGATGCCGAGGACGCGGTTGAACAGGCCGTAGCCGGGGTCGTAGAAGTACTTGAAGAGCAGGACCGAGGCGACCGGCGGGAGCATCACCGGCAGGTAGACGAGCATGCGCAAGTAACCCTGGCCGTGCCGGAACTCGTTGAGCAGGACCGCCACGAAGAACGGGACGGCGAAGCCGAGGACCAGGGCGAGCGCGGTGTACAGCAGGGTGTTGCGCCAGGCCTGGCCGAAGGCCGGGTCGTTGAAGACGTACGTGAGGTTGGACCAGCCGGCCCAGGTGGTGCGGCCGTCCTTCGTCTTCTGGAAGGCCAGGACGAACTCCCTGACCATGGGGTACCAGGAGAAGAAGGAGAAGCAGAGCACCGCGCCGATCAGGAAGCCGTGCGCGGTGAGATTGCGTCGCACGGCGCGCGCCAGCGAACCGCTCGGGGTGGTGAGATGGCGCTGGGTGGGCGGTGCGGCCTGGTGGGACTTCGCGGGCAGCGTCGGGGCCGACATGGTCACTCCTCGGATCACAGGTACCGGTGGGGCGGCTTACTGGTTGGCCAGCACCTGGTTGACCTGCTGCTCGGCGGTGGACAGGAGCTTGTCGATGTCCGCGTCCTCGTTGGTCAGGACGCCGGACATGACGTTGTCGAGGACCTTGTAGATCTCCTGCGCCTTCGGCGGCTCGGCCTTGCCGGGCACCGGGTTGTCCATGAAGGGCTTGAAGTTCTCGACCGGCATGGTGGCGTTCTCGGTACGGGACTTGAGGTCCTGCTCCTTGACCTCACCGGTGAAGAAGTTCGGCTGCGGCAGGCCCACGGGCAGCTTGTCGGCCTTCGTGCGCTCCCACTGGAACTGGCCCTTGCCGGGCGTGAGCGTCTTGAAGTTCAGCCAGGCGATCGCCGCCTTGATCTTGTCGGGCGACGAACCCTTCTTGATCATGTAGTCGTTGCCGCCGAACAGGGTGGCCTTGCCACCGGGGATCGGGCCCATCCCGAAGTTCTCGTACTCCGCGCCCAGTTGCTGGACCATGTACGTCACGTCGTCGGGCGCGGCGAGGAACATGCCGAGCTTGTCCGACGCGATCTGCTTCTGCAGGTCGCCCCACTTGAGCAACTGCGTCTTGCCCATGCTGTTGTCGGTCCAGCGCATGTCGTGGAGCTGCTGGACGACCTGCTTGCCGGTGGCGTCGTTGAACGCGGCCTTCTTGCCGTCGGCCGTGACCATGTCGCCGCCGAGGCTGTACTGGGCCGCGGCGAAGTGCCAGCCGCCCGTGTTCTCCGCGCTGTACTCGCCGTACCCGGCGATGCCGTTGCCGAGCCCGGCTATCTTCTTCGCGGCGGTACGGACCTCGTCCCAGGTCGTCGGCGGCTTGTTCGGGTCGAGCCCGGCCCGCTGGAACAGCTTGCGGTTGATGAGCAGGCCCATGGTGTAGTTGCTGGTCGGCAGGCCGTAGAGCTTGCCGTCCTTCTTCAGCGCGTTCAGCACGTTCGGGTCGATGGAGTCGATCGCCGGAACGGTCTTCGGGGTGACGTACGCCGTGATGTCCTCGGCGCCGTTGTTGTCCAGGACCTGCTGGAGGTCGGTGAAGTACGTGTAGAAGACGTCCGGTTGCGACTTCGCCTTCAAGGCGGCGGTGAACCGGGCCGGCTCCTCGCACTGGCCCGCGGTCGACTTACCGTCGATCGTGACGTTCGGATACTTCTTGTTGAACTCCTTGACGTCCTCCTTCCACTCCTTCAGCTCGGCGGCCTTGTTCTTCGGCGGCATGCAGTCGATGGTCAGCGTGACCTTGGTCTTCGGGTCGAGCGGTGCGCTGATGTCGGCCTTCGACCCGGTGCCGCCCGAGCCGCCGTCACCGGAGCTGCTGCTGGTGCCGCAGGCGGCGAGCGAGCCCAGGGCGAGGGCGGTGGCGACGGCGACCGCGGACGTGCGGCGGGCTGGACGTGACCAGGTGCTGCTTCTCATCGGTTGAGTCCCCTTCGGGCCTGAGCCCGCCTGTGCGTACAGGCGGGCAGGAACGTGGAGGCCCGCGGCGCTGGACTGCACGGGGAGGTGCGTGCCGGGGCGTGCCACACTCAAGCACCGACGACGTATCTCCGCAAGATGTCGCGCGTACTCCGCAAAAAATGAACAGGGTGGGGTCAGGGGGGAGTACGCGTCACGGGTCCGCCGTCATGCGGCGGACCCGTGACGTCCGTTTCTTGCGTTCTGTTGCGCTCAGATGCGCTCGACGGTGCGGTCAACCGGCCGGGGGCGGGGCCGTCGAGCCGCGCACCACAAGCTCCGGCTCGAACAGCAGCTCCCCGGCGGGGACCGCGCCGCCCTGGATCTGCGCCACCAAGAGCTCGACCGCGGCCCGGCCCATCGCCTCGATCGGCTGGCGCTCCGTCGTCAGCGGCGGCTCCGTGCAGTTCATGAACGCCGAGTCGTCGTAGCCCACCACCGACACGTCCCGCGGCACGGAGAGCCCGGCACGTCGGGCGGCGCGCACGGCGCCGAGCGCGAGCGGGTCGCTGGCGCAGATGATGCCGGTGATGCCGCGCTCAAGCAGGCGGGTCGTCGCCGCGTGCCCGCCCTCCAGGGAGAACATGGCGCGCTCGATCGCGTCGTCGGGGAGTTCGCCGCCGGTGGCGCGGGCGACGGCGCGGGCCGCCGTGAGCTTGCGGCGCGAGGGCATGTGGTCCTCGGGGCCGAGGACGAGGCCGATCCGCTCATGGCCGAGCGAGGCCAGGTGGCGCCACGCCTGCTCGACGGCGACCGCGTCGTCACAGGCCACGCGCGGGAAGCCGAGCCGCTCGATGGAGGCGTTGACGAGCACCACCGGGACGTTGCGCTCCGCGAGGCGCTGGTAGTGCCCGTGCTCGGCGTCGGCCTGCGCGAACAGACCGCCGGCGAAGACCACCCCGGAGACCTGCTGCTGGAGGAGCAGCTCCACGTAGTCCGCCTCGGAGACGCCGCCCTTGGTCTGCGTGCACAGGACCGGGGTGAGGCCCTGCTGGGCGAGGGCGCCGCCGATCACTTCCGCGAAGGCGGGGAAGATCGGGTTCTGCAGCTCCGGCAGGACCAGGCCGACCAGCCGGGCCCGCTCGCCGCGCAACTGGGTCGGCCGCTCGTAGCCGAGGACGTCGAGTGCGGTGAGGACCGCTTGTCGCGTGGCCTCCGAGACGCCGGGTTTGTTGTTGAGCACCCGGCTGACCGTGGCCTCACTGACTCCGACCTTCTTCGCCACCTGAGCAAGTCTGCGCGTCATGTGCGCAAGATTAGCGCAAAAGATTGCGGACAGTTTGCGTGATGGTGACATCCGGTCACGAACCGAGGAGCCGCCCTCACGCCGCGAACAGACCGCGAACAGACCTCCGGGAAGGCGCCGTCGCGGAGATGTCTCAGTGCGTCGTCAGCGCCAGGACGCCGTAGCCGAATCCGTCCGCCTCGACGGCCGTGCCGTCCGCCGCGACCCGGACCCCGGAGACCTCCACGGGGCGCGCCCCGGCGAGGCGCCCGGGCTCGGACGCGGCCCAGCGCCGCGGCTCGGACCCCGGGTTCACCACCACCAGGAACCGGTCCCCGCGGACGTAGACGAACGGATGGCCCTCGTGCAGCACCTCGACGGGGGAGCGGGCGCCGAGCGCCGGGGTGGAGGTGCGCAGGGCGACCAGACGCCGTACGAGATGGAGGAGCGAACGCTCGTCGGCCCGTTGCGCGGCGACCGAAGGGCGGGCCGGGTCCGGGTCGAGCGGCAGGTAGAAACGCTCCTCCGGCGCGGACGAGAACCCCGCGCCGGGACCGTCGTCCCACTGCATCGGCGTACGGGAGCCCGCCCGGTTGTAGTACGGGCCGAGGACGCTGCCCTCCGTGTCGGGCAGGCCCGGCACGTACCGCATGCCGATCTCGTCGCCGTAGTAGATCGCGGGCAGCGTCGGCCACGTCAGCTGGAAGGCGAACGCCGCCGGGAGCTGCTCCGCCGTGCGCGGGCCGCAGTTGAGGCGGGAGAAGTCGTGGTTGGACGTGGGCAGGGAGACGAAGCCGGTGTCGCCGAGCGCGGTGTCCGCCGCGCGCCACGCCTCGACGAACGGCCGGGGCGAGCCGAGCCCCGACGCGTCGAAGAAGCAGTCGAGCGGCGCCCACGCCTCGTTGCGCGTGCCCGCCCCGTTGTTCCACAGCGAGCGCATGGCCAGCCCGTCCGTCGGGCCGCCGAACTGGAGGAAGAAGTCGGCGTGGAACCCGGCCGGCACGGACACCTGCGGATCGCCCCACTCGGACAGGAGCACGGCGTCGGGGTGGGCCCGGTCGAGCCAGTGCCGCAGCTCCGTCCAGATCCGCGCCGTGGCCCGCTTGTCCGGGTCGTCCTTGACGAGCGAGGCCGCCATGTCGACCCGGAACCCGGACACGCCGCGCCGCAGCCAGTGGTCCATGACGGCCCGGAGGGCCTCCCGGTTGGCGCGCGGGCCCTCGGCGTCGACCGGTTGGCGCCACGGCTCGGCCGCGTCCTCGCGCGCGTACCCGAAGTTGAGGGCGGGCTGCGAGTCGAAGAAGTTCGGCAGGTAGCCGCCGGGCCGGGTGCCGGGCGAGGGCACGAAGCCGTCGGGGACGCCGTCCGCGCTCCAGATGTAGCGATGGTCGTCCGGGTCGTCCGCGGACGCCCGGAACCAGGCGTGCTGGTCCGAGGTGTGCCCGGCGACCAGGTCGAGCAGGACCCGGATGCCGCGCCGCCCGGCCAGCTCCACCAGCGCGGCCAGGTCGTCGTCGGTGCCGTAGCGGGGCGCGAGCGCGAAGTAGTCCGCGACGTCGTAGCCCGCGTCACGGAACGGGGACACGAAGCACGGGTTGATCCACACCGTGTTCACGCCGAGCCAGGACAGATGGTCGAGCCGCTCGGCGACACCGCCCAGGTCACCGATCCCGTCCCCGTTCGAGTCCGCGAACGACTGCGGGTAGATCTGGTAGAACACGGCCTCGGACAGCCAGGCCGGGGCGGGGCGGAACTCGGTCATGGACGGCCATCTGCCTCTCGGTCGGGACGGACCGGGGCCACGCGTCTCATGTGTGCGGGACCACGGCCACCGGGCTGGTCACATGGTGCACCACCGAGTGTGCCGTGGAGCCCAGTTCGGGCGCTCCGGCATTGCGCCCGACCACCGTCAGACTGGCCCCCGTCGACGCCTTCAGCAGATGGTGGCCCGGCTGCCCGTAGAGGAGGCGCTGCACCACGGGCACCTCCGGGTACTTCGCCCGCCACACCTGCAACGCGCTCGCCAGCGCCTTGCGGCGCAGCGACTCGCGGCGCGCCGCGTCACCGGGCGGCGTCCCCGTCCCCGGCACCTCGGTGCCGAGCGGCGGCAGCGTCCAGGCGTGCAGGGCGTGCAGCTCCGTGCCGCGCAGGGCCGCCGCCTCGAACGCGTACGAAAGGACCTCGTCGGCGGGCTGGGTCACGTCCAGGCCGACGACGACCGGCAGGTACCCGCCGCCGTCCGCCGTCCGCTCGTCCTGCGGCAGCCCGCCCGCCCGTACGAGGACGACCGGCCGGTCCGCGCGGGCGGCCACCGCCAGCGCCACCGGGCCGACGAGGAACCCGGAGTAGCCGGTGAAGCCGCGCGAGCCGAGGACCAGCGTCTCGGACTCGGTGACCGCTTCGAGGAGCGCGGCGACCGGTGGCGCGGGTCGGCGGCGCGCCACGATCTCCAGCGCCGGGTGCGCGTAGCCGAGTCGGAGCGCCACCCGGTCGAGGACCGCGCGCCCCGGCAGGTCCACGTCGGGCGGCGGCGGTGCGAGGCGCTCGCCGGTGTCGGCGTGCAGCAGCCGCAGGGGCAGGCCGCGCCGCAGCGCCTCGCGGGCCGCCCAGTCGGCGGCGTCCAGGCTTTCGCGCGAACCGTCCGTGCCGACGGTCAGGACGCGCGTATGGGTCATGACGGAACCTCCCGGTGGCGTGGGTTGCAGGGGCTCCGTCGCGGGTTCCACGCAAGAGAGCGGTCACGCGTGCCCGTCCCAGGAACCGGATGCACGCAAGGGGCCGTGCGCCGGGCGCGTTCCGGACCCTGCCACCCCCGCCGTTCGCGCCGGGAGAGGCGGACCGGCCCTGGCCCGGGGGACGTTCGGCCCCTGTGCCGCGCCGCGGTCACGCGTCAGCGTGGAGCGAGGAGGCCGCCATGGGATGGTGCGGGCGGAGTCGCCGGGCAGCGCGGCACAACCCGCTGCGCCGCACGTCGGACGTGGTCGAGGCATGGGCGGCGCTGGTGCTCGGCGTGCTCGCCGTCCTCGTGGCGCCGGCCGCCGGCGCGGTGAGCGGCTGGGCCGCCCACCAGGACGCCCAGGAACAGGTGCGCGTCCAGGAGCGGTCCCGGCAGCCGGTGCGGGCCCGTCTGGTACGGGACGCGCCGGACTACGTGCCCGCCGCCAGCGGCGTCCAGGCCACGGTCACCTACCCGGTCACGGTGCGCTGGGTCGACCAGCGGGGCCGCACGGTCACCGCGGTCGCCCCCGTCACGGCCGGGCTCGAGCGCGGCGACCCCACCACGGTCTGGCTGGACCGGCACGGTGACGTCACCGCGGCGCCCTGGGGCGGCGGCGACGTCTGGTCCCACACGCTCGCCGCGGGCTTCCTGGTGGCGGCGGCCACGGCGGGCCTCGCCCTCACCACCCGGCTCGTCCTGCGCGCGGTCCTCGACCGCCGCCGCCTCGCGGCATGGGAACGGGAGTGGAGCCGGGTCGAACCGGTGTGGGGGCGGCGGCACGCCTGAGACACCGGGCCCCCTACCGGGATCCGACAGGCCCCCTGGCCAGGGCCGTTCGGCCCCTGGGCGGAAGGGCCGCGGGCGGCGATCGTCGAGGTATCGCACGACGGCAGTCCGGCCAGTGCGAGGACCGCCGCCCGGGCCATGCGCCGACCCACGCGGCCCGGGCGGGCGGCAACCGGAGGGAAGCGTTCCCGGCCGTCGTGGCGCGCCCCCGGAAGGAGGCAGCCCATGACCACCATGGCCCCGCGCATGAGCCAGACCCTGCCCGAGGAACACCGCGGCCGGCTGATGCGCATCGCCCGTGAGGTCACCTTCCCGCAGGACACCAGGCTCTTCGAGGAGGGTTCACGCGCGGACCGCTTCTGGATCCTGCGCAGTGGCAGCGTCGCCCTGGACATGCGGGTGCCGGGTCAGCGGTCGCCCGTCATCGAGTCGCTCGGCCGCGGCGAGCTGATCGGCTGGTCCTGGCTGTTCCCGCCCTACGTGTGGCAGCTCGGCGCACAGGCCGAGACCCCGGTGCGCGCCCACGAGTTCGACGCGTTCACCGTGCGCCTGATGTGCGCGTCCGACCCGGGCCTCGGCTCGTTCGTCGCGCAGTGGGTCGGCCAGGTCCTCGCCCACCGCCTCAGCGTCACCCGCTCCCGCCTCCTCGACCTGTACGCGCCCTACGGGTACGACGCGGCCTGACGGCCCTGGGCGCCCGGCCGTTCGGGGGCCGTTCGGCCCTGGCGGATCACCCCGATCGGCCCCAGGATCTAGGGACACCACATCCGAGGGGGACGTATGTCTGAGCCACCGACCTTCTCCGCGGACCGTCCCGTCCGGATCCTGCTCCTCGACGACCACGAGGTGGTCCGCCGGGGCTTGCGGGACCTGCTCGGCGCCGAACCCGACATGGAGGTCGTCGGGGAGGCCGCCACCGCGGCGCAGGCCCTCGTCAGGGGGCCCGCGCTCCGCCCCGACGTCGCCGTGCTCGACGTCCGCCTCCCGGACGGGGACGGCATCACGGTCTGCCGTGAACTGCGCGGCCTGGTCCCCGATCTGCACTGCCTGATGCTGACGTCGTTCGACGACGACGACGCGCTGCTCGACGCCATCATGGCGGGGGCGGCCGGGTACGTGCTCAAGCAGATCAAGGGCTCCGACCTGGTCTCCGCCGTACGGACCGTCGCCTCCGGCCAGTCCATGCTCGACCCGGCGACGACGGCACGCCTCATGCGCAGCCTGCGCGGGCCCGAGTCCTACGAGGCCGGGCCGGGCGGCGCGGGCTCATCGGCGGACCACCGGATCGCCGACCTCACCGAGCGCGAGCGGGACATCCTCGCGCTCGTGGGGGAGGGGCTGACCAACCGTCAGATCGGCCTGCGACTGTTCCTGTCCGAGAAGACGGTGAAGAACAACATCTCGCGGCTCCTCGCCAAACTGGGCGTGGAGCGGCGGATCCAGGCGGCGGTGATGGCCAGCAGGCTGCCACCGCGCCCCCAGTGAGCCCCAATGAGCCGCAGCGAGCCGTTGTGTCAGGTTCCCTTCCGCAACGGCACGTGCCACTCCAGGCGGGTGCCGTTGCCCTCCCGCCGGGTGAGGTTCAGCGTGCCGCCCCGGCCGCGGGCGCGCGCGGCCATGTTCGCCAGGCCGCTGCGGTGCTCGTCCGCCACGTCCGGGATGCCGACGCCGTCGTCCTCCACGACCAGCGTCAGATTCCGGCCGCGGACGAGGAGCGCCACCTCCACCTTGGTCGCGCGCGCGTGCCGTGCCACGTTGGTCAGCGCCTCGCCGAGCACCGCCACGGCGTCGTCGGCGACCGGCGTCGGCACGTCCACGTCGATCAGGCCCTCCATCCGCAGGGCCGGGGTGAAGCCGAGGACCCGCGCCGCGTCCTCCACCGCCCGCACCGTCCGTATCCGCAGACCCGCCCCCGACGGCGGGGCCTCCTGCTCCCGCAGACCGAAGATGGTGGAACGGATGATCTTGATGGTGGTGTCGAGGTCGTCCACCGCCCGCATCAGCCGCTCGGCGGCCTCCGGATGCTGCACGAACCGCTGCGCGCTCTGCAACGTCATCCCGGTCGCGAACAGCCGCTGGATCGCCAGGTCGTGCAGGTCACGGGCGATCCGGTCGCGGTCCTCCAGGAGGCTCATCTGCTCCGCGTCGCGCCGCCGCTCCGCGAGCTCCAGGGCGAGCGCGGCCTGCCCGGCGAAGCCGACCAGCGGCACCAGCTCGGCGGCCGAGAAGCGCTGCCGCTCCGCCCGGCGCGCGAGCGTCAGTACCCCGCGCACACTGTCGGGCGTGCCGATCGGCACGGCGACGGCGGGGCCGAGCCCCTCCCAGCGCGAGGGCTGGTAGGTGATGCGCGGGTCCTTGCGCACGTCGTCCGAGGTGACCAGCTCGCCCGCGGCGAGCGCGGCGCCCGCGAAGGTGCCCTTGCGCGGCAGCGTCACGTCGTGGTGGGACTCGGCGTTGTCACCGAGGGCCAGCGTCTCGTGCAGGGTGTCGGTGCCGGGGACGACGAGCGCCACCATCCCGAGATCAGCGGCGGCGATCTCCCGCGCCCGCTCCACCATGAGCCGCAGGACCGGCAGCTCGGTCGAGCCGGAGAGCAGGCTCCCGGTGAACTCGGCGCTCAACGACAGCCAGCGCTCCCGCAGTTGCACCTCCTCGTACAGGCGCGCGTTCTCGATGGCGACGCCCGCGGCGGCGCCCAGCGTCTGCAACACCGCGACGTCCTCGTCGTCGAAGTCCATGCCGCCGCGCTTCTGCGTCAGGTACAGATTCCCGAACACGTCCTCGCGCACCCGGATGGGCACCCCGACGAAGGTGTGCATCGGCGGATGGTGCGGCGGGAACCCCGAGGACGCCGGGTGCTCGGCCAGTTCGGGCAGGCGCAGCGGTTCGGGGTGGCGGATCAGCTCACCGAGCAGGCCGTGCCCGGAGGGCAGGTCGCCGATCCGCGACCGCAGATCGGTGTCGATGCCGACCGGCAGGAACTCCGACAGCTTCAGCCGGTCCTCACCGATCACGCCGAGGGCGCCGTACTCCGCGTCGACGAGCACCACCGCCGCCTCCACGATGCGCCGCAGCACCTGGGAGAGGTTCAGCTCCTGGCCGACCGAGAGGACCGCTTCAAGGAGACCTTGGAGGCGGTCGCGGGTGCCGCGCACGGCATCGATCCGGACCTGGAGTTCTTCGAGCAGTTCGTCGAGCCGCAGCCTCGGCAGCGGCCCGGGCCCCCGTGCAGCTTCGTCGCCCATCCGGCCTCCGCGGGACCTCGTAGGCATGTCCCTTGTCCTCACCGTAGCGGCTGTGGCCGCGGCAATGACCTGCTTCGTCACACCCGGGGCGACGGAATCGCGGCGTCCGGTGCCGCCGGCGCGCGCAGCGCCGCGATCTGGGCACGGGAGGTGAACCCGAGCTTGGTGAGGATGTGCTCCACATGCGAATCGACCGTCCGCTTGGACACCGCCAGCTCGGCGGCGACCTCCCGGTTCGTACGGCCGTCCGCGACGAGCGCGGCGACCTGCCGCTCCCGGGGCGTGAGCACGTCGGCGGGGCCGGAGCGCCGCGCGCCGGCGGCCGGTTCCACGGTGAGCGCCAGCTCCACCACCGGGTCCAGCGGCAGCGAACCGCCCTCCGCGAAGGCGTCCTGGTAGCCGTCGTCGCCCAGCGCGGAGCGGGCCTGCGCCGCCGCGTCCGCGTGCAGCGCGTGCAGCGTCGGGATCCCGAACCGCGCCTCCTTCGCGAACCTGCGCCACAGCCCGTCCGCCGCGCCCTGCAGCACGGCGACCCGGTCGAAGCGCCGCAACCGCGCCGCGTACCAGGCGAGCCCCTCCAGACAGTGGGCCACCCCCATCAGGTCGTGCAGCGCCGCCTTGCTGCGCAGGCTCTCCTGGGCGCAGGCCACCGCCTCCTCGTGGTCGCCGCGCAGCCACAGGCCGACGCTCTTGACCCACAGCGCCCAGCCGCGCGCCCACTGCTCGCCGGGGTGCGCGGCGCTGCGCGCGAGCGAGTCGTCGCACCAGGCGATGCCCCGCTCGTGGTCGCCGGAGAGGATGAGCATGAAGCCGCCGTAGAAGCCGATCATCAGCAGGCCGGTGTCGTCGCCGAGCGCCGTCATCCGCTCGCGGGCCTCGGTGAAGTCCTCGGCGCAGTGGTCCATCGAGCCGGAGAAGCAGCGGCGGTGCGCCTGGAAGGCGAGCGTCCACGCGGCGCCGACGGGGTCGCCGATGCGCCCGGCGATCGCCTCGGCCTCCTTCAGCAGCTCCTCGTTGCCGCCGCGTTCGCCCTGCAGATCCGCGTACCAACTGCTCAGCCACAACGCCTTGACGCGTACGGGCGTCTCGTCACGGCAGCCGTCGAGGGTGCGGCGCAGCCAGTAGCGGCCCTCGGTGAGCAGGCCGGTGGTGTGCCAGTAGCCCCACAGGGCCGTCGCCATCCGCAGCCCATGGCCGTGCAGGCGGGGCGAGGACACGCAATACTCCAGGGCGGCCCGGACGTTCGCGCGGTCGCGGACCAGGGCGCGGAGCAGCGGGACCTGCGCGTCGCCCGTCCACTCCTCGTCGAAGGAGCGGGCCACCTCCTCGAAGTAGGCGAGATGGCGGCGCCGGACCGTTTCCTCGCCGCCGAGCGCCGTGAGCTGTTCACGGCCGAACTCGCGGATCGTGTCCAGGAGGCGGTAGCGGGTGCCCTCCGGCGTCTCCACCCGGATCACGACGGACTTCTCGACCAGGCCGATCAGCGCCCCCAGCACGTCCTCCACCGGCAGCGCGACACCGGAGGCGGGACCCACCCGCTCGGACGGGTCCGCGCAGACCGCCTCCGCCGCCTGGAGCCCGAACTCGCCCGCGAACACCGACAGGCGCGCCCACAGCAGCCGCTCCCGCGCGGTCGACAGGCCGTGGCTCCAGCCGATCGCGGTCCGCAGCGTCTGGTGGCGCGGCACCGAGGTGCGCCGCCCGCCCGTCAGGAGACGGAAGCGGTCGTCGAGCCGGGCGAGCACCTCGCCGAGGGAGAGCGCCCGCAACTGGGAGACCGCCAGCTCGATGGCGAGCGGGATGCCGTCGAGGCGGCGGCACAGCGCCAGCGCGTCGGCCCGGTTGCCGTCGTCGACCGTGAAGCCGGGCACCGCCGCCGACGCCCGGTCGGCGAACAGCTCCAGCGCCTCGCTCGCCCCCTCGGGGCCGGTGGCGTCCGGCTCGGGCACGCTCAGCGGACCGAGGGCCAGGACATGCTCACCGGCCACGTCGAGCGGCTGCCTGCTCGTCGCCAGGATCCGCAACCCCGGTGCCGCGCGCAGGAGTTCGTCGCAGAGCAGCGCACACGCGTCGACCAGGTGCTCACACGTGTCGAGCAGCAGGAGCAGCTCCCGCTCCGCCAGATGGGCGGTGACCACCTCGATCGGGGAACGGGCCGTCTGCTCGGGCAGGTCCAGCGCCGCGGCGACCGTGTTCGCCAGCAGCTCCGGGTCGCTCAGCGCGGACAGCTCCACGAGCTGCACGCCCGAGGAGAAGTCGGCGCGCAGCTCGCGGGCGGCGCGCACCGCCGTCCGGGTCTTGCCGACCCCGCCGGGCCCCGTCACGGTCACCAGACGGGCCCGCGCGAGGAGATGGGCCACCTGCCCCAGCTCACGTCGCCGTCCGACGAAACTGGTGGCCTCGGCGGGCAGTTCACCCCACGTGCGGCGGCCGGAGCTGCGGTTCATGTGCGGTCTCACTCCGTACGGTGCGGTCGGCGGCGCCACCGGCGACGCGTCTTGTCCCGCCACCGTAGAAGCGTTTCGTCTCCCTTCTCGCGGCTTCCCGGGATCACCCCGCGCGAGCGGGGCGGAGGTGGGACACTGCTCTCCCGCGGTCGGGTCCGCGCCACGCCTCACATGCCGCGGGCACATTCCGGATGCCGTGGGCACATGCTCCGCGCACTTCTGGGAAGACGTCACACACGGCACCCGTCTGACTACACTTCCCGGCACCCCTCGCGATCACCGTGGCCCTGACCCGTTGCCGCGGCCTCGGCGACCGCCCCGCCCCAGGAAGGCCACCATGACCACCCGCCCGCGTACGACAAGCCCGGTCCCCGAGACGGTCGGCACCCTCAGTGTGAGCGCGCGCCGGGTGACCACGGGCGCCGGGCACGACGGCGCGGGCGGTGACGTGCACGGCGCCGTCGCCACCCCGTTCGGCACCCGGCTGCTCATCGGCGACGTCATGGGCAAGGGCCCCGCGCTCTCCCGCACCGCCGACTCCGTGCTCGACGCCTGGCTCGAACTCGCCGTACGGCAGCGGTCGTTGGAGGTCCTCGCGGTCCGGCTGCACGCCCTGGTCGCCCGCTCCGACGAACCCGACCGGTTCGTCACCGCCACCCTCGTCTCCGTCGCCCCGGACGGCTCCGCCGAGCTGGTCTGCTGCGGTCACCCGCCGCCCTTACTGCTGCGCGGCGACGGCGCGGTCCCGGCCGCCGTGCCCGCGCCCGCGCCCCCGCTCGGCCTGCTCGACCTCGCGCACGGCTGGTGCGCCGCCCAGCCCGTGCCCCACACGGCGTGGGAGCGGATGCTGCTGCACACCGACGGCGTCTCCGAGGCCCGCGACGCCACCGGCGCCTTCTACCCCCTCGCCGAGCGCGCCGCCGAACTCGCCCACGTCCCGCTCGCCTCGTTCACCGCGGCCCTGGCCGCGGACCTCCTCCACCACGCCCACGACCAACTCCAGGACGACGCCTCCCTATTGGCGGTGGAACGAGCCCCCACCCTCCCGTCGTAGAGCCCGGCCGCCCCTCACGACGGCCCTCAAACCGGCACGGAGTCCAAGAAGGCCGCCGCCGCGGGGGAGCGTCGTGTGTGGCTCCATATCAGGCGTTCCTCCCTTACCGGGCCGTCCCGTACCGGGATCACCGCGAGTCCCGGCAGGCGTGGTACCAGGCGGGACGGGAGCAGGGCCACGCCGAGACCGCAGCGGACCAGGTCGGCGAGGAAGTCCAGGCCCTTGGCCTCGAACGCCACCTCGCGCCGGAGCCCGGCCGCCGCGAACGCCTCGTCGGTCTGTGCCCGCGCCGCGAGCCCCGCGGGGAAGTCGACGAACGCCTCGTCCACCAGCCTCGACAGCGGGACCGGTGCCCCGGCCCCGGCGCGCGCCAGCGGATGGCCGGGCGCCGCGACGGCGACGTGCGGGTCCACCACGAGCGTGCGCCCCTCGATACCGGGGTCGTCCGTACGGAACGACGGCGGCACCCCGAGCAGCGCCAGGTCCAGCGTCCCCTCCCGCACCCCTTGCACCAGCGTCTCGCTCGCCCCGTCCATCAGCCGCAGCGTCACCTGCGGGTACATGGCGTGGTAGGCCCGCATCAGCCCCGGCACGTCCACCGCCGTCACCGACGCGATCGCCCCGATCGTCAGCCGCCCCCGGATCTCACCCGTCGCCGCCGCGACCTCCGCGCGGGCCCGCTCGGCCGCCTCCAGGGCCTGGCGCGCGGCGGGCAGGAACGCCTCGCCCGCCGCGCTCAACCGCACCGACCGGCTCGTCCGTTCGAACAGCCGCGCCCCCAGCTCCTTCTCCAGCTTCGCGATCTGGTGGCTGAGCGCCGACTGGACCACGAGGCACCGCTCGGCGGCCCGGGTGAACCCGCCGGTCTCGGCGACGGCGACGACGTACCGCAGTTGCTGCAACTCCATGCGATCCATCGTGATCCGCGATCGATGGGATGACAAGTATGTGTTGGACTCATGGACGGGCGGGGGCGCAGCCTGAGTCCATGACACAGACGAACGCCGGGCCACGCACCCGGGTCGAGCCCCAGGAGAGCGGCCCGCGCCGGAGCCTGCTGCTCCTCATGGCCGCCGCCACCGGCCTGTCCTGCGCGGGCAACTACGTCGCCCAGCCGCTCCTGGACCTCATCTCCCGCGAACTCCACCTCGGCAGCGTCCTCGCCGGCCTCCTCGTCACCGCCTCCCAGGCCGGGTACGCGCTCGGCCTGATGCTGCTCGTCCCGCTCGGCGACGTCGTCGACCGCCGCCGCCTCGCGGTCACCCTGTTCACCGCCACCGCCGTCTTCCTCACCGCCTCGGCGCTCGCCCCGAACGGCCCGCTCCTGCTCGCGGGGACGGTCCTCACCGCGCTCACCTCGGTCGGCGCCCAGGTCGTCGTCGCCCACACCGCCGCGCTCGCGAGCGAGAGGAGCCGGGGCAGCGCCGTCGCCACCGTCATGTCGGGCATCCTGCTCGGCGGCCTGCTCGCCCGCACCGCAGCGGGCGGTCTCACCGGTCTCGGCGGCTGGCGCACCGTCTACTGGGTCCTCGCCGCCCTCATGGCCACCGCCGCCGTCGCCCTGCACCGGGCCCTGCCCCGCCTCCCGGTCGTCGCCGCCCTGCGCTACCCGGCCCTGCTCCGCTCCACCCTCGCCCTGCTCCGCGACGAGCCCCTGCTGCGCCGCCGCGCCGTGCTCAGCGCCTTCTCCCTCGCCTCGTACAGCGTCCAGCTCACCGCGCTCACCTTCCTGCTGTCCGGCGAGCCCTTCGGCTGGTCGCCGCCCGCCATCGGCCTGTTCGGCCTGGTCGGCGCGGTGGGCGTGCTGACGATGACGTTCACCGCCCGGCTCGGCGACCGCGGGCACGTACGACAGGTGACCGGCGGCGCGACCGCCCTGCTGATCACCGGCTGGCTGGTCCTGCTCGCGGGGGAGCGTTCGGTGGCCTGGCTCGTGGTGGGCGTCGTCGTCCTCAACATCGGCCAGCAGGCCGTCCTCAACAGCAGCCAGACCGTGATCTACGCGCTGCGCCCCGAGGCCCGCTCCCGGATCAACTCGGCGTTCATGACCTGCTTCTTCCTCGGCGGCGCCCTCGGCTCGGCCCTCGCCTCCCTCGTGTGGGCGGCGGCGGGCTGGCCCGGAGTCTGCGCACTCGGCGCGCTCCTCGCCGCCGGATCCTTCCTGACCTGGGCGACGGAACGCCGCCCCGCGCACACCCGTTGAGAGGTTCACCCATGAAGATCACCGTGTTCGGAGCCGCCGGGAGCGTCGGCCGCCGTGTCGTCGCCGAAGCGCTCGCGCGCGGGCACGAGGTCACCGCCGTCGTCCGCGACCCGGCCCGCGCGGGCGCCCTGCCCGCCGCCGCCCGCTTGCGCACCGGCGACGCCTCCGACCCGCACACCGTCGCCCGCCTCGCCGAGGGGCAGGACCTGGTCGTCTCGGCGACCCGGCCCGTGCCCGGCCGCGAGCCCGAACTGGCGGCCGTCGCCCGCGCGCTGCTCGCCGGCCTGCACGCCACCGGCGTACGGCTCCTGCTCGTCGGCGGTGCCGGAAGCCTGACCGTGCCCGGCACCGGCGGCACGGCCGTCGCCGACGTCCCCGACTTCCCCGCGTCCTTGCGGCCGATCGCCCTGGCCTGCGACGAACAGCTCGCCGCCTGCCGCACCACCGGCCACGACGTCGACTGGGCGTACCTCAGCCCCGCCGCCCTCCTCGAACCCGGTGAGCGCACCGGCCGCTACCGGCTCGGCACCGACGACCTCCTCGTCGACGCCGACGGGAACTCGGTGATCTCGATGGAGGACCTCGCGGTGGTGTTCCTCGACGAGGCCGAGCGGCCGAAGCACCACCGCACCCGGTTCACCGCCGCCTACTGACCGGAACGGCGGTCCCGGTCATCACGTCCGTTTGCGGGTGAAACGCCGGGGCACAAGGGCGTGGACACCACGACGACAAGGAGCCCCGACGATGCTGCTGGCCCACCCCGCCCTGCTGGCCGATCTCGTCCGCGAGTACGAGACGCTCAGTGTGCTCGACGCCGGGGAGGGCGCCCCGGAGGCGCGCCGCCGCCTCGACGACGTGTCCTACACGCTCTGCGTCGCCACCGGCACCCGTGACATCGACAGCGCGCTCGTCGCGGCCCGGCACCGGCTGCCCGGCGCCCGGGTCCACGACGAGTCGCTGATCGGCGCGGCCCGCCCCCGTACGGAGGAGCGGATGTCAGGGGTATGACACCACCGTCGACGGCACCGTGGAGTCGCCCGAGGTGGCGGCTCCGATGTCGTTGATGACGTGGTCGTACTGTCCCTTGCCGCCGAGCGAGACGACCAGCAGGCCGTGGAACTTCACGCCTGATGTGTTCGGCGCGGCCAAGCCGTGGCCCTGCCGGATCGTCGGGTCGGAAGTGTAGTTGCAGTACGAGCCGAGGCCCCAGCCCTCGTGCGTGGTCACGGAGTCCGCGACCTTGTACGCGGCGAAGCCCTTCACCGAGCCGTTCTGGATGGCGGCTTGGTCGGGCGCGTCGTACGCCTTCTCGTTCTGGTAGAAGATCGTGCGCCCGCGCTCGCCGTTCCACTGCACGTCGTACTTGTTGAAGTGCTCGACGAACAGGCCGGTCGCGAGAACGTCGTCGCCGTTGACGACGACGCCGTAGTCCGCGCGGTTGGTCTCCCAGCCGACGCCCTCGCCGTGGTCGGCGCGCCACACCCAGGTGTGGTCGACGATCGTGTGCCGCGCGTTGATCACCATGCTGGTGGTGGCCTTGCCCGCGCCCGCGCCGCCGATCCGCACGAACACGTCCTGCACGGTGATCGGGTCCGCCGAGTGGTCCGCCGACGCGCCGCGCGGGCCGACTTCGAGCAGCGTCTCGGAGTTGACCGTGCCCGCGTCGATCAGGAACCCGGCGAGCCGCACCCCGTCCACGTCCGCGACCTTGACCGCGGTGGCGCCGCCGTCCGGGATGAGCGTGGCATAGCCGAGGCCGAGGACGACCGTGCCCGCGCGGTCGACCCGGATCGGCGCGTCCAGGTGGTAGACGCCGGGGGTCAGCAGGAGGTGCAGGCCCTCGGAGAGTGCCGTGTTGATCGTGGCCGCGCTGTCGCCGGGCTTCGCCACGTAGAACCGGTCGAGCGGCACCGATGTACCGCGCGGGGTGCCGTTGCCCCAGCTCGTGCCGCGCGCGTTCGTCCGCTTCTCCGGCAGGAACACCTTGTAGTCCGCGCCGTCGAGGTACAGGAACGGCTTCTCGCGGGAGACCGGCGTCGTGTCGAGCGTGGTGTAGGGCGGGTTGGGGAAGCTCTGCGCGGGCGCGCCCTCGACGCCGGAGAACACCATGTTCCAGACGGCGTTCTCCCAGCCGCCGACGGATGAGTCACGCGTGTACCACTGCTGTTGCGAGTACGGGGCGACCTTGCCGTCGATCCGGCTGTCGGCGATGTAGCCGCCGCTCGCCCAGCCGTAGCCGTCGGGCGCCAGGTTGAGCCCGCCGCGTACGTGCATCCGGCGGAAGGGCGCGGCTTGCGCGACCGCCCACCGGTTCGTGCCGTTGACGGGCACGAGGGCGAGGTTCTCCGCGCTGCGCCAGAAGTTCTGGGTGGCGTTGCCGTTGAACCAGCCCGCGTCGACCGTCACGTCCCCGTTGATGGTCGTGTCGTCGGGGGAGAGGCCGAGCCCGGCTATCGAGGTGTAGAAGCCGAGCTGCGCGTTGAGCCCGTTGTAGGTGCCCGGCTTGAACAGCAGCGCGTAGCGTCCGGCGCCGAACTGGGCCGACTCCTGCTGCTTGAAGATCTCGTCGAGCCTGGCCTGGATGCCGGGGGTGGACGGGTCGAAGACGATGACGTTGGGGCCGAGGTCACCGCCGCCGGCCACCTTCGCCTTGGGGGAGGCGGCGGAGGTTTCGGCCGCCGAGGCGACGGCCGTGCCGAGCACGGGCACCGCCGCGGCGACGGCGGCCGTCGCGCCGAGGACCGTACGGCGGGTGGGGCGTGTGGTGCGTGCGGGGCGTGGGGGGAGGTCGGACACGCGGCTCTCCTGGTTCATGAAGTGAACGAGTGGGGGTGGGGGAGCGCTCTCTTGGCCAGGCATGTTTCAGGTGTGGGACACGGGCGTCAAGAGTTGTGACCGAAGTTCGGAGAGATCGCGGGGTGCACACGCAACATAGCGCGCACAACGGGCAGTTGGCGTTTCAGGAAGTGACGGAGTGCGTCCGGTCCCTCACACGGGCCCCGGGAGGGATCAGGCGGCGATCGTGCCCCGGCCGGTCGTCTGCTCCTCCAGGACCGTCTCGGCCCGGCGCGCGGACGGCTGCCACACGGTCGTCACGGGCTCGTAGACGCGCACCCCGGCCGGGGCGCCCAGCTTCAGCGCCTGGAACGTCCGCCCGTCGTGGTCGGGGACGGTGACCACATGCACCGTGAGCACGGTACGGGCCTCGTCCTCGGCGTCCTTCGCGTCCGACAGGGAGCGGACCGCCGCGTACACGGTGGTGTGCGCGGCGAGCTCGCGCCCCGCGTGCGGGACGGCCGGCACCGGCAGCGCGGCGCCGTCGAGATCGCCGTAGGTGACGGTCGGCACGCGGTCGACGAGACAGGCTCGCCCCGAGTCGTTGCGCACGCTCAGCTTCAGTACGCCGTCGCTGCCGTCGGACGGCTCGGCGCGCAGCGTCAGGTCCTTCTCGGCGCAGCGGGGGAGCGTCGCCGCCGACACGCCCGAGGAGGCGGCGACCGGGGCGGCGAGGGCGGTGACGGCGACGGCGGTCGCCGTGACGAGACGGGAACATGCGCGCATCGGAGCCCCCAGTTCATGGCGTGGGACGGACCGCGTGGGGCGGAACCGCACTCCGTAAGAAATGCGGACATAAGAGCATATCCTGAGTCGAACCACCCGCGCATCCGGGCGCGCGGACCGGCCCTGTCAGGCGGGCGGCGCCGCATAGCACCGCACGTCGACCACCTCGCCCGGCCCCCACTCCTGCTGCCCCATGGCGAGGAACTCCCAGCCGAGGCGCTCGTACAGGGCGATGGCCGCGCTGTCGGTGGAGACGACGTCCAGGACGGCTCGGACCCCGCGCCGCCGGGCCTCGCGCGCGGCCCGTTCGAGCAGCGACGCGCCGATCCGCTGCCCCCGCGCGGCGGGGTCGACGAACAGGCGGCTGACCACGGCCACCGGTGTGCCGGGCGCGAGCAGGCCGGGTGCCACATCGCCCCCGTCGGGCGGCACGAGCAGCACATGCCCGACGATCCGCCCGTCCCGGTGCGCGACCCACCCCGCGCCGTCCGCGTCATGGGCCAGCCAGCGCGCGGGATCGGACGGCCACCGCACCGGGTACCGGTCCCGCTCGTGCACCGCCCGCAGCGCGGCGACACACCCCGCCATGTCCTCCGCCAGCCGCGCCCTCACCTGCGGCGCGCTGTGCCCGTTCGTCTCTCGCACGCCTCATCCAAGCACGCGGGGTGTGCTTGCGCCGACCGGCTTACGGCGCCACCTCCTGGCTCGCCGCCGGAACACGGCTCCGCACGCCGCGCCGCGCCACCAACGCCCGCCGCCAGCCGGGGAGTTCCTGCGCCGGGGCCGGTTCCGCCCGGCGGCCGCCCCGGGCGAAGAACGCCGAGAGGGGGAGCGTGGCCGCGCCGACCGTCACCGCGTCCGGGCCGAGGCGGCCCAGCTCGACGCCGACGCGGCCGACCGGGTAGTGCAGGGCGTACGTCCCGATGTGGCGGCGGACCGAGTCCAGGAAGCGGGGGCCGAGGCGGAGCCCCGCCCAGCCGCCGATGAGTATGCGTTCGGGCTGGAAGAGGTTGATCAGGTCGGACAGCCCCGCCCCCAGGTACTCGGCGGTCTCCTCCAGGACGGAGAGCGCCAGGTCCCGCTCCCGCGGAGTGGGGCCGGAGCCCGGGTCCCCGTAGGCCGTTTCGAGGAGTTCGGTCAGCGCCGCCTCCTCCCCGCCGTCCCCGCTCGGCGCCCCGCCCGCCTCCCGCCACCGTTCGACGAGGGCCTGCGCCCCCGCGTACGCCTCCAGGCAGCCGAGCGCCCCGCAGCGGCAGCGCCGCCCCCGTACGCGTACGGTCAAATGGCCCCACTCGACCGCCCGGCCCTCCGCCCCGTCCTCGGCGACGACGCACGCGCCGACGCCCGAGCCGAAGAGGACGACGACCGCGCTGCCCGCGCCGCGGCCGGCGCCGAACCACATCTCCGCCTGGCCGAGCGTCTTGGCACCGTTGTCGATGAAGTACGGGACCTCGGGCGGGAGTTGAGAGCCCTCGCGGAGCAACTGCTCAAGGGGGACCTCGGGCCAGCCGATCGTCTGGCCGTGCACGACCGCCCCGCGCTCCGGCTCGCGCGCCACGATGCCGGGCACGCCCACACCGACGCCGAGCAACTGCCCGGGGTCGGCGTCCGCAGCCGCCAGGACGTCGGCGATGCCGTCGCGGATGTGGCGGACGACGAGATCGACGTCGTACCGGTCGCGCTCGGCCAACGGCAGCTCCACGCGCGCGAGTTCGGTGAGGACCAGGTCGAACAACTCGACACGGACCAGGTTCTCGCCGACGTCCACGCCGATGAGCAGGCCGCAGTCCGGGGCGATCCGCAACAGCGTACGCGGGCGCCCCCCGTCGGACTCGACGCTGCCCGCCTCCTCGACCAGGCCCTCGGCGGCCAGCTCGGCCACCACATTGCTGACGGAACCTGAACTCAGCCCGGTGGCCGGGCCGAGCTCGTACCGGCTCAGCGGGCCATCGAAATACAACTGTTGCAAAAGGGCCGCGCGATTCTCGCGCCGCAGGTCGTGCACCGTACGCCCGTTCCGCCCGGCCATGTTCTCCCTCTCCCTGCGCCCAGTGGGCGCCGACATCCCCCGCCTCGCGCAAGATACCCGTGTCCGATCCCTTGACGCCCTCTTCTTGTGCGGCTTAACTCACAGCCTAAATTAAGCCCTGACGGCGTTCATTTGTCGAAGCCTGTCGGGGGTCCTCCGGATAAGGGACACCTGGAGCCATGAGCAGAATCCGAGCCGCAGCCGTCGGCGCCGCCACCCTCTCGCTCGCCCTCGCCGCGACCGCCTGCGGCGGCGGCTCGTCCTCGGGCGGCGGGTCCAACGACTCCCCGAAGACCCTGACGTACTGGGCGTCGAACCAGGGCGCCAGCATCTCGGTCGACAAGAAGGTCCTCCAGCCCGAGCTCGACAAGTTCGAGCAGCAGACCGGCATCAAGGTCAAGCTCGAAGTCATCCCGTGGTCGGACCTGCTCAACCGGATCCTCACCGCGACCACCTCGGGCCAGGGCCCCGACGTCCTCAACATCGGCAACACCTGGAGCGCCTCCCTCCAGGCCAGCGGCGCGCTGCTGCCCTGGGACGCGAAGAACTTCGAGAAGATCGGCGGCAAGGACCGCTTCGTCGAGTCCGCGCTCGGCTCGGCCGGCGCCGAGGGCAAGGACCCGGCCGCGGTCCCGCTCTACTCGATGTCCTACGCGCTCTACTACAACAAGAAGATGTTCAAGGACGCGGGGATCACCAAGCCCCCGGCCACCTGGGACGAGATCGTCGCCGCGGGCAAGAAGATCTCCAAGGACGGCAAGTGGGGCCTCGCCGCCGAGGGCTCCAACCTCTCCAACAACATCCACCAGGTCTTCGTCCTCGCCAAGCAGCACGGCGCCGACTGGTTCACCGCCGACGGCAAGCCGGACTTCACCTCCGACGGCGCCGTCAAGGCCGTCAAGCAGTACGTCGACCTGATGGCCAAGGACAAGATCATCGCGCCCGGCAACGCCGAGTACGCGCAGAACCAGTCCCTCAGCGACTTCTCCAAGAACAAGACCGCGATGGTGCTGTGGCAGGCCGCCGCCTCCACCTTCAAGTCGCAGGGCATGAAGGACAGCGACTACGGCGTGGTGCCCGCGCCCGTCCAGTCCGGCACCCCGGGCCAGGGCCAGTCCGTCAACTCCATGGTCGCCGGCATCAACATCGCCGTCTTCAAGAACACCAAGAACCTCGACGGCGCCACCAAGTTCGTCAAGTTCATGACCAGCAAGGAGGAGTCGACGCTCCTCAACAAGACCTACGGCTCGATCCCGCCGGTCAAGGAAGCCCAGTCCGACCCGGCGTTCAACGCGCAGGCCACCTCCGTCCTCAAGGACACCCTCGCCAAGAGCGCGGCCCCGCTGCCGCAGGTCGCCGACGAGTCGCAGTTCGAGACCGCCGTCGGCACCGCCGTGAAGGAGCTCTTCGCGGACGCAGCCGCCGGCAAGCCGGTCACCACGGAGTCCGTGAAGGCCGCGCTGACCAAGGCGCAGCAGTCGATGCCGAACAAGTGAGTGCGGAGACCGTCATGACCACGACCGCCACCACCCCCGCCACCGAGGCGGGGGAGGGGCGGGCCCCCGGCAAGAACTCCCCCGGGGCGGCGCGCGGCAAGAGCCGCCGCCCCGGGCGGATCCGCCGGATCGGCCTGCCGTACCTGCTCCTCCTGCCGGCCCTGGCCCTCGAACTCCTCGTGCACCTGATCCCGATGGTCATCGGGATCGTGATGAGCTTCCGCGAACTCACCCAGTTCTACATCCGGGACTGGGGCACGGCCCCCTGGGCGGGGCTCGACAACTTCAAGATCGCCGTCGACTTCGACGCCCCGGTCGGCCAGGCCCTGCTCCACTCCTTCTTCGTCACCTGCCTGTTCACCGTCCTCTCCGTCGGCCTGTGCTGGGCCATCGGCACGGCCGCCGCCGTCTACATGCAGGAGACGTTCAAGGGACGCGGCATCCTGCGCGCCCTCTTCCTCATCCCGTACGCGCTGCCCGTCTACGCCGCCGTCATCACCTGGGTCTTCATGTTCCAGCACGACAACGGCCTGGTGAACCACGTCCTGCACGACCAGCTCGGCGTCACCGACAAGCCCTCGTTCTGGCTCATCGGCGACAACAGCTTCTACGCGCTGCTCACCGTCTCCGTGTGGAAGGGCTGGCCGTTCGCCTTCCTCATCGTGATGGCCGGACTCCAGAACATCCCGAAGGAGATGTACGAGGCCGCCGCCCTCGACGGCGCCGGACTGTGGCAGCAACTGCGCCGCATCACGCTGCCGTCCCTGCGCCCCGTCAACCAGGTCCTCGTCCTCGTCCTGTTCCTGTGGACGTTCAACGACTTCAACACGCCGTACGTGATGTTCGGCAAGGCGGCGCCCGAGGCCGCGGACCTCATCTCGGTCCACATCTACCAGTCGTCGTTCGTCACCTGGAACTTCGGCACGGGTTCCGCCATGTCCGTCCTGCTCCTGCTGTTCCTGCTCGTCGTGACGGGCGTGTACCTGGCGCTCACCTCGCGGGGAAGGAAGACCGCCGATGTCTGACACCCAGTTGGCCACCCCCGCGCGGCACCGGTCGCCGATGGCGGCGCCCCGCTCCTTCGTGTGGTCCCGCCGGATCTTCCTGACGCTCCTCGCGTCCTTCGTGCTGCTGCCCGTGTTCGTCATGGTGTCCAGCTCGCTCAAGCCGCTCCAGGACGTGCAGGGCGAGTTCCGCTGGATCCCGAGCGGCCTCACCATCCGCCCCTACATCGACATCTGGTCGACCGTCCCGCTCGCCAAGTACTTCATGAACTCGGTGATCGTCGCGGGCGCGGCGACGGTCTGCTCGGTCGTCATCGCCGTCTTCGCCGCCTACGCGGTCAGCCGCTACCGCTTCCGCGGCAAGCGCGTCTTCACGGTGACCGTCCTGTCCACGCAGATGCTGCCCGGCATCCTCTTCCTGCTGCCGCTGTTCCTCATCTACGTCAACATCGGCAACGCCACCGGGATCGCCCTGTTCGGCTCGCGCGGCGGACTGATCCTCACCTACATGACGTTCACGCTGCCGTTCTCGATCTGGATGCTGATCGGGTACTTCGAGTCGGTGCCGCGCGACCTCGACGAGGCCGCACTCGTCGACGGCTGCGGACCGCTCGGCGCGCTGTTCCGCATCATCGTGCCCGCCGCCATCCCCGGCATCGTCGCGGTCGCCGTCTACTCCTTCATGACCGCCTGGGGCGAGGTCCTCTTCGCCTCCGTCATGACCAACGACACCACCCGCACCCTCTCCGTCGGCCTCGGCGCCTACGCCAACCTCAACGACGTGTACTGGAACCAGATCATGGCCGCGTCCCTGGTCGTCAGCGTGCCCGTCGTCGCCGGCTTCCTGCTGCTCCAGCGCTACCTCGTCACCGGCCTGACCGCCGGTGCCGTCAAGTGAGCGCGCCTTCGTGACCTCTGAAAGGAACCCTGTGTCCGACCCCCTTGACCTCGCCGCCTTCCCGCACGACTTCCTGTGGGGCACGGCCACGTCCGCGTACCAGATCGAGGGCGCCGCCGCCGAGGACGGCCGCTCGCCCTCCATCTGGGACACCTTCTCCCACACCCCCGGCAAGGTCGACAACGACGACCACGGCGACATCGCCTGCGACCACTACCACCGCTGGCGCGACGACATCGGCCTCATGCGCGAACTGGGCACCAACGCCTACCGGTTGTCGGTCGCCTGGCCGCGCATCGTGCCCGGCGGCGACGGCGCCGTCAACGCCAAGGGCCTCGACTTCTACGACCAGCTCATCGACGCGCTGCTCGCCGAGGGCATCACCCCCTCCGTCACCCTCTACCACTGGGACCTGCCGCAGGTGCTCCAGGACCGCGGCGGCTGGCCCGCCCGCGAGACCGCCGAGCACTTCGCGGCGTACGCGGCCGTCGTCGCCGAGCGCCTCGGTGACCGCGTGAAGCACTGGACGCCGCTCAACGAGCCGCTGTGCTCCGCGTGGATCGGCCACCTCGAAGGCCGCATGGCGCCCGGCTGGACCGACCTCACCGCCGCCGTCCAGGCCTCCTACCACCTGCTCCTCGGCCACGGCCTCGCCACGCAGGCGATCCGCGCGGCCGTGCCCGGCGCCGAGGTCGGCATCGTCAACAACCTCGCCTACCTCGAACCCGCCACCGACCGCCCCGAGGACATCGCCGCGACCCGCCGCATGGACGGCCACTCCAACCGCTGGTGGCTCGACCCGGTGCACGGCCGCGGCTTCCCCGCCGACATGCTGAAGGTGTACGGGGTCGAGCTCCCCGAGAAGGCGGGCGACCTGGCGACCATCGCCGAGCCCCTGGACTGGCTGGGCCTCAACTACTACTTCCCGTCCGCCATCGCCGACCACCCGACGGGCCCCGCCCCCTACGCGGACGCCGTGCGCCGCCTCGGCGTCCCGCGCACCGGCATGGACTGGGAGGTCGACGCCAACGGCATCGAGAGCCTGCTGCTCCGCCTCACCCACGAGTACGGCGCCCGCAAGCTGTACATCACGGAGAACGGCTCGGCCTACCCGGACGTCGTCCGCCCCGACGGCACGGTCGACGACCCGGAGCGCGAGGAGTACCTCGTGAACCACATCGCGGCCTGCGCCCGCGCGGTCCGCAAGGGCGCCCCGCTCGCCGGGTACTTCGCCTGGTCGCTCCTGGACAACTTCGAGTGGGCCTACGGCTACGACAAGCGGTTCGGCCTCGTCCACGTCGACTACGCGACGCAGAAGCGCACCATCAAGGGCAGCGGGCACCGGTACGCGGACATCGTCCGCCGCCACGGCTCCCGGGCCCGCCGCGCCGCCTGACGGTTCTCCTGCTGTCCGCCTTCCCGGTCTCCCGGACCTCTCGGCCCTCTCGGCCCTCTCGGTCAGGGGTTTTCCGGAAAGGCGGACAGAAGGTGTCGTGATTGTTGGGGATGCTCGGTGCGGGCGTCGGAGTTCGGCGCCGGTGCGAGCAGAGGAGTCGGACGTGACGTACGTACCCGGGCAACAGGACGGGCAGGCGCCGCTGAGCGGCAAGGTCGCTCTCGTCGCGGGAGCGACGCGGGGCGCGGGGCGCGGCATCGCCGTGGAGCTGGGCGCGGCGGGCGCCACCGTGTACGTCACGGGACGCACGACGCGCGCGCGGCGCTCCGAGTACGACCGCGCCGAGACCATCGAGGACACCGCGGACCTGGTCACGGCGGCGGGCGGACAGGGGATCGCCGTCCCCACCGACCACCTGGAGCCGGACCAGGTCCGCGCCCTGATCGAGCGCGTCGACCGTGAGCAGGGCCGCCTCGACGTCCTCGTCAACGACATCTGGGGCGGGGAACACCTCTTCGCCTGGGACAAGCCGGTCTGGGAGCACGACCTCGGCGACGGGCTCAAGCTGCACCGGCTCGCCGTCGAGACACACGCCATCACCAGCCACTTCGCGCTGCCGCTGCTGCTGCGCACCCCGGGCGGCCTGGTCGTCGAGATGACGGACGGCACCGCCGAGTACAACACCGCGAACTACCGCAACTCCTTCTTCTACGACCTGGCGAAGAGCGCCGTGCTGCGGATGGCGTTCGCCCTCGGCCACGAGCTGGGCCCGCGCGGCGCCACCGCCGTCGCCCTCACCCCGGGCTGGATGCGTTCGGAGATCATGCTCGACGCGTTCGGCGTCACCGAGGACACCTGGCGCGACGCGCTCAAGGACCAGCCGCACTTCGCGATCTCCGAGACCCCGCGCTACGTCGGCCGCGCGGTCGCCGCCCTCGCCGCCGACCCGGACGTGGCCCGCTTCAACGGGACCTCGCTCTCCAGCGGCGGCCTCGCCCAGCTCTACGGCTTCACGGACCTCGACGGCAGCAGGCCCGACGCCTGGCGCTACCTCGTCGAGGTCCAGGACACCGGGAAGCCCGCCGACACCACCGGTTACCGCTAGGGCCCGGCGGCGCGCGGGTTCAGATGCCGTCGTCGGGGCTGGAGGTCAGCGCGGGCCAGACCGCGTTGCCGCCGCCCCGCCACTCGATGAAGTCCGGGTCGTCGAGGCGCGCGTCCTCGAACCCGGCGCGCCGCAGCAGCTCCACGACGTCCGCGCGCGAGGTCGCCAGCCCGGCGTCCTCGCCGTGGACGGTGACGCGCCGCCCGCCGGGCTGCGTCGCGTGCACGACGACCGTGGGGTACCCGTCCAGTCCGTCCGCTCTGTCCATGCCTCCCAGCTTCACGGGCCGGACGGGCATCCGCACGTTCAGACGGCCGGCGGCGCCCCGGGCGACAGCCGCTCGCCCTCGTCCGCGGCGGCCCGTACCAGGACCTTCGCCAGGTCGAGCGGCGCGGACAGCATCGGCCAGTGCCCGGTCGCCAGCTCGAAGTACCCGACCGTCGGCCGTGCCAGCGCGGCGAACCGCGGCTCGCCCGTCGCCACGAGCCCGGCGATCGTCGCGATGCCCGGGCCGCCGCCGAGCGTGCAGAAGATCCCGGTCGTCGGCAGCTCGGGCGGCAGCGCCGACTCCATCCGCAACGGCTGCGTGAGCACACCGAGCGGCATCGGCGCCGCGAAGCCGGCGAGCTGTTCGCGCTCCGCGGGGCCGAGGTCCTGGAGGTCACCCCAGACCCGCTGCTCCGACAGCTCCGGCGGGGGCACGCGCACCCCGTCGCCCTCCGTACGGGCCCGCTCGAACAGATACTCCCGCACGTCCTCGGTCACGAGGTCCATGCCGCTGTCCCCGTCACCGGGCAGCCCCGCGTCGAGGTAGACGAGGCGCGCGATCCGCTCGGGGCGGCGCGAGGCGGCGCCGAGCGCCGGGTGGATGCCGTAGCAGTGCCCGACGAGCACGACCTCGGGCTCCTCGACATGGTCGACGAGCTGCACCAGGTCCTCGATGTGTGTGTCCAGGTCCGTGTCGGGTGTGGCCAGGTGGCGCCGGTCGCCGAGGCCCGTCAGCGTCGCGGGGAACACCTGGTGCCCGTCCGCGCGCAGCGCCGCCGCGACGTCCCGCCAGATCCAGCCCGCCGTGTAACCCCCCGACACCAGTACGTATGCCGTCATGATGCATGTGCCCTTCTTGGTCCTCGATACGTGTGCCCCCGTGGCGCCGTACCGTAGGAACTCCCCCGGAGGGAGGTTCAAGGGTGAGGGACGACGCGCACGACGAGCAGGGCGTCATGGGCATCGGCGAACTCGCCGAGCGCGCGGGCACGACCGTGAAGACCGTCCGTTTCTACGCGGACCGGGGCCTTCTCCCGCAGCTCCCGCGCAGTTCGGGAGGCCATCGCCGCTTCGGCGCCGACGCGCTCGGGCACCTGCGCACGATCCGCGCTCTGCGCGCCCTCGACGTGCCGCTGCCCGACATTGAGCGCGCGCTGAAGGAGGACGGCGCCCTGCGGGACGCGGTCGCCCGCCGCCTCACCGGTGTCCGCGGCGAACTCACCGCGCTGCGCTGGCGCGAGAGCGCGTTGCGCCTCGTCGAGGAGTCCGCGACCGACGCGGAGCGCGCCGACCGGCTCGCCGTGCTCGCCGCCGCGCCGCTCCCGCCCGACACCACGGAGTTCGCCCGGTTCTGGCGCCGCCGGCTGCCGCTGCGCCGTCTGCCCCGCCGCCTCGCCACGGCCATCGTCGACGCCGCCGTACGCGCCCCGGCCCCCGACCCCGCCCCCGACCGTCTGCTCGCCTACGCCCGCCTGCACGCCCTGGCCCGCACCGCCCCGGCGCCCGTACCGCCCGCCCGCGACCTCGGCTGCGACCCCGTCGCCCTGTACGAAGGGCTGGGCCCGGCCTACGCGTTGGGGGCCGCCGCCGTCGGCGCGGACCGCGCCCCCGCGCCCGGACCCGTGCTCGACGCGTTCGTCGGCGCCCACGCGGAGGCGCGGCACACCCGGGACACGGCCGCGTTCAGACGCCACCTGTCCACGGTCCTGGCTGGTACGACGGACCGGTCCGTGGACCGCTATTGGCAGCTCACGGCCGCCCTCGACCCCGCCGCGCCCCCGACGATGGGCGCCGCGCACGACTGGCTGTGCGCGGCGCTGCGCACCGACCCGGAAGTGGCCGGGGCCGGATGAGCGGGGCGCGGCCCGTGGCGGACAGCGGTTACGGTGCTGGTGTGATCAACGCGCAAGGCATCCACGAGGAACACCCCACCGAGCCGGGGACGGCACTGCTGCTCGCGGCGGCCCCCGCGGGCAAGGGGTGCCTCATCGACGCGGCGGCGGTGCTGCCGGCGCTCGCGGCGGTCCCGCCGAGCGCCCTCACCGGCACGGCGGCGGCCACCGTCGTCGAACTCGCCGACCCGCTCGACCCGCAGGCCGTCCTCACCCGCATCCGTACGGCCGCCGCGCAGCCCGGACCGCTGCACCTGTACGTCGCCGGGCAACTGCACCTCGACCACCGGCAGAGCCTGCTCCACCTCGCGCTGGCCCGCACCACCCCGTCCACCCTGCGCTACACGGCCCTGCCCTGGCACTGGCTGACCGGCGAACTCGCCCTGCGCCGCCCGCACACCACGAGCGTCGTCGTCGACCTCGTCACCGACGCGGCGGCCTGGCAGCACGTCCGCACCGGCGGCCTCGGTCTCGGCCACGGGGTACGCCTGTACGGGCGTGTGGCCCCGCCGCCGCCCCGCCGCACTGTCGCCACCCCCGACTACCTCAAGTCCTACGCCGACATCTGGCGCTCCGGCGAACGACCCACCCGGGCCCGCCTCCACGAGGCCGTCGCCCTGCACGCGGGCCCGCCGGACGCCCTGTTCCTGGCCCAGGACACGCACTACCCGGCGACGCCCCCGGCCCCGCCGAGCACACCCGCCCCGGCGGTCCCCGCACAGCCCGCGCCCCCGTCGGTGCCGCCCCAGGAGGCCCCGGCCACCGCCGGAAGCGACCCGCACCCCGCGTTGCTCGCCGCCGCGCAGGCCGGCCGGCACAGTGAGGCCGCCGCCATAGCGGCGATGTGGGAGAGCGAGGCGCTGCGCACGCACGGCGCCGGTTCGCCGGAGGCCATCCACTGGCTGGAGGTGCGGGCGGACCTGGCGCGCCTCGCCCAGGACGCGCCGCGCAGTTGCGAGCTGTGGACGGCGGTCGCCCAGGCGCGGCTCGCGCGCGGTGAGGCACGGAGCGACGAGGACGTGGAGGCGGCCGTCGACCGGGCCCACCACCAGTGGGAGCAGATCGCCCACCCGGCCGCCGCGAAGGCGCGAGCGACCGCGCTCGCGGCGCTGCGCCACCAGGTCCCGGGCCGCCGCCCCGGCGCGCTGGAGGCGATCCAGCGCCGCCTGGACGCCCTCGGCTCCGCGTCCCCCGCGCCGTGACGGCTCAGCAGGACTCGCGCACGTACCCCTTCGCGCGCGCGGGCGAGACGTCGAGGTCCCGCAGCACGATCGACAGCCGCTCGCCCCAGGCGTCGCAGGCGCGCGAGAAGTCGGCGGCACGGTACTCGATGACGAAGACCCGGTCGTCGTAGGCGTCCGCGTAGTCCCCGCACTCGTCGTAGCGGGCGCACTCCTCGGCGACGGCGAAGTCGAAGCCCATGGCGGTGTGCCGGGGGAGGAGTTCGGCGGTGTTCTTCTGGCCGACGGCGAGACCGGCGTCGTGCGCGCGCTCGGCGATCAGCTTTCCGAAGGCGACCGCGTCCATGGGCTTGAGCAGGCCGTCGGAGCGTTCGAAGGAGTCGAGGTTGTCGGGTTCGACGGCCTGGTAGCCGTGGTCGGCGCAGCCGTCGATCCACGGCCCGACGATCTTCCCGACGCGTTCGCGCTTGTCGGCGGTGGAGATGTCGAGGAGCGCCTCGTCCCAGTCCTCGTCGATGACGAGATCGCCGTCCGCGTCGCGCAGCAGCAGGTCGGGGTGGTTGCTCCGCCACCACTTCAGCGCGTCGGGCTGGGCCTGGAACGCGTTGACGTAGCAGACGTTGTAGAGCCCCTTCGCCGGTGCCGCGCTCCGGTCACGGGCCACCGCCCGCACCCCGGACGGCGGCGGGTAGGCGCCGCCGATCTGGTAGTCGAAGTCCATGTCGGCGGCGGGCCGCTCGACGTGCGACGAACGCTCCCCGGAACCCGGCGACGACGAGGACGACGAGGACGAGGAAGAACAGGCGGACAGCAGGGCGGCGGCCAGGACGAGGCACAGGGCGGACAGCCGACGGGAAACCGGGACGAAGATCACCGGAGCACTCTACGGCGCGGTCCCCCCGTGCCTCACCCTCGCCCGAGCAGCGCGACGGCGGCGTCGAACGCCGAGTCCCGGTTCTTCTCGAACTCCTCGTCCGTGAAGACGGGCGTCCGCACGTGCGGCGGGACGCCGGTGCCGTCGAAGGTCCGCCCCGAGCGGTCCACGAACAGCTCGTTCGGGAGCGCGGCCTCCATCCCGTTCGGCAGTTCGCGCCCCATGACGTCGGAGAAGACGCCCTGGGTCGCCTCACCGACCCGCACCGTCCGGTGCGGCCGGTCGATCAGCGCCTGTGTGAACGTCTCGCCCGCGCTGACGGTCGAGCCCCCGGTCAGGACGGCGACCGGGCCCGTGTACCGGGGGACGCCCCGCGCGGGCTCCACGGTGATCGGCTGCGGCCGGGTGTACTGCGTGCGCTTGCGGTAGGCGACGTACGGGGTGTCCGTGAGGCGCTGGGCGATGCGCAGGCCGAGCGCGTCGTAGCCGCCGCCGTTGATCCGCAGGTCGATGACGAGCCCCTTGAGCGAGGCGACCCGCTCGCGGCTGAGCACCGCGTCGAGCGCCTTGTCGAGCTGCGCGGCATGGGCGGCGTACGAGCGCTCCTGGCCCGCGTAGCCCGCGAACCCGGAGATGCGCAGATAGCCCTGGCCGCCGGGCAGGTCCGCGTAGCTGACCCGGCCGCTCGCATACTCCCGCAGCGGCCTGCCGCCGAGGTCGCGCCGTACGACGTACTTCTTGACCTTGGCGTCCAGTTCGGCGCTGGGCGCCGTGGTGCCCGGCCGTACCTGGGCGAAGTACCGGTCGCCGTCGATGACGGCGACGTGCGCGTCGTACAGCGGCGCCACCATCTCGCTGAACACGGCGAAGAGTTCGTCGCGGGTCGTGCGGGAGGTGATCCGGGGCCGGTAGGTGTCGCGTACGGCGTGCCAGTCGACGCCCTTCGCGGCGAAGAAGGGGTAGTTCTCCTCGAAGGACTGCCAGAAGACGTCGAACGACGTCACGGGGTCGGCCGGCAGCTTGTGCGCGCACTCCCGCGGCAGCGCGGCCAGGCGGCGCAGTTCCCGGTGGCCGGGCGATCCGTCGATCCTCAGCGTCCCGCCCGACCCCGCCCGCGCCGTGAGCCGGTAGACGGCCCCTTCGCCGTCCGTGTACGCGCCCGGGCCCGTCCGGCGCGCGGTGTCGCCCGGCACGCAGCCCGCCTCCGACGTCTGGTACTCGCGCAGCCGCCCGCCGGTGACCGACAGGACCGCGCCGTAGCCGTTCACCCGCCACACACCCTCGGCGCCCGCCGCGGCCGGCCGTCCGGCCGCGACCGCGGGCGTCACCGCGCCGCCCGTGAGCGCCAGCGCCACGAGGGCCGTCGCCGTCCTGTACCGCTTCCGTCCCACCGTCATCGTCTCCCCGTGCCCCGGTCCGAACCGGTTTCGGACCGATGTCGTGGGACACGACGATCGCCGACCGTACCCGCCCGGCACCATCGGGCCACCCGGTCGATCCGCCCTGGGGACAACCCCCGCTACAGTGCCGCCATGTCGCGTTCCGAGGAGATCAAGCACCGCATCGTCACGACGTTCCAGCGCCGGGTCGCCAACCCCGTCTCGCTCCGGATGCCGGGGCAGGTGATCATCGAGACGACCGGCCGCACCTCGGGCCTGCCGCGCCGCACGCCGGTCGGCGGGCGCCGCGTCGGCGACGCGTTCTGGCTGGTGTCCGAGTTCGGGTTCGCCTCGCAGTACGTGCGCAACATCCAGGCCGACCCGAAGGTCCGGGTCCGGCTGCGCGGCCGCTGGCACCACGGCACCGCGCACCTGCTGCCGGAGGACGACGCCCGCGCCCGCCTCAAGCGGCTTCCCCGCTACAACAGCGTTGCCGTCCGCGCCTTCGGCACCCAGCTCCTGACCGTACGGATCGATCTCACCGACTGACCCCCGGGCTCGCGGCCCGAAGCAGGGGCCCGGGATGTGCCACGCCCCTTGTTGAAGCAATGAATCAGTGCTTCACTCCTTAGGTGCCGTACCGACGAACCCCTGCCGTCCAGGCCCGTATCGACGCCCAGCGCGCCACCGTCCTCGACGCGGCCACCGCGCTGCTCGCCGAGCACGGGTACGCGGGCTGCTCCATGTCCGCCGTCGCCGCGCGCGCGGGCATCGCCACCGGCAGCGTGTACCGGCACTTCCCCAGCAAGGCCGAGCTGTCCGTCGAGCTGTTCCGGCGCGTCGTCACCCGCGAGGTGGCCGCGGTGCGGGAGGCGGCGGCCCGGCCCGCGGCGACCCCGGCGGAGCGGGTCGTCGCCGTCGTGGAGACGTTCGCGCGCCGCGCCCTGAAGTCGCCGCGTCTGGCGTACGCGCTCCTCGCCGAGCCCGTCGACCCGGCGGTGGACGCCGAGCGGCTGGTGTTCCGGCGCGCGTTCCGCGACGTGTTCGCCGAGCACATCGCCGACGGCGTACGGAAAGGCCAACTGCCGCCGCAGGACGCGCAGTTGACGGCCGCCGCACTGGTCGGCGCGGGCGCCGAGGCGCTCATCGGGCCGCTCTCGGACCCGGAGCGCGGCCCCGACGCCGTCCCCGCCCTGCTCACCTTCACCCTGCGAGCCCTTGGAACCTTGGGAGCCGTCGATGCCGACCACGCATGAAGTCCTCAACCAGGTGCCGCCGCTGACCGGGCACGACGTCGCCGCCGACCCCGCCCTCCTGGAGTCGCTGCGCCGCGAGGGCGCCGCCTGGGCCGAGCCCGAGCTGCACGACCTCGGCACCCTCGCCGGTTCCGAGGAGGCCCAGGAGTGGGGGCGGCTCGCCGAGCGGAACCACCCCGAGCTGCACACCCACGACCGCTACGGCCACCGCGTAGACGAGGTCGAGTTCCACCCGTACTGGCACCGGCTGATGACCGTCGCCGTGGAGCGCGGCCTGCACGCCGCGCCCTGGGCCGACACCCGGCCGGGCGCCCACGTCGCCCGCGCCGCCAAGGTCTACGTGTGGGGGCAGGCCGACCCGGGCCACCTCTGCCCGGTCTCCATGACGTACGCGGCCGTCCCCGCCCTGCGCACCTCGCCCGGTCTCGCCGCCGTGTACGAGCCGTTGCTCACCTCCGGCGTCTACGACTTCGGGCTGCGCGAGCCCACCGGCAAGCGCGGGATCATCGCCGGGATGTCGATGACGGAGAAGCAGGGCGGCTCCGACGTCCGCGCGGGCACCACCCGCGCGGTGCCGACGGGGGAGCCGGGGCAGTACGCGCTGACCGGCCACAAGTGGTTCACGTCCGCGCCGATGTCCGACGTCTTCCTCACGCTCGCCCAGGCGCCCGGCGGCCTTTCCTGCTTCCTCGTGCCGCGCGTCCTGCCCGACGGGACCCGCAACGCGATCCGTCTCCAGCGCCTCAAGGACAAGCTCGGCAACCGCTCGAACGCCTCCTCCGAGATCGAGTACGAGGGCGCGCTCGGCACGCTCGTCGGCGAGGAGGGCCGGGGCGTCGCCACCATCATCAAGATGGTCAACATGACCCGCCTCGACTGCGCCGTCAGCTCCGCGTCCGGGATGCGCCAGGGCCTCGTCCAGGCCGTGCACCACGCCACGCACCGCAGCGCCTTCGGGGCCCGGCTCGTCGAACAGCCGCTGATGGTCAACGTCCTCGCCGACCTGGCCGTCGAGGCGGAGGCCGCCACCGTGGCCGCGCTCCGCCTCGCGGGCGCCGTCGACCGCTCCGCGCGCGGCGACGACTCCGAGGACCACCTGCGCCGCCTCGCGCTCGCCGTCACCAAGTACTGGGTGTGCAAGCGCGCCCCCGCGCACGCCGCCGAGGCCCTGGAATGCCTCGGCGGCAACGGCTACGTCGAGGACTCCGGCATGCCGCGCCTGTACCGGGAGGCCCCGCTGCCCTCGATCTGGGAGGGCTCGGGCAACGTCGCCGCGCTCGACGTGCTGCGCGCCATGGCCCGGCAGCCCGCGACCGTCGAGGCGTACTTCGCGGAGGTGGACCTGGCGGCGGGCGCCGACCGGCGGCTGGACGAGGCCGCGGCCCGGCTCCGCAAGGACCTCGCCGCGCTCGGCAGCGACCCCGACGCGCTCCAGTTCCGCGCCCGCCGCCTCGTGGAGACGCTCGCCCTCGTCTTCCAGGGCTCCCTCCTCGTCCGGCACGGGGCACCGGCCGTCGCGGACGCGTTCTGCGCCTCGCGGCTCGACCGGGACTGGGGTGTGGCCTTCGGCACGCTTCCTCTCGGCGTGGACACGTCAGCAATCCTCGATCGGGCGCGGACCCTGGCATGATCGAGGCATGGCAGAACGTGTGATCGCCGCGTGTGACGGCGCGTCGAAAGGAAACCCCGGACCCGCGGGATGGGCATGGGTCGTCGCGGACAGTGACGAGCGGCCCGTGCAGTGGGAGGCCGGCGCGCTGGGCACGGCGACCAACAACGTCGCCGAACTCACCGCCCTGGAGCGGCTGTTGACCACCGTCGCCCCCGAGGTGGAGCTCGAGGTCCGGATGGACTCCCAGTACGCGATGAAGGCCGTCACCACGTGGCTGCCCGGCTGGAAGCGCAAGGGCTGGAAGACGGCGTCCGGCAAGCCCGTCGCCAACCAGGAGCTGGTCGCCCGGATCGACGCGCTGCTCGAAGGCCGCAAGGTCGAGTTCACGTACGTGCCCGCGCACCAGGTCGACGGCGACCCGCTCAACGACTTCGCCGACCGCGCCGCCAGCCAGGCCGCCGTCCAGCAGCAGGACGCGGGCAGCGCCCTCGGCTCGCCCGCGCCGCCGCCCTCGGCCCCGTCGACGAAGAAGGCGGCGGGCAAGGCGTCCGGCGGCTCGACCCGGGCCGCCACCGCCAAGAAGCGCACCTCGGGCGCGGCGGGTTCGGCGGGCGGCTCCTCGCGCACGCTCAAGGCGAAGTTCCCCGGCCGCTGCCGCTGCGGACGCTCGTACGGCGCGGGCGAGGAGATCGCCAAGAACCCCGACGGCTGGGGCCACCCGGAGTGCCGCGCGTCGGCCTGAGACGGGTCACGGCCCCGCTCACCCCCTCCCCGTGACACGGGAGGACCGAGCGGGGCCGTTTCCTTGTCCGCCCTCAGCTGGAGACGCGCACGTAGTCCACGACGAGGTGGTTCGGGAACCGCGTGTTGCCGTCCGGGTCGCCCGGCCAGTCGCCGCCGACCGCCAGGTTCAGGATGACGAAGAACGGCTTCTCGAAGACCCACTGGTTGCCGCCGACGTCGGCGGGCGTGCGCGTCTGGTAGACCGTGCCGTCCACCGACCACTTGATGGAGTTCGGCGTCCAGTCGACGGCGAAGGTGTGGAAGTCGTCCGCGAACGTCTGGCCGCCGGGGAGCGAGTAGGGCGCGCCGATGCCGCCCGAGCCGGAGTAGCCGGGGCCGTGGATCGTGCCGTGCACGGTGTTCGGCTCTAAGCCGACGTTCTCCATGACGTCGATCTCGCCCGAGTTCGGCCAGCCGACCGAGCCGAGGTCGTCGCCGAGCATCCAGAACGCCGGCCACATGCCCTGCCCGCGCGGGATCTTCATCCGCGCCTCGACGTGGCCGTGCGTCGTCGAGAACTTGCCCGAGGTGTTCAGGCGCGCCGAGGTGTACTGGCAGGTGCCGTACCAGCACTGGTAGTTGCCGGGGTTCTCCTTGCGGGCGGTGATGACCAGGTGGCCCTGGCCGTCGAGCGCCGCGTTGCTGTTGCCGGAGGTGTAGTACTGCCGCTCGTGGTTGTTGACGTTGTCGCCGGTCTCGGTCTGCCACTTCGAACCGTCGACCGCGGAGCCCGCGGGCCCGTCGAACTCGTCGGCGAAGGTGACCGCGGCGGCGCCGGTGTCGGCGGCCTGCGCGGACGGCAGCAGACCGGCGCCCAGACACAGGAGCGCGGCGGCGGCCAGGGGGAGTTTGTGGCGCAGGGGTATGCGCATGGGGGATCACATCTCTTCGGGTAGGGGGATCGCGCCTGTCCGGGGCGCGCCGAAAAGTGAAGACATGGGAGGTGCGAGTTGGGGGGATGGCTTCAAGAGTTGATTTAAGAGACGTGACGGTGACGCGTCAAGACATTCGTCCGGACCAAGTCCGTGAACGGAGGTGTCCGTGGGGATACTGGTGTCCATGTTGCGTTGTGCCGTACTCGACGATTTTCAGGACGCCGCCCGGGGGAGCGCCGACTGGGCGCGCCTCGCGGACCGCGTCGACGTCCGCTTCCTCCACGACCACATCCCCGCGCACGACGCACTCGTCGCGGCGATCGGTGACTGCGAGATCGTGGTCGTGATGCGGGAACGCACGCCGTTCCCGGCCGAGTTGTTCGCGCGGCTGCCCAAGCTGCGGCTGCTGATCACCTCCGGGCTGCGCAACGCCTCGATCGTCCTGGCCGCCGCGGCCGCGCACGGCGTCACGGTCTGCGGCACGCCGAGCGGTTCGGAGCCGCCCGTCGAGCTGACCTGGGCCCTCATCCTCGGGCTCGCTCGCGGCGTCGTCACCGAGAACGACAACCTGCGCTCCGGCGGGCCCTGGCAGTCCACGCTCGGCGCCGATCTGCACGGGCGCCGCCTCGGCCTGCTGGGGCTCGGCAAGATCGGCGCCCGGGTCGCCCGCGTCGGCGCCGCCTTCGGCATGGACGTCGCCGCCTGGAGCCAGAACCTGACCGCCGAGCGCGCCGCCGAGGCGGGGGCCACGCTCGCCGCGTCCAAGGACGAACTGCTCGCCACCAGCGACTTCGTCTCCGTCCACCTGGTCCTGAGCGAGCGGACGCGCGGCCTCGTCGGCGCCGAGGAGCTGCGCCGGATGCGCCCCACCGCCTATCTGGTCAACACCTCGCGCGCGGCGATCGTCGACCAGGAGGCGCTGCTGCGGGCCCTGCGCGAGGGCTGGATCGCCGGCGCGGGCAGCGACGTCTTCGCGACCGAGCCCCTGCCCCTGGACGACCCGCTGCGCACGGCCCCGAACTTCCTCGGCCTGCCCCACCTCGGCTACGTCACCCGCCGCAACTACGAGGGCTACTTCCAGGGCGCGGTCGAGGACATCGAGGCGTACCTGGCGGGAAGCCCGATCCGCACGCTCTCCTGAACCTCGTTCAGTGACGTACGAACTCCCGCAGCTCCTCGGCCAGGTGCGGAAGCTCGTCCAGTACGGCGGGGGTCGCGAACTCGTGGTCGGCGTAGTCGAAACCGGGCGTGACGACCTCCGCCACCAGGCCGTGCCGGGCGCCGCCGACCAGGTGCGACGCCTTCCACCAGCCGCCGGGCACGAGCAGGAAGCGTTCGCCGTCCGCGCCGAGGACGGTACGGGTCAGCGCGCCCGCCGCGTCGACGGTGACGTACTCCAGGGGGCCGCCGTCGATGAGGAAGTGCAGGATGTCGCTGCGGTTGCGGTGCAGCAAGCCGCTCGGCTGCTCCTCGTCCAGCAGGTAGTAGATCGAGGTGGCCGAGGGGCGCGGGCCGTGCGCGGTCGCCGTCTCCCCCGGGGCGGAGTAGATCCGCCGGAACCAGCCCCCCTCGCCGTGCGGTTCGAGGCCGAGTTCGTGTCGCCAGTCGCGCACGGCGGGTCCCTTCTGCCGGGGGAGCGGTCCACGGTCCGTCGTCGGCACCGTACCGGCGGTGAAAGGCCAACGCCACGATCGACCCGCGCAGTTGACATGGCAGACTGAGCCCAAGGTCATCCGCCTTGTCCCGCCCTCGTGACGATGGAGTCCGCCCATGACGGCACCCGCCCCCCGGCCGAAGATCGACACCAGCCAGGCGCACCCCGCGCGGGTCTACGACTGGCTGCTCGGCGGCAAGGACAACTACCCGGTCGACGAGGCCGTCGGCTCGCAGTTGCCGCCCGAGGCGCGGGACGCGGCACGGCAGAACCGGGAGTTCATGCACCGGGCGGCGGCATGGCTCGCCTCGCAGGGCGTCGACCAGTTCCTCGACGTCGGCACCGGCATCCCGACCGCGCCGAACCTGCACCAGATCGTGCAGCGGATCGTCCCCACGGCGAAGATCGTCTACACGGACAACGACCCCATCGTGCTGCGGCACGCGGAGGCCCTCCTCGTCTCCACCCCCGAGGGCAGGACCGACTACATCCAGGCCGACGTGCGCGACCCGAAGGCGATCCTGGAGCACGCCCGCACGATCCTCGACTTCGACCGGCCGATCGCGCTGTCGCTGATCGCGCTCATGCACTTCATCTCCGACGAGCAGAACCCGTACGACATCGTCTCCACGCTCGTCGAAGCGCTGCCCTCCGGCAGCCACCTCGTCCTCTCGCACGCCTCGTCCGACATCTTCCCCGAGCTGTCGGACAAGGTGACCGCCGAGTACGCGAAGGGCGGCATCAAGCTCGGCTTCCGCACGCGGGACGGCGTGGCCCGGTTCCTGGAGGGCCTCGACCCCGTGGAGCCCGGTCTGGTGACGGCGCCCGAGTGGTTCCGCGAGGAGCCGGCGCCGCGGGCCGAGCCCAGCGGGATCTACGCGGTGGTGGCGCGCAAGCCCTGACCCGCACACGACGGAGCGGCGTGGCGATGTCGATCGCCACGCCGCTCTGCCGTGCCTGGAACGTTACCTATCGGTATGCATCGACTTGTTTGGCGATCAACAGTAGAACTCGTTCCCATTCCGTCGAGAGTGAGGAACCCGCCATGACCGATGCAACCCGTCCTGAAGTGGCCCGTAACGGAATCACCCGCCGCGGCTTCCTCGCGGGAACAGGTTCTCTTCTCGGCGCCCTGGCGCTGAGCGGTCGCGCCGTCGCCGACGGCGCCCGCGTCCCCGCCCTCGTCATCGGCACCGGGTACGGCGGATCGGTCGCCGCGCTACGGCTCGCGGAGGCGGGCGTCGACGTGCAGATGGTGGAGATGGGCATGGCCTGGGACACCCCGGGCACGGACGGCAGGATCTTCGCCAACACGACGAGCCCCGACTACCGCTCGTACTGGCTGAGAACCAGGACCAAGCAACCCCTGAGCAACTTCCTCGGCTTCCCCATCGACAAGGACGTCCCCAAGTACACCGGCGTCCTCGACGCCGAGGAGTTCGCCGGCATCACCGTCTACCAGGGGCGCGGCGTCGGCGGCGGCTCGCTGGTCAACGGCGGCATGGCCGTCACGCCGAAGCGGGAGAACTTCGGCGCGGTCCTGCCGACCGTCGACGCGAACGAGATGTACGGCACGTACTACCCGCGCGCCAACGCCGGTCTGGGCGTGAACACCATCGACCCCGCATGGTTCGAGACCGCCGAGTGCTACCAGTACGCGCGCGTCGGCCGCAAGCACGCCCAGCGCTCCGACTTCCCGTTCGTCTTCGTGCCCGACGTCTACGACTGGGACTACATGGAGCGGGAGGCGGCCGGGACGGTGCCGAAGTCGGCGCTGGCGGGAGAGATCCTGTACGGCAACAACTACGGCAAGAAGTCGCTGCAGAAGACGTACCTCCCGCGTGCCAGGGCCACCGGCCGGGTCACCATCTCGCCCCTGCACAAGGTCGTCTCGGTCGCCCCGGCCTCCGGCGGCGGGTACACCGTCCGCATCGAACAGCTCTCCACCACCGGGGCCGTCACGGCCACCAAGGAGATCGCCGCGGACCGCGTCTTCTTCGCGGCGGGCAGCGTCGGCACGAGCAAGCTGCTCACCAAGCTGAAGGCCACCGGCGCGCTGCCCGCGCTCAACGGTGAGATCGGCAAGGGCTGGGGCGACAACGGCAACGTCATGTGCGGCCGCGCCAACCACCTCTGGGACCCGACCGGCGCGCTCCAGTCCTCCATCCCGACCGCCGGGATCGACAACTGGGCGGCGGGCGGCGCCTTCGCCGAGGTCGCGCCGTTGCCGACCGGCATCGAGACGTACGCGTCGTTCTACCTGTCCATCACCAGGAACCCGAACCGCGCGCAGTTCACGTACGACCCGTCGACCGGCGGCACCGCCCTGAACTGGCAGACCGCGTGGAAGCAGCCCGGGATCGACGCGGCGAAGACCATCTTCGACAAGATCAACGCGAAGGAGGGCACGATCTACCGCACCGACCTGTTCGGCGTCTACAAGATCTGGGGCGACCACCTCACCTACCACCCGCTGGGCGGCGCCGTCCTCGGCAAGGCGACCGACAACTACGGCCGCCTGCACGGCTATCCCGGTCTCTACGTCATCGACGGCGCGCTGATCCCGGGCAACACGAGCGTCAACCCGTTCGTCACGATCACGGCGCTCGCGGAGCGCAACATCGAGAAGATCATCGCCGTGGATCTGTGACGGCCGTACCCTGCCCGGCCCCCTCGCCGGGCGCAGGCAGGGCGCACACCGTGTCGATGCCGAGCACATGATTGAGCCGGCCGAACGCCAGCCACGAGCCGATGGCCATGCTCAGCTCCACGATCTCGGCCTGGGTGTAGTGAGCGGTCATCCGCTGCCAGAACGCGTCGTCGAGCCCGTGGGGGTCGAGGGTGTACCGCTCCGCGTACTCGGCGGCGAGCCGGGTCCGCTCGTCGAACGCGGTGGTGTTCCGCCAGTCCTCCACAGCGTCGATGAACGTCGCCTCGACCTTCTCGCCGTCGCGTTCGGTGCGCCAGTCCAGGCAGAACAGACAGCCGTTGATCTGCGCGACGCGCAGCCGGGCCGCCTCGAACTCGCGCAGACCGAGGGAGGAGTGCTCGTAGACGGCCATGGAGAACTGGGCCGCCGCGGGCCCGATCCCGGGCACCATCGCGCCCCACACATACGGGATGGGCTCCTCGCCGTCCGGTATGTCGACCTTCATGGCTGCTTCCTCCCGAGCCGTCCGGTGGCGGGAAGGAGGGGCACGTCGAGGGCGTCGTAGAGACCGGGCGGCTCGGCCACGAGCCACTCGATCGCGCCGACGAGCCGGCCCACGGCGGTCGCGTTGCCGCCCGCCGCGTGGTTGCCGCCCTCGTCGGTGGCCTGCACGGTGACCTCGATGCGCGGGCGGCCCTCCACGATCACGCGGTGCGCGCCCGCCCCGCCGCCGGGCGGCAGCGGCCAGTCGGGCGCGCACGAGGAGTGAATACGGGTCACGTGCTCGATGACGATACGGGCCTCACCGCCCACGATCCCCCGCACCTCGAAGCGGACCGCGCCCTGGGTGCCCGCCGCGAAGTCGCCCATGGCGGCGGTCGTCACATCGGTGGTGAGGGGGCGGCGCTCCAGCGTCTCGCGGATCTCGTCCACCTCGACGCCGAGCGCGCGGGCCATGAGCCGCACCTGCCCGCCCCACACCAGGGTGGGGATGGTGTCGGCGAGCATCAGCGGCTCGTAGTCCAGGGGATGCCCCATGCCGACGAGGTGGCGGACGGAGTCCTCCTGGTCGTACGTCGAATAGTCGAAGATCTCCTGGCAGCGCAGGACGTCGACGCGGGTGCCGAGGCCGCTGACCAGCAGAGGGAGTACGTCGTTGGCCCAGCCGGGGTCGACGCCCGACACGAACAGGGAGCCGCCGCCCTCCTCGATGGCGGTGTGCACGGGGTCGGTGAACTCGGGTGGTGCGCTCCGATGGTCGTAGAGGGGGTAGAGGGCCGGGCTGACGACGACCGCGCCGGTGCGCAGGGCGCGGCAGACGTCGGCGAGGGCCTCGTCGGGGCGCAGGTCGCCGGAGGCGGCGTAGACGACGGCGCCGGGCCGGGCCGCGAGCACCGCGTCGACGTCCCTCGTCGCGGTGACACCGAGGGCGTGGTCGAGCCCGGCCAGGTCGCCCGCGTCGCGGCCGTCCTTGGCGGGGGCGTGGACGAGCACGCCGGAGAGTTCGAGCCCGGGGTGGGCGTCGACGGCCCGGATCGCCGCGCGGCCCATGTTCCCCGTGCCCCAGACCACCGTGGAAGTCATGCGCCGGAGCGTAACCTGACGAGCCGTCAGTTCATAGGGTCAGCGCGCCAGTTGGGAACGGGCGGCGGCCAGGGCCTGGTCGGCGTAGCCGCGGCCGAACAGGACCGTGTGCACGAGCAGCGGGAAGAGCTGGTGCAGCGGGACGCGGTCCTGCCAGCCGTCCGCGAGCGGTGCGGCCTCCTGGTAGCCGTCGATGATCCGGTCCAGGTGCGGGGCGCCGAACAGGTGCAGCATGGCGAGATCGGTCTCGCGGTGACCGCCGTGCGCGGCCGGGTCGATCAGCCAGGCGGTGCCGTCCCGGTCCCACAGGACGTTGCCGTTCCACAGGTCGCCGTGGAGACGGGCGGGCGGTTCGGCGGGGCCGGCGAGCTCGGGAATCCGGTCAAGGATTTGCTCGACGGTGCGGGACTCGCCGGGCGTCAGCGTGCCGGCGTCGACCGCCAGCCGTACGTACGGGAGGACGCGGTGCTCGGCGTACCAGCGCGGCCAGTCGTCGCCGGGGACGTTGCGCATCGGGGCGAGCCCGATGGTCGCGTCCGTCGGCCCGCCCGGCGGCGGCGCGCCGAAGGCGGGGGCGCCGGAGGCGTGCAGGGCGGCGAGATCCCGCCCGAACCGCTCGGCACCCCGGGCGGTCGGCCGCCCGTCGTCGACCCGGTCGATGACCAGCCACTCGCCATCGTGGTCGTCGCGCTCTCCGTACACCTCGGGCACGGCGACGGCGCGGGCGGCAGCGAGCCACCGCAGCCCGGCGCCCTCGGCCCGCACCGCGCCGGCCTCCGCCCGCTTGACCATCACGGCGCGCCCGTCATCAAGCACGACCTCGGCGAGCCCACGGCCCCGCCGCCGCTCCTCGACGGCCCGGCGCCCGGTGCGGTGTGCTGCGATGTCTGAGGGGTGGGGCATGGGCCCAGGGTAGGGGGCGCTGGGTTGTCCCGCCGGGGTGGCGAGGCGCGCCGCGCCTACCGAGGCTCGGGCCCCGGCCCGTCGCCGATGCGCTGGGCACGCTGGGGGCCACGTCCGGGCCCGGACACGTCCCGCCCGCTTCCCGCCAGGCGGGCCCCCTCGCGGAGCGGTCTCCGGTTGCGTCCGCGTCGCCCTTGCTCGAGCGACCGCCGACTCCGTCCCCGGCGCCCTTGGTCGAGCGGCCGCCGACTCCGTCCCGAGCACCCTTGGTCGAGCGACACCCGGACCCGCCTTCGTCGCCCTTGGTCGAGCGCCCCCGGTTCCGCGCACAGTCACTCTCGCCGAGCCTTGTACCCCGTCCGCGTTGGCGCTTTTGGCGCGCTGGAAGTCGCTGCCGGGGCCTGACGCGTGGTGCCTCTTCTTGAAGGCGGGCCCCCTTCGCCGAGCGGCCCCCGGTCCCGCGCACAGTCACTCTCGCCGAGAAGTTTCCGGCCCCGTCCGTGTCCTTCTTGGTCGAGCAGCCCCCGAGGCCCGTCCTCGGTGCCCCTGGTCGAGCGGCCCCGGTTCCGCCCGACTGTCACTCCTCGCCGAGCCCTGCATGCCCGTCCGCGTCGGCGCTCCTGGCGCGCTGGGGTCGGGGCCGGGGCCGGACGCGTGGTGCCCCTGGCTTGCAGGCGGGCCCCCTTTGCCGAGCGGCTTTCGGTCCTGCTCCCCGTCACTCCTGGCCGAGAAGCCCGGCCCCGTCCCCGGCGCCCTTGGCCGAGCCGCCTCCGATCCCGCCCCGTCACCCCTCACCCCCAACCCCTACACCCCCGTCCGCGCCGCCGCCCCCCGCTCACGCTCAGCCCCCGCACCCTTCCCCCAAGCGCGGCGGCTCACGTTCGAGAGAACCGTCGTAAGGGCCCCCGCCAGCAAACCCCAAAACGCCGAGCCGATTCCGAGCAGCGTGACGCCGGAGGCTGTCGCCAGGAACGTGATGACCGCTGCCTCGCGGGACGACGGGTCCGAGAGGGCCGAGGTCAGGGACGCCTCGATCGTGGCGAGGAGGCCGATGCCCGCGACGGCCAGGACGAGGGCGTGCGGCATCGCGACCAGCAGGGAGGCCACGGTGGCGCCGAGCAGGCCGACGCAGAGGTAGAAGACGCCCGCCCAGACAGCCGCCAGGAAGCGGCGTTCGCGGTCCGGGTGGGCCTCCTCGCCCGTGCAGATCGCCGCCGTGATCGCCGCCAGGTTGATGCCGAACGCGCCAAAGGGGGCGAGCGCCGCCTGCACCGCCCCGGTCCACGTCAGCAGCGGCGAGACCGGAACCTCGTACCCGGAGCCGCGCAGCACTGCGACGCCCGGCAGGTTCTGCGAGGCCATCGTCACGACGAACAACGGCACGCCGACGCTGATCAGCACCTTCCAGTCGAACTCCGGCGCCGTGAACACCGGGTGCGCCAGAGAGAGGCGTACGCGTTCCAGGTGCCAGCCCCCCGTCAGGGCGGACGCCACCGCACCGACGCCCAGGGCGAGCAGCACCGCGTACCGGGGGAGCAGCTTCCGTGCCAACAAATACAGCGCGAACATCGGGAACGCCACGGCGAAGCTGCCGTTCATCTCCGCGAACAGCCCCGTGCCGAACTGCAGCAGCACCCCGGCGAGGAGCGCCGCCGCGAGCGGTACGGGGATCCGGTCCATGACCCGGGCGAACCACCCCGTGACCCCGCTGACCAGGATCAGCACCGCGCTGAAGACGAACGCCCCGACCGCCTTCCCCATCGACACCCCGCTGAGCCCGGTGGCGAGAAGCGCCGCGCCCGGCGTCGACCACGCGGTCACCACGGGCGCCCGGAACCGCAAGGACAGCCCGGCGCACGTCACCGCGAGGCCGATACCGAGAGCGAGCATCCAGGAGGAGATCTCCCGCGCGTCGGCGCCCGCGGCCCGCGCCGCCGTGAAGACGAGCGCCGCCGAGCTGGTCACGCCGACCATGACCGCGATCAGCCCCGCCGCCACCGCCGAGGGCGGCGCGAGGGCACGTATGCGGGAGAAGGGCGAGACGGGAGAGTCAGGGCTCATGGGGGACATCGCGGGGCCACTTCCATTGCGCACCAGGGCGTTCGCGTTCCATAAATGGAACGTTCTGTTTGTGGAACACTAAGGACGTCGGTGTGCGACCGTCAACCGACCGCGATGCCGGAGGGGAAAAGACATGGGTCTCCACGACGAGGTGGGGCGCAGGCTCAAGGCGCTGCGCCGGGCGCGCGGCCTGTCCCTGTCGGAGCTGGCCCGCCGCTCGGGCGTCGGCAAGGGCACCCTCTCCGAACTGGAGGGCGGCCTGCGCAACCCGACCCTGGAGACGCTGTACGCCCTGACCACGGCGCTCGACAGCCCGCTCTCCGCCGTCTTGGGCGATCCGCCGCCGGGCGTCCGCGAGGGCACGGGCGGCGTCTCGGGAAGCGCCGTCACCGCCGTGCTCCTGGAGCGGTACGAGGACGTGGACGCCGCCACCGACGTCTTCCGGGTCACCATCGCGGGCGGCGCCACCCAGGACTCGGCCGCGCACGTCCCCCGTACGACGGAGAGCCTGATGGTGCTCTCCGGCACCGCAGTGGTCGGCCTGCCCGACGCGCCGCAGACCGTCTCCCCGGGCGGCCACGCCCATTGGCGCGCCGACGCCCCGCACCGCTACGCCGCCCCGCACGGCGACGTCCACGGCATCCTGTTCGTGCGCTACCCCAAGGCGGACACGCTCTAGCCGGTACCGCCGCACACCCGCAGGCCCACCGGCGTCCCGCACGGCAGATGGCCGTGCGTGGCGACCACTCCCTTGCCGGTCCCGTCGTCGATCGCGTATGCCAGGAAGCTGGACGCGAGCGAGTCGGCGGGCGGCCGGCCGTAGGTGTAGGCGTACTCGATCTCGCGGTACGGATAACCGCTGGTGGTGAGCCGGTCCGGGTCGGGCGTGTGCCCGTCCAGCGTGACGGGGTGCAGTCCGCGCGGCGCCTCCGGCGGTGACGCGGCGCGCAACTCGCTGTAGCCGAGCGCGCCCGGCGTGCGGGCCACGGTCGACAGGACCTGCTCCGTCGAGTCGAGCTCGCAGCGCAGGACGGGAGCCGTCCGGACCGTGCGCGTCACGCAGTCGTCGGAGGAGGCGGGCGGCTCGTCGGCGCCCGCGAGGACCCGTGTAGCCAGCGCGCTGCGGGTCCCGGACCCCGAGGTGCGGCTGACGAGGACGACGGGCAGGTCGGGGCCGCCGAGCCGGTTCCAGTTGCGGATCTCGCCCCGGTAGAGGCGGCGCACGTCGGCGACGGACAGGTTCGTCAGCCGTACGCCGTCGTGGACGACCAGCGTGAACAGGGACACGGCGACACGGCTCTCGCTGAGCCGTCGGTAGCTCGCGGGGCGCGGCCCGTCCGAGAACGCGACGACGGCCGCCCCGTCGGCGTCGGTCCCGCCGCCGGACAGGGCGAGTTCCCGCACCCCGGTACGGCTGCCGCGCGCCGCCACCGTGATCTCCGGGCGGCCCTGGCAGTGCTCCCGGTACTTCTCCGCCAGTCCGGTCATGACCGGCGCGAACGCCGTCGAGCCTGTCAGCCGCAGCGCACCCGTCTCGCAGTCGTCCGGCAGCGGCGGCGGCACGAGCAGCGGCAGTGTGGCCGCAGCGATCAGGGCGAGGCCGAGGGCGACGGTGGTCCACCGGGCCTGCCTGCTGAACACCGGAGGCTTCTCGTCCGGGGTGAGACTGTGGTTCTCGTGGAGGGTGCCGTCCTTGATGTCACCGGTCACGGTGACCGGGTCACCCTCCTGACCGCCCGTCAGCAGCACCAGGATCTTGTAGTACGCCCCCGGCTTCAGCGGTACGCGCGGGATGCGCAGGGTGCTGGACCCCGCTACGAGCAGCCCCGGCTGGTTCTCGAAGTAGCCCATCAGGTTGGCGTGTTCCCCGGGCAGCGTGACGTCCCGCGCCTCGACGCGCCGGCCCGGGAACTCGGCGGTGAGCCCGTACTGCGCCGACGGGTCGATGTAGTCCGACTCCTCGATGTGGCGCGAGCCGTCGTTCTCGATGCGCAGGAGCACGAGCGTCGCGTCCCGCATCGCGGGCAGGTCGTTGAAGAGGCCGAGCCGCGGATCGGCGCCGCTGACCTGCCCGTTGTGGCCTATCGCGATGTCCATCTGCTTGCGGAACCCGATCCGCCTGCTGCGCCGCGCCCGCCGGTCCGCGACGAACGGCGTGACGATCGAGACGACACCGAGCAGCAGGCCCGCGGCGGTGAGGGAGATCTCCAGCCAGCTCATGGGGTGACGGTACGGACCCGCCGGGTGCGGTGGCGGGCCGTGCCGTCGGACTTCGCCGGTTGTTCGTCGGTTGTTCAACCGGTCGCGGCGGGCGCGGTCGCGGCGAGCCGCCGCTCGGCCAGCAGCCCGCCGATCCCGGGGATCAGCGCGTAGGTCCTGGCGGCACCGTCCGCCTGCCTCGACCGCCACACGGCACCGATGACGAAGAGGTACGCGCAACCGTGCGCGGGCCCCATGACGGACGAGACGGCCGGGTGGTGGACGGTCACGAGGTTGCCGAGGAGTAGGAGCAGCGTGCCGAGTTCGGCGCGCGCCGCGATGCGCAGAGCTTTGGGCCGCACGGTCACGCCCCCGTCGTGGAGCCGGGGCGGACGATCATCAGGACGGTGACCGTCGCCCACAGCAGGTTGAACACACCGGTGAGCGCCGCGAGTCGCGCCGCGCCGCGGGGGAGCGGCGGCGTCTCGGGCTGTCCCACCACGTCGAGGGCCGCCTCCTGCGCGGGCAGGATCAGCAGCGCGAGCACGCCCGCGGCCACTGCCGTCAGGACGATGGAGACGATCAGCCACGCGCTGCCGAGCACCCCGAGGCTGCTCGCCGTCGCGAACCCGAACAGCGGTACGGCGATGCCGATCCCGGCGTAGACCCGGCAGATGCGGTGCAGCGTCCCCAGCGTCGACACCGGTTCGGCCGTGCCCGGCGCCGCGAGCGCCTGGCGCCAGGTCCGGGGGAACATGCTCGCGGCGACGGTGACCGGCCCCACGGTCAGGACGGCGGCGAGGACGTGCAGACTGAGCAGGAATTTCGTCATGGTCAGCGGCGGACCTCGAACGGCGCGACGGCGTCGAGCGGATCGACGCCGTCGAGGGGGACGGTCTGGACGTGCATGAGGCGGTTCCTTCACGTGCGACGGGCCCGGTCCGCGCCGGGCTCACGCCGACGCTAACCAGTCCCGGAGAGCCGTCCCAGTGGCATTAGTGCCTGGCATCAACGGGTTATTGCCAGGCCCTGCGAGCAGGGAAGTTGCGCGTACCCACCTCTATATGGCCGGTGGCGGCAATACGGCGTCGCGCTATGTTCTCGCCATGCACATCGTCGCCGTCCTCGCCCTCGACCACGTGATCCCCTTCGACCTCTCCACCCCGATCGAGGTCTTCACCCGTACCCGGCTCCCGGACGGCCGGCCCGGCTATCAGGTGCGCGTCTGCGCCGAGCGGGAGGAGGTGGACGCGGGCACGTTCACCCTCCGCGCGCACCGGGGTCTGGACGGGCTGAACGGGGCCGACACGATCATCGTGCCCGGCACCTCGGCGCCCACCGCCCCGCTGTCACCGGCCGTCCGCGACGCCCTCAGGAGCGCGGCCGCGCAAGGCACCCGTATCGCCTCCATCTGCGCGGGCACCTTTCCGCTCGCCGCCACCGGGCTCCTGGACGGGCTGCGCGCGACGACGCACTGGATCGCGGCGGACCTGCTCGCCGCCACCTACCCGGCGGTGAAGGTGGACCCCGACGTCCTCTACGTCGACAACGGGCAGCTCCTCACCTCGGCCGGTGCCGCCGCCGGACTCGATCTGTGCCTGCACATGATCCGCCGCGACTACGGCTCGGCGGTGGCCGCCGACGCGGCCCGGCTCTCCGTCATGCCGCTCGAACGGGAGGGCGGCCAGGCGCAGTTCATCGTCCACGACCACACGCCGAGCCCCGCACCGCAGGGCGCCTCCTTCGAGCCGCTGCTCGACTGGCTCCGCGACCACCTCGACAGCGAACTCAGCCTCGCCGACATCGCCGCCCGCGCCGGTGTCAGCACCCGTACGCTCATGCGGCGCTTCCGCGAACAGACCGGCACCACGCCGCTGCAATGGCTGCACCGCGCCCGCATCCGGCAGGCCCAGCACCTGCTGGAGACCACCGGGCACCCCGTGGAACGGATCGCCGCGCAGGTCGGCTTCGGTTCGCCGACCGCGTTCCGCGACCGCTTCAAGCGCACGACGGGCGTGAGCCCGCAGACGTACCGCAAGACCTTCAGTTAGGAGATCAGGCGCTGATCCCCAGCGTCGCCCGGTACCAGGCGAGCGTGGCGTCCAGCGCCTTTGCGAAGGGCGTCGGACGGACGCCGAAGTGGTGCTCGAAGGCCGACGAGTCCATGATCTGCGCCTCGGTGTGCTGGTAGAACATCTCCGCGTACTCGGCCATGAACTGCTCGTCGAACGGGCCGAACGGGCGCGGTTCCCTCATGACCGTGAGCTCCAGCGGCTGGCCCGTGCGCCGCTCCACCATCGCCAGGACCTCGCGGGTGGGCAGGGCGGGCGCGGTCGGCAGGTGCCAGACGCGGCCGTCGCCGTCGGGACGCTCGCCGAGCGTGGCGAGCCCCGCCGCGACATCACCGATGTACGTATAACTGTGCGGCAGGTCGATGTCGCCGAAGGCCGGGATCTCGCCGCCGGTCAGTGCGGCGGGGAAGACGGCGCCGCCGAGCGTGGAGTTGAGGACGCCGGGCCCGAAGAAGTCGGCGGAGCGGCCGAGCGCCACCCGGGCGCGCCCGGCGCGGTGCGCCGCCAGGTACTTCTCGTCGAGGTCCGCGCGCATCCGGCCCTTGCGGGACGTGGCGTTCCAGGGCGAGTCCTCCGTCATGACGGCACCGCCGGTCGGGCCGTACGGGTACAGCGTGTCGAGGACGACGAGGCGCGCCCCGTTCTCCTCCACCGCGCCGAGGACGGCCTCCTGGATGCCCGGCATCACGTCGACCTGGAGGTGATAGGCGACGTTGACGCAGTGGTACACGACGGCGGCCCCCGCCACGGCGGCCCGTGCCCCTTGCGCGGTGCTGACATCCGCCGCGAACCGCTCGACGCCCGCGGGCCCGGGCCCCTCCCCCTTGCGGTCGACGAGCCGTACCGGGTGCTCGCGGCGCACCAGCTCCCCGGCGAGGGCGGTTCCGGCGGGGCCGGAGCCGAGGACGACGTGCAGCGGCTGGTTACTGGTCATGGTGGACCCCCTGAAGAGTTCGTCGGCGTCGCTGCCGCCCGGCGCGTCCACGCGAACAGCACCAGCGAGCACACCGCCGCCGCCGCGCACCACGTCGACACGAACTCCCAGCGCCACAGCGCCGCGCACACCGCCGCGGCGATCCCGGCCAGGCCGCCGAGCAGGACCAGGCCCGCCTCGCCGGACAGGAGCAGTGAGCCGATCGTGGCCAGGAGGTAACCGGCGACGAGGAGTCCGGCGTGCGGCAGGCCGATCTCGTAGGCCATCGTGTGGCCGCGGACGGTGGCGGTCACCGTCCTTGTCGCCAGGGTGTACGCGAGGGCGGCCGAGGTGACGAGCCCGCACGCGAGCAGGGGCCACAGCCGCCGCCGCGCCTCGGGTCGCGCCACGCACAGGACGCCGGCCGGGACCCAGAAGGGGAGTAGCGGCAGGGCGATCACCGCCCAGGCGAGGACGGCGGGGCCACGGCCGCCGTTGTCGTTCCAGATCACCGCCTCGATGATCTGGTGCGCGCCGAGCAGCAGCGGGAGCGCCGCGAGGGGCAGGGCGCGCGGCCGGGTACGGGCGGCGCGTGCCACGCAGGCGACCCCCACCGCGGTGATCGCGCTGCCCGCCACGAGGTCGGCCGTCGCGCTCCAGCACATGCGGGCCACGCTACGGTCCCGGAGCGCGCCCGGCGCGTCGGCGGCGGAGCGGGTCGGGTCAGGGGCGGGCCGCCGGGTCCGGCTCGATGTTCTGGTTGAGGCGGAAGACGTTCTCCGGGTCGAGCGCCGCCTTGATGCGGGCGAGGCGGGCGTAGTTGCCCCGGTAGCTCGCGCGGACGCGCTCCTGGCCCTCGTCCATCATCATGTTCACGTAGGCGCCGCCCGCCGAGTACGGGTGCAGCGCGTCGAAGTAGTCGACCGTCCAGCGCTTGACGAGTCCGGCGTTGGCCGGGTCCGGGTCGACGCCCGCGTAGACGCTCGCCCACCGGGAGTCCCGGTAGTGGAAGGCGGTGTCGGACGCGGCGTGGTCGTGCACGGCGCCGTCGATCGGATAGAGGTGCATCGTGGACTGCGGGGTCGGTGCCTCGGGCCCGAACTTGGCGTGCAGCGCCACCGCCTCGTCGGGGATGTCCCGCACGAAGTCGGCCCGCCAGTACCACTGGTCGCCGGGCGGGTAGAGGCCGTCGAACATGGATTGCAGCGCCGGGTGCGGCATCGGTGCGACGGCGTGCAGGAGCGGCTCGGGGAGCGCGTCGAGGAGCGGGGCCGTCGCGCGGGCCGCCGCCTCGCTGTCGCCGTGGGTGTGGCACCAGACGACGGCGCACACCTTGCGCAGGTGCAGTTCCCCGGGGAACGGCGGCGCGGGCGGCACGCTCGCGTACATGAAGAAGCCGTTGACGTCGCGCGGCGCGGACGGCAGGAAGTCCCGGTAGGCGGCGAGGACCTCGGCGCTCCGCTCGGCGGGCCAGAAGGTGGGCCCCGCGACGACCGTGTCCAGTGCGTGCAGGCGGAAGGTGAAGGCGGTGACGACGCCGAAGTTGCCGCCGCCGCCCCGGATCGCCCAGTACAGGTCGGTGTTCTCGTCGGCGGCGGCGCGCACGCGTGTGCCGTCGGCGAGGACGACGTCGGCGGCCAGGATGTTGTCGACGGTCAGGCCGAAGCGGCGGCTGAGGTGGCCGAGGCCGCCGCCGAGCGCGAGGCCGCCGACGCCGGTGGTGGAGATGATGCCGCTGGGGGTGGCGAGGCCGTGCTCGTGCGTGGCCGCGTCGACCAGGCCCCAGGTGGCACCGCCGCCGACGCGCACGGTGCGGGCGGCGGGGTCGACCTCGACGGAGTTCATCAGGGACAGGTCCGCGACGACCCCGCCGTCGCAGGTGCCGAGCCCCGCGCCGTGGTGCCCCCCGCCGCGCACGGCGAGCGGCAGTCCGTGGCGGCGGGCGAACGCGATGACGCGGGCGACGTCCCCGGCGTCGGCGCAGCGCACCACGAGCGCGGGGCGCCGGTCGATCATGGCGTTGTAGACGGCGCGCGCGGCGTCGTACGCGGAGTCGTCCGGGCCGGTCAATCGGCCGTGGAAGTCGGTGAGTTCGCGTTGTGCTGCCTGGGCAGGCGTGACGGTCATGCGGGGCCCCCGGGAGATGTCGAGTGTGGTGCGCCCGTTCTACGGGCGTGGACCGCGTCCCGGCATGCGTGCCGGGCACCCACCTTCGGCCCGTCCGCTACCTACGTTCTGTCCCCGTCGAGCAGCCCGAGCTCCCGGGCGCGCGCGGCGGCCCGGCGGCGGGTGGGCGCGTCCAGCTTCTCCAGGACCGCGCGGACGTGGTTGTCGACCGTGCGGACGGAGACGACGAGCCGGTCCGCGATCTCCTGGTTGGTCAGCCCCTCCGCGAGGAACCGGACGACCTGGAGCTGGCGTGCCGTCAGGCCCGCCGGGTTGCGGCGCGTCGCCGCGTGCGGGCCGCGCGGCACGTGCCGTACGCCGAGCGCGCGCAGTTCGGCCCTGACGCGGCGGGCGAGCGGCAGCGCGCCGAGGGAGTCGAGGGCGGTGAGCGCGCTCAGCTTGTCCGCCGGGTCGGGGCTCTCCGCGAGGGCCGCCGCGTGCTCGTACGGGCACCCGGCCTCCTGCCAGAGCCGGGCCGCCTTGTCCCACTGGCCCGCCGCCTGGAGCGCGTACGGGTGCCGCGAGCCGCTGGGTGCCACCGTCCGGCCCGCCTTGGTCAGCCAGTAGCCGAGTTCGGGCAGGTGCGGCGGGGCGGGCAGCGTCCTCGCGTGGGCGCGGACCGGTTCGACGGCGGCGACGACGCCCGCCGGGTCGCCGCGCAGCCAGGCGGCCTCCGCGCGGGCCGCCGCCACGGGCGCGGTGCGCTGGAGCTCCCGGGTGCCGACGGCGATCCGCCACGCCTGGTCGAGGAGGTCGTCGCCGCCCGGCGTGCCGCGCCGGATGCGGATGCGGGCGAGGACGGTGAGCGCGGGGCAGCGGGCGGGCGGGAAGACATCGGTGCCGAGCAGCGCGAACCGTTCGGCCGCCGCCCAGTCGCCCACGGCGAACCGGTGCAGCGCCCGCTCGACCTCGAAGTACGTGAGGAAGCCCAGGTGCTCGGCGCGGTCCGCGAGGTCGATGGCGGGCGTCAGGAACCGGTCGGCGTCGGCGAGGCGCAGGTCGTCGAGGAGGAACCAGACGATGTTGGCGTACGCGCGGCACGCGTGGTCGGTCTCGCCGGCGGACAGGGCGACGCGCAGGCTCTCCTCCAACTGCCGCTGCCCGGACGGGTCGCCCGAGCGCCACCGTGCGCTGCCGACGTTGTTGAGCGCGTGCGTCAGGATCGGCTTGTCGTCGACCGCGCGGGCCAGGGCCATGGCGCGCTCGCCGTAGTCGACGGCCTGCGCGTACTCGTCGGCCAGCATGCGCAGTTGCGCCGTGTTGCTCAGCGCGAGCGCGAGCAGCCGTTCGTCCCCCGCCTCCTCAAGGACGGTCAGCGCCTCGCGTGCGGCGGCCTCGGCGGCGGCCGCGTCCCCCGCCCACCAGTGGATGCGGGACAGCCAGCGCAGATCCGCCCCGAGCGCCCGCAGGTCACCCTCTTCGCGGCGGAGCGCGACGGCGTCGCGCTGCGCGGAGACGGCGGCCTCGGAGTCCCCGATGGTGTAGCTCTCGACGGCGAACCGCTCCAGGAGGTGGGCCCGTTCGGCGGCGCGGAAGCGGTGCCGGTGGCGCAGGACGAGCCGCAGATGGGCGGCGGCCTCGCGGTGCGCGCCCGCCCGCGTGGCGTCCCGGGCGGCCCCGGGTCCGAACCGCACCACCGCCTCGGCGTCCCCGGCCGCCGCCGCGTGGTGCACGATCCGGGACGGGTCCGCGTCGGGGGTGGCGGCCAGCGCGGCGAGCACGGCCCGGTCGAGCGCGATGCGGCGCGCCGTGGGCAGCGAGTCGGCGACCGCCCGCCGGATGATCTCGTGCCGGAACGCCACCCGGTCCGCGGTCACGACGAGGAGCCCGGCCTGTTCGGCCGCCGCGAGCGCGTCGTCGTCGTGGGCCAGCAGGGTGTCCACGAGCGGCCGCTCCACCGCCGACGGCACCACGGCGAGCTGTTCGAGGGCGTCCCTGGTGGGGTCGGTGAGGCCGCGCAGCCGGGCCAGTACGGCGTCGACGACGGTCGGCGGCACGTCCCCGGTGTCGCCCGCCGCGATCACCTCGGCGACGAAGAACGGGTTGCCCGACGTCACCGTGTAGACCTGCGCCGGATCGAGGTCGGCCGCCGCGCTCAGGACGCGTACGGCGTCGGGCGAGAGCGGGGCGAGCGGCAGCCGGTGCACCCGGGCCGCCCCCGAGACGAGCCCGAGGAGCTGGCGCAGCGGATGGCCGCGGCCCAGCTGGTCGTCGCGGTAGGTGAGGACGAGGACGGCGGGCAGCTTCTCGACGCGGCGCACCAGATAGCGCAGGGCGTCGAGGGACGCCTCGTCCGCCCAGTGCACGTCCTCGACGACGAGGACCACGGGGTGCGGGGCGGCGGCCAGCTCGGCGCGGAGCGCCTCGTGGACCCGGTGCCGGTCGCTCGCGTCGCGCAGCGCCCGCGCCAGTTCGCCGCCGACGCTGCCGACGAGGTCGCGCAGGGGGCCGAGCGGGCGGCCCGTGGCCAGGTCGTCGCACTGTCCGACCAGGAAGCGGGCGCCGCGCGGCAGTATCCCCGGCACCGCCCGCACCAGGGACGACTTGCCGATCCCGGCCTCGCCGAGGACGAGCACGACGGAGCCCGCACCGGTCGCGGCGTCCCGCACGGCGCGCGCCAGCCGGTCCAGTTCGAGATCCCGTTCGAGGATCCCTCCGTCCACGCCCGGATTCTCCCACCGTGGGGGCGGCCGGGGGAGGGGCCCAGGGAGCCGCGTCAGTTGTTTGTATACCGCATGTATATAATTTCCACATGCATCTATCCTCGGGGTCCGTCGAGGCCCAGCGGATCGAGGGCGCCGCCCACGGCCTGCTGCGCGGGATCGGTCAGCTCACCCAGGCCCTCTTCCGGGCCGGTGACTACGGGCTCACCCGCAGCCAGGCCGCCCTGCTCGACGCGCTGGAGGCGGGCCCGCGCCGGGTGACCGAACTGGCCGCCGCGACCGGCATGGCGCAGCCCCGCACCACCGTGATCCTGCAGAAGCTCCAAGAGGCCGGACTCGTGGAGCGGCAGCGCTGCCCGGACGACCGGCGCGCGGTGCGGACGTCGCTCACGTCCGACGGCCGCGATCTGCTCGAACGCGGCCGCCGGCGCATGGCGCACGCCCTGCTCACCGCCCTCGACGGCGGCATCGACGACTCCGAGCGCGCGGTCCGCGCCGCGCGCGAAGCCATCGCCGTACTCCTGGACGCCATGGAAGCGGAGGCCAGTTGACCACCCCGGAGACCCTGCCGGAGACCGCCACCACCCCCCACTTCGCGCCCGCCGGCCTCGCGCCCCACCGGGTCGCGGGGCCGCGCAGATGGTGGGACTGGGTGCTCGCGGCCGATCCGGGGCTCGGCCAGCTCCAGGCCGGCTGGCGGTCGCTGGTCGCCATGGCCACCTCCCTGGCCGTCGGACACGCCATGGCCGGGGCGCTCCACATCCCCGACATGATCGGCATGATGGTCGCGGGGATGACGGGCCTGATGAGCGCGTTCGCCGTCGCCGAGAACACCTGGGACCGGCTCGCCCGCGCCATCCTGTGGATGCCGTTCCCCTACACCGCCGCGCTGTGGCTGTGCGCGAGCCTGAACGGGCAGCGCACCGCACAGATGGTCCTCATGATCGGCGCGCTCGTCCTCACCTTCTTCCTCGCCCGCTTCGGGCAGCCGGCGCTGCTCACCGGCATGATGCTGTTCAACGGCCTGATGATCGGCATGCTCGCGGGCATCCCCGCCGCGCTCGTCGGCAAGGCGTTCGCCGTCGCCCTGGTCTGCGCCGCCGCCGTCCTCGCCACCCGGCTCCTGCTCTGCTACCCGATGCCCCGCGAGGACCTGCTCCGCACCCAGCGGGCCTTTGTCGTGGAAGCCCGCCGGGTCGCCGACGCCGCCGTCGACGCGCTCGACCCCGACGCCGACCCCGAACGCGCCGTGCGCCGCATGGACCGCTCCCTGCGCCGCCTGAACATCACCACCGTCACCATCGACGGCCGCCTCGCCCAGCCGGAGGTCGCCGCCGACCCGGCCGCCGCCGAACTCCTGCACCGCCACCTCTTCGACGCCGAACTCGCCCTGCGCGGCATCGGCCAGGCCACCACCGAACTGACCCGCCGCCCCGTCCCCGCACCGCTGCGCGAAGCCCTCGCCGTCGGCCTCGTCCTCGCCCGCGACACCCCCCTCGGCCAGGCCGAGGGGCTGCGGCCGGTCGCGGCCCGCGTCCGGGAGAGCGCCGAGACGATCCTGCGCGACGCCGCCGCACCGGCCGACGACGTCGAGGCCGCCGTCCTCGCCCGTCGCGTCGGCCACCTCCTGGAGTCGCTCGCCGACTCGCTGCGCGACTGGCTCACCCTCGGCCGCACCACCTCCACCAGCGCCGCCGACGTCCCCTTCCAGCCGAGCGTCGCCCTGGAGAACAACCGGCTGCCCGGCTCGGCGGGCCCGGTGGGGCGCGTCCTCGAAGCGGGCTCGGAGACCGGCTGGCGCCGCGTCATCCCCTTCGTCCGCGTCCCCGCGCACGCCGCCGTCGCCGCCGCGATCGTCTGCCCGATCGCCGACGCCATCGACCCGCACCGCTTCTACTGGGGCCTGATGGGCGTCATGATCACGCTGTTCGGCACCCACACCACCCACGAACGCCTGCGCAAGTTCGGCCACCGCATGGTCGGCACCGCCATCGGCGCCGTCCTCGGCATCGTCGTCCTGCACCTCATCGGCCGCGACCACGTCCACGCCACCCTCGCCGTCATCGTCGCCGCACTCGCCTTCGGCGCCTGGGGCATGCAGCGCGCCTACGCCTGCTGGGTCGTCGGCCTCGTCGTCGCCCTCGTCCAGCTCTACGCCCTGACCACACCCGACAGCGGCATGAACCACCTGCTCGGCGAGCGGCTCCTCGACAACGGCATCGGCGTCCTCGTCGCCACCGCCTGTGCCGCCCTGATCTTCCCGCTGTCGCGCCGCACCGTCGTCAAGGAGGCCGAACGCGGCTACGTCGACGCGCTCGCCCAAGTAGTCATGCAGGTGGAGCAGCGCTGGTCCCGGCCCGGGGAACCGGTCCGCCTGCGCGGCGCCGCCCGCGCCGTGGACGCCGCCCTGAGCCAGGTCCAGAGCGTCCTACGACCCCTCGTGCGGATGCCGCTCGGCGTGCGCGGGCCCGCCGCCGAGCACCGCGCCGCGCTCCTCGCCACCGCCACCGGACACGCCAGGACGCTGGCCTTCGCCGCCGACATCGACGTCGACCTGGCACCCCGGCTCGCCGGACGCGCCCGGCTGATCACCACCACCCTCACCGCGTCCCTCAAGGAACTGGACCGCTTCTTCGCGAGCGGCGAACCCGACAGCACCGGGACCGGGACCGGCCCCGGCACCTGGCGGCGCATCAGCCCCCTCGTCCGCGAACTGGAGGCCGAACTCGCCCCCGCCGCCGCACCCGGCCTCCGCGCCCGCCGCCTCGCCACCGCGCTGCGCGAGCTCGACGCCCTCGACGAGACCATGGCCGCCTACGCCGAACAGGCCGGCCTCCCCGTCGCCACCGAGGGCCGCACCGCGCAGCCCCCGGCCACCCCGATGCAGCGGCGCGCCCGCTCCCTCATGGCCGCCTGGAACGAGCCGCAGCACCGTGCGCCCGCGCCCGCGGCAAACGCCTCGCCAAGGCGCCGGTGACAGCGGGCGGTTACGTGGTCGAGGGGTTGCCCGCGGGCACCCACACCCTCGTCGTCTCCGGCTCCCGGCACGCGCCGCGCGCCGAACTCGTCACCGTCGCGGACCCCTCGGGGACGGTGCGCCACGACATCGAACTGGGGGCGGACGCCAAGACCTGAAAAGATCGCCCGATGACGATCGAGTACGCCCGCTACCAAGCCGCCACACCCGATGACCGAGGCCATCACAAGGGAGTGTTCGGCCTGGTCAACAACCTCGGCCGGGAAGGCAGGCTCACCCCCGAGCAGGAGCGTTTCCGCCGCGAGAACAACGCCTGGTACGACACCGCGTACACCGACCCCTCCACCGTCGACCCGACGGTCTACGACCCGGGGGTGAACCCGGGCGCCACCGCCTGGTTCAAGCCGACGGCCACCCACCTCTTCGAGCGGCTCCCCGGCTATCTGGAGATCCTCGACGCGCACGGCGTCGCCTGGCGCCGCGTCGTCTCGGCCGACCCCGGCCGCGTGGTGTACGAGGACGACGTGCAGGTGGTCGTGGTGCCGCACGCCCTCTGAGTCTCGTGTGACCTGAGGTGATTGCGCCCCGGATGAGCGGATAAGCGGCCGACATGCGTGACCTGGCGCAGGCTGGTTACGTGACCGGAACGGGGGACGCAGTCCTACGGGGCGGAAAGAGACGAGGTGACACGGCATGACCGACGGGAACGACGACGCGCTCATGGGCGACGAGGTCTACCAGCCGAGCGAGGAGCCGGAGGCGCGTGACGACGAGGGCACCTGGGAGGCGGAGGACACCCTCCTGGACCGTGGCGTCGACCCGCACGACGAGGGGTACTCCCCGCCGGAGCGGCCGCTCGGCGTGAACCACAAGGGCACCACGGCCGCCGAGCAGCGCGAGGGGGAGACCCTGGACGAGCGGCTCGCGGAGGAGCGCCCGGACCCCGTGGTGGACGAGTACGAGGCCCTGGAGTCCGGCGAGGAGGAGGACGACGAGATCGGCGACCTGGAGGGCGGCGAGGGCGAGCCCGTAGACGACGAGGTCGGCTACGACCGCTCGGGGCGTCTCCTGGCCCCGGACGAGGGCGCCCACGAGGACGCCGAGAAGGACATGGTGGCCGAGGACGTCGGCATCGACGGCGGCGCCGCGTCGGCCGAGGAGGCGGCGGTCCACGTGGTCGACGAGGACCCGGACGACCTCGACCGGCTCTGAGGACGGCTCGGAGGCGCTCAGTGCCCGTGGGCGGTGGCGGTCAGCATCAGCGCGACCGAGGTGAAGGCCGCCACGAGCGCGAGCACCGGCGGGCCGAGGGTGATGTCGTCCGTCGCGCACTGGCGGACGATGACGCCCACGCAGAGCACGCTGAGCGCTCCCAGGACCATCGCGGCGATGATGAGCACGGCGGGGCCTCCACGGATTCGGTTCCGGCCCCCCGTCGGTCCACATCCTCACCCGCCCCGGCACCCCCCGCAAAAGGCACGGCACGACGGACACGGAACGAAGGACACCGGACATGCGGATCGATCTGAAGGGGCGCACCGCCCTCGTCACCGGCTCCACTCAGGGGATCGGCGCGGCCATCGCCACGGGCCTGGCGCGGGCCGGCGCGCGCGTCGGCGTCAACGGGCGTTCGGCCGGCCGGGTGGAGGAGGCCGTCGCCGAGCTGGCCGCGCGGGCGCCCGGCGCCGAGCTGGTGCCGGTCGTCGCGGACGTCGCCTCCGAGGAGGGTGCGCGGAGCGTCGCCGAGGCACTGCCCGAGGTCGACATCCTCGTCAACAACCTCGGCGTCTTCGGCTCCGCCGAGCCGCTGGAGATCAGTGACGACGAGTGGCGCCGCTACTTCGAGGTCAACGTCCTCGCGGGCGTCCGCCTCACCCGCATGTTCCTGCCCGGCATGATGGAGCGCGGCTGGGGCCGGGTGCAGTACATCGCCAGCGACTCCGCCGTCGTCGTCCCCGCCGAGATGATCCACTACGGCATGTCCAAGACGGCCCTGCTCTCGGTGAGCCGCGGCTTCGCCAAGCGCGCGGCGGGCACCGGCGTCACCGTGAACTCGGTGCTCGCGGGCCCCACCCACACCGGCGGCGTCGAGGACTTCGTGTACGAACTGGTCGACCGCGACCTGCCCTGGGACGAGGCGCAGAAAGCCTTTATGCGCGAGCACCGACCGCAGTCGCTGCTCCAGCGCCTGATCGAGCCCGAGGAGATCGCCAACATGGTCGTCTACCTCAGCTCCGACCAGGCTTCGGCGACGACCGGAGGTGCGGTCCGGGTGGATGGCGGGTACGTGGACTCCATCCTGCCGTGAGCGCGGGTGTCAGGACCGGCAAGCCGACAGGGGTGGACGACTGATGGACGGCGAGACGTGGTTCGTCCTCGCGACGGTCGCGGCCGTGGTGATGCTGGTGGCCGCGGTCTACCTGCTCGTACGTGTCTTCCAGGCGCGCAAGCTGCTGAGGGAGGCGGGCATCCCGCTGCGCAGCAAGGCTCTGTTCTGGACCGCGGTGATCTACACGATCTCCCCGGTCGACCTGCTGCCCGACCCGATCTACCTGGACGACATCGGGCTGCTGCTCGTCGCGCTGAAGTCGCTGCACTCCGCGGCGCGCGCCGTCAGGCCCTCGGAGCGGGTGCGCCCCTGACGGACAACGACGCGATCGCGTAACGACATCGCGCGATCCTCATCAAGCCCCAAGAAAACACGCATACGCTCAGGAACCGACGGAAGAGACGGACGAGACGTTCGGGCGGGGGAGCGATGAACGGGACGACGCGCCGTGACGGGCGGGTGCTGCCCGCGCTGCCGTACTGCGTGATGGCGCTGGTGGCCTCCGTCGAACTGGGCACCCCCGCCGGGTTCGGTCTGCTGCCCCTGATGTCGCTCGGGCCCGCCTTCGCGGGCCTCGTCGGCAGCAAGCGGCGCACCGCCCGCATCGGCGCCCTCGCCGTCCTGCTCTGCGTTCTGCTCGCCGCCTCCGAGGGAGAGCTCGGCAAGCGGCGCGTCTACATCGCGGCGGCGAGCGTCGCCGGGGTCACCGCGGCGGGTCTGCTCGCCGTCGCCTCACGGGAGCGGCGCGACGCCGAACTGGCCAGCGTCCGCTCCATCGCCGAGGTCGCCCAGCGCGTCCTGCTGCGGCCCGTGCCCCGCGTCGCGGGCGAACTGCGTGTCGCCGTCTCCTACACCTCCGCCGTGGCGCAGGCCCGGATCGGCGGCGACCTGTACGAGGTCGTGGTCGCCGCCGGGGCGACGCGGGCGCTCATCGGCGACGTCCAGGGCAAGGGCCTCGAAGCCGTCGAGACGGCGGCGCTCGTCCTCGGCGCCTTCCGCGAGGCCGCCCACGACGAGCCCGAACTGGCCGGGCTCGGGCGCCGCCTCGCCCGCGCCGTCGACCGGGAGCTGGACGGCGAGCGGTTCGTCAGCGCCCTCCTCGTCGAGGTCCCGGCGGGCGGCCGCCACGTCACGTTCCTCAACTTCGGCCACCCCGCGCCGCTGATCGTCCGCGCCGACGGCTCCACCCTGTTCCCGGAGCCGCCCGCGTACGCGCTGCCGCTCGGCATCGGCGTGCAGGGCGGGGAGCAGCCCGCCCCGTACTCCGTCGACTTCGCGCCCGGCGACCAGATCCTCCTCTACACCGACGGGGTGAGCGAGGCGCGCGACGGCGCCGGGGACTTCTATCCGCTCGCCGACCGCGTCGCCCTGCTCAAGGACCCCGACGCGGAGGCCGCCATCGAGCGCCTGCGCACCGACCTCGTGGACCACGCGAAGGGGCCGCTCCGCGACGACGCGGCGATGCTGCTGCTCCGCCACCGCGAGGGCTGACCCCCGCTACCGGTCCCTGACCTGCTCGGCCAGGCCCTGGAGCCGGTCGTGGTAGGCGCGCCAGAACGCCGGGTCCCGGGACGGCAGGCTGTCGTTGTCCTCGCGCCAGCCCACCGCCCCGTCCAGGCCCTCGCGCAGGACGTCGGCGTGTCCCGCGTGGCGCTGGGTGTCCCCGAGGACCCGGACCAGGACGTGATGGAGCGTCACCTCCCGCTTGCCCTCCTCCCACCACGGCACCGAGCCGACCGTGTCCAGGGGCAGCTCCTTCAGCGTGGCGTCCGCGTACGTCCAGGCCCGCCGGTACCGCTCCACGATCAGTTCACGGGACTCGTCGGGGGTGGCGTACGAGTCCTCGTCCGGGGGCGGCATCGGCACGTCGTGCGGTCTGCCGAACGTGAGGCAGAAGTACCCCAGCTCCACCATGGTCAGGTGCTTGACCAGGCCGAGCAGATTCGTTCCGGTCGGGGTGAGAGGACGCCGGACGTCGTACTCCGACAGCCCTTCGAGCTTCCACAGCACGGCGTCACGGGCCTGCTGCAGATACAGGAGCAGGTCATTCTTCTGTTCGATCTCACTCATGCCGGGAGTCTGCCTCATCGGCGTTGTCAGTGGCGGCTGCGAGGGTGGGGTCATGGACGAACAGGAGTTCATGCGCGGCAGGGTGTACGGCGCGGACCACGAGGACGCGGGTCCGCGGCCCGGCCGCGCTTACGCACAGTTGGTCGGCGGCCCCTTGGACGGACTCCTCCTGGACATCACGGACCGGCCCGCCGAGCAGGAGGCCGCGCCCCTCGCCCTGCCGACCGAGCTGGGCGCGTTCGGACCGGGCGGGCGCGCCCTGTACGGGCCTTTGGGCGCGGACGGGCGCCGCTTCGTCTGGCAGGGCGATACGCCGTGAACAGGGGCCTGGCGCACGACGGGAGCGTCGCCATAATGGCCGCGTGACCCCTCCCGAGCACCCCGTCCCGGTCGTGATCGTGGGAGCCGGCCCCGCCGGGCTCACCGTCGGCAACGTCCTGCGCGCCGCCGGGATCGACTGCGTGGTCCTGGAGTGCGAGACCCGTGCCTTCATCGAACAGCGGCCCCGCGCGGGCGTCATCGAGGAGTGGGCGGTCCACGGCCTGGACCGGCGCGGCCTCGCCGCGAATCTGCTCGCGCGCGCGGAGCGGCACACCGCGTGCGAGTTCCGCTTCGAGGGTGAGCGCCACCGCTTCCCGTACGGCGAACTGACGGGCCGTCACCACTTCGTCTACCCGCAGCCGCTCCTCGTGACCGACCTCGTGCGCGAGTACGCCGACGTGCGCGGCGGCGCCATCCGCTTCGCCGTCCGCGACGTACGGCTTCACGCCGTCGACACCGCCCGCCCCTCGGTCTCCTACACCTGCCCGGACACCGGCCGCCGCGAAGTCCTGCGCTGCGACTTCGTCGCCGGGTGCGACGGCGCGCGCGGTGTGAGCCGCGGGGCGCTGCCTGCCGCCCGGGTCCGCGTCGCACGGCACGACTACGGCATCGGCTGGCTGGCGCTGCTCGCGCAGGCGCCGCCCTCGGCGGACTCCGTACTGTTCGGCATGCACCCCGACGGCTTCGCGGGCCAGATGCCGCGCGGCCCCGACGTCACCCGCTACTACCTCCAGTGCCCGCCCGGCGACGACCCGGACTCCTGGCCGAAGGAGCACGTCTGGGACCAGCTCCACCGGCGCCTCGCGGCGGACGGCGCCGCGCCCCTCGTCGAGGGCCCGCTCATCGAGAAGCGCGTCCTCGACATGCACGACTACGTCGTCGAGCCCATGCGCCACGGCCGCCTCTTCCTGGCCGGCGACGCCGCGCACCTGGTCGCCCCGATCGCCGCCAAGGGCATGAACCTGGCCCTGCACGACGCCTTCCTCCTCGGCGACGCCCTCACGGCCCACCTCCACGGATCCCCGGACGGCGAGGCCCGGCTGCGCGCCTACTCGCAAGCCTGCCTGCGCCGCGTCTGGGACTACCAGGAGTTCTCCCAGTGGCTCTCCGAGCTCTACCACGGGACGGCCACGGGCGACCCGTTCCGCACGGGCACCACCCTGGCCCGGCTCCGCCGCCTGTTCACCTCACGCCACGCCGCCGCCGCCTTCGCCGAGCAGTACCTGGGCACGGCGGAGCGCTACTGACCCCGGCTAGCCTTGCACCATGTACGAGACGCGGATGTCCCGGCACGTCGACGCCCCGCCCGCCGCCGTCCACCACGCCCTCCTCGACGCCGACGCGGTCGCCGCGTGGCGGACGCCGGACGGGATGCGCGGCCGGGTCCACACCTTCGAGGCGCGCGAGGGCGGCCGGTTCCGGATCTCGCTCACCTACGACACCCCCACGGCCACCGGCAAGTCGGGCGCGCACACCGACACGTACTCCGGCACGTTCGTACGGATCGTCCCGGACGAGCTGGTCGTCGAGGAGCTCGCCTTCGAGACCGACGACCCCGCGCTGCGCGGCACCATGACGATGACCACCACGCTGACCCCGGCCGACGGCGGCACCGACGTGCTCCTCGTCCACACGGGCATCCCCGACGCCGTCCCCGCCGCCGACAACGAGACGGGCACCCGCATGGCCCTGGCGAACCTGGCCCGGTACGTCGAGGAGCGCCGACGCCCCTGGTGACGTGACGCCGCAGGGCCGAAAGTTTTCGACACACGTGTGCCCCGGGTGGCCCCGGACCGGGACCACCCGGGGCACACGTGCCGGCTCAGGCGCCCGGCACCCGCTCCGTCGACAGGCGCGCGTGCAGCGCCCGCCGGTGATCGACCTCCCGCACCGCCCCGGTCAGCGTCACCCGCGCCGTGAGCAGCGGACGCGTGCTCGACGCGCTCAGCCGCAGCTCCAGATCGCCGGGCTCGACGACGCGCCGCCCCGCGCGGCCGGTGAACGAGGCCAGGTCGACGGGGACCCGCGCCCGGACCCGGACCGCCTCGCCCGGCGCCAGCTCCTCCAGGCGTACGTAACCGATGAGCCGCTGGACGGGCTGGACGACCGAGGCGACGGGGTCGTGCAGATAGAGCTGCACGACCTCGGTGCCGGGCCGCGAGCCGGTGTTGCGGACCGTGCACGCCACCTCGAACTCCCCGTCCGTCGGCGCCACCTGCACGGGCACCTCCAGATCGGACCACGTGAACGACGTGTAGGTCAGACCGTGTCCGAAGCCGAAGGCCGGACCCGGGTCCAGGTTCGACACCTCGGAGGCGTGCCCGAGGCGCGCCGCGAGATACGTGGCGGGCTGCGCCCCCGACTGCCGAGGCACCCCGACCGGCAGCCGCCCCGACGGCCGCACCCGGCCGCTGAGCACACCGGCCATCGCCCGCGTGCCCTCCTCACCGGGGAAGAAGGTCTGCACGACGGCGGCGGCCTCCTCGACCGCCCGGCCCAGGACGTAGGGGCGGCCCGCGAGCAGCGTCGCGACCACGGGCGTGCCCGTGTCCAGGAGCGCGTCGAGCAGCTCCTGCTGCGCGCCGGGCAGCGTGAGCGAGGCGACGTCGCAGCCCTCGCCGCTGGTGCCGCGGCCGAAGAGCCCGGCGCGGTCGCCGAGCGCGGTGACGACGAGGTCGGCGCCGCGCGCGAGGGCGACGGCCGCGGCGAAGCCGTCCCCGGGCGCGGCGTCCACCGCGTCGAGCCCGGGCGCCGTGACGATCTCGCACTCCGGGAACTCCGCCGCCAGGGCCTCGCGCAGCGTCGGCAGTTCGATGCCGTGCGGCAGCTCCGGCGTACGGCTGCCGACGTGCACGGGGAACGAGTAGCAGCCGAGGACGGCCGTGGGGACGTCCGCGAGCGGGCCGATCACGGCGATACGGGTCGCCGGCCGCGGCGCGAGGGGAAGAGTGCCGTCGTTGGTGAGGAGGACGACCGCCTCCTCCGCGACACGGCGGGCCAGGTCACGGTTGCCCGCCGGGTCCAGGTCGACCGTGCCGCGCACGGCTTCCGTGTCCACGGCGGCGAGCGCCGCCGGGCGCGGGTCCCAGTCCGGGTCGAGGAGGCCGAGCTGGGCCTTCTGCGCGAGGACGCGGCGCGCCGCGCGGTCCACGAGGTGTTCGGGTACGAGCCCGTCGGCGATCGCCTTGCGCAGCGGCTCGCCGAACGCCTTCACCGTCGGCAGCTCCACGTCGACCCCGGCCGCGAGCGCCGTCCCGGCCGCCTCCCCGAGCGACCCGGCCACCCCGTGCAGGGCCTGGAGGAACGCGACGCCGAAGTAGTCGGCGACGACCGTGCCGGTGAAGCCCCAGGTGTCGCGGAGCAGCCCGGTCAGGAGCCGTTCGTCGGCGGCGGAGGGCATCCCGTCGGTGTCGGTGTAGGCGTGCATCACGGACCGTACGCCGCTCTCCCGCACCGCCATCTCGAACGGGGCGAGCACCACGTCCGCGAACTCGCGCGGCCCCATCGACACCGGCGCCAGATTGCGTCCGGCCCGCGACGCCGCGTACCCGGCGAAGTGCTTCAGCGTGGCGACGACGCCCGCCGACTCAAGGCCCTGGATGTAGGCGGTGGCGACGGTGCCGACGAGGTAGGGGTCCTCGCCGATGGTTTCCTCGACGCGGCCCCAGCGCAGGTCGCGCACGACGTCGAGGACCGGGGCGAGCCCCTGGTGGACGCCGACCGAGCGCAGGTCGCGGCCGATCGCCGCGGCCATGTCCCGTACGAGGTCCGGGTCGAAGGTGGCGCCCCAGGACAGCGGCACCGGGTAGGCGGTCGCGCCCCAGGCGGCGAACCCGGCGAGGCACTCCTCGTGGGCGAGCGCCGGGATGCCGAACCGGTTGGCCGCGGCGACCTTGCGCTGCGTACGGGCGAGGGAGAGCGCGCCGAGGGCCGGGTCGACGGGCGCGGACCCGAACGGCCGGGTCAACTGGCCGAGCCCCTGCGGGAGCAGCTCGTCGAGGTCGACCGGCTCCTCCATGTCGTGCTGGTGCGGGGCGACGTCGCCGCCCTCCGCGGAGGCGCCCACCCAGACGCCGTAGAGCTGGGCGATCTTCTCCTCGAGGGTCATCTCGGCGAGCAGGGCGTCGGCGCGGTCCTCGGGCGCGGCGCCCGGGTCGCGCCACAGCGGGGTGGGGGACGGGCCGGGTTCCTGGGCCGCTCGGGTCATGTGGTCGGTCACTTTCCTCCGACTCCCATCAGCCCCTGGACCAGGGCGCGACGGGCGAACAGGTAGACGATCAGGATGGGGAGCATGGACAGCACGACCGCGGAGAGCAGGCCGGGGATGTCGACGCCGTGCTCGGTCTGGAAGTCGTAGAGACCCATGGTGATGACCTTGGAGTCCGCGGACTGCGTGAGGACCAGCGGGAAGAGGAAGCCGTTCCACGCCTGGAGCGCGGAGTACACGGTGATGGTCGACAGGCCGCTGCGGGACAGCGGCAGGACCAGGCGGAAGAAGATCCGCCAGGGCGTCGCGCCGTCCACGGTCATGGCCTCGTACAGCTCGGGCGTGATGTCCCGCATGGCGCCCGTCAGGATGAGGGTGCACACGGGCATGGCGAACGCGGCCGTCGGCAGGATGACGCCGATGAGGTTGTCGTAGAGACCCGCCTCGCTGATCACGTAGAACATCGGCACGATGACGGCCTGCGCGGGAATGGCGAGGCCGAGCAGGAACAGCCGGAACACCCCGCCGGTGAGGCGTCCCGTGCCGCGCACGATGGCGTAGGAGAGCGGCGGCACGAGCAGCAGCACGATGCCGACCACGCACACCGTGACGACGAACGTGTTGAAGAAGTACTGCCCGAAACCGCTGTTGAAGTTGGCGGTGTAGTTGTCGAACGTGAAGTGGTGGGGCAGGGACAGCGGCCCGTTCGCGCCGTAGTCGGAGCGCGACTGGAACGTCGCCACCAGCATCACGTACAGCGGGAGCCCGACCAGGAACAGCCAGACCAGCGAGCCGAACCCGGCGAACCAGTTGGGCCGCTCGCGGCGGCCCGACGACGCCCGGACCTTCGCCGTGGGGATGGTGGTCACAGGCCCTCCATCTGGCTGCGCATCTTGTCGTAGCCGGACAGCCGCACCATGACGAGCGAGACGATCGTGGCGACCAGGACCAGAAGCAGGCCGACCGCCGAGGCCGAGCCGTAGTCGAAGCTCTTGAACGCCTTCTGGTACATGTAGTACGCGCTGATGGTGGTGTCCGTGCCGGGGCCGCCCTGGGTCAGGATCAGCACCGTGTCGAACGTGGTGAGACCGCCGACCACCATCAGGATCATCGAGGTGATGATGCTGTTGCGCAGCTGCGGCAGGGTGATGGAGAAGAACTGGCGCACCGTGCCCGCGCCGTCGATCTGCGCCGCCTGGTACAGCACGGGCGGGATCGCGCGCGCCGCGCCCTGGTAGATCAGCGTGTGCAGCGGTGTGAACTGCCAGGTGCTGACGAAGACCAGGACCCCGATGGCGGTGGACTGGTGGCCGAACAGGTTGCCGTCGCCGAACAGCCAGGTCGCCTGGGAGGGGACGCCGAAGTTCGGGTCGAGGACGGCCCGCCACAGGACGGAGACGGCGGCGGCGGAGAGCAGCAGCGGCACGAAGTAGATCGCGGACAGGACGGCCCGGTTGCGCTGGTGTCCCGCCGCCCAGACGCCGAGGAGGAGGCTGAGCGGGGTCTGCACGACGACGCCGAGGACGGTGAGGAGCACGCTCAGCCAGAGGCTCTTGAGCAGCACCGGGTCGGCGAACAGCTTGCGCCAGTTGTCGAGGCCGACGAACTCCGGGTCGGTGAGTCCGTTCCAGCTCGCGAAGGACAGGACGGCGACCAGGACGAGCGGGACGAGGGCGAACAGGCCGAAGAAGACCGCGGCGGGGACCGCCCAGCCGACGCCGGGCCGCCCCACTCCGGTGCCGTGGTCCTTGCGCGGGCGCGGGGGCGCCGCGGGTGCGCCCGCATGTGCGCCGGCCGGGCGCCGGTCGGTGATGAGGTCGCTGGTCATGACGTGGGCAGGGCCTGCATCGCCTTGATGAAGCCGTCCTCGTCGATGGAGCCGTTGAAGAACTGCTGCACGGCCTGGTGCATGGCGGTCGACGCGGACTGCGGGTACGCCTGGTCCCACGACAGCTGGAAGGACGGCGCCTTCTTCACCAGGTCGTACTGGAACTTGGCGTACTCGGGGCTGGTGGCCTCGTCCAGGTGGTCGGCGGTGTTGGTGGTGGTCGGCAGGTTGCCGATGCCGAGGTGGGCCTTCACGAACTTCTCGGAGTACTGCAGCTTCAGGAACTCGGCGACGGCCTCGGGGTGCTTGGTCTTCTTCAGCACCGAGTAGAAGTTGTTGGTGTTGCCGACGAGGTTCTCCTGCTCGCCCTTGCCGCCCGGGACCGTCGGGAACGCGGTGTAGCCGAAGTCCTTCTTGGCGAACTCCGGGTGAGCCTCCTGCTGGGTCGAGTACTCCCACGAGCCCATCAGCTCGAACCCGGCCTTGCCGGTGGCGAGCAGGGTCGGCGAGCCCTGGTCGGTGAACTTCACCGAGTCGTAGTTGGTGCCGAAGGCGCCGGTGTCGACCAGCTCGCGGATCATCGACAGCGCCTTCTTGCTGTCGGCGGACTCCCAGGCCGACTTGTCGCCCTTGAGCGCCTTGTCGAAGAGACCGGGCCCGGCGATGCGGTCGTAGAGGTACTCGAACCACATGAGCGTCGGCCACTGGTCGCCGCCGCCGAGGGCGATCGGCGTGACACCCTCGGCCTTCAGCTTCTTGACCGCCGTCAGCAGTTCGTCCCAGGTCTTCGGCGGGGTGACGCCCGCCTTGTCCAGGACCTTCTTGTTGTGGAACAGCAGCACCGGCTGGGTGCCGCGCATGGGGATGCCGTACGGCTTGCCGTCGACCGTGGCGCTGTTGAACACCGACGGCAGGAAGTTGGACTTGAGCTTCGGGTCCTTGGCGATGAAGTCGTCCAGAGGCAGCAGCAGGCCGGCGTCGACGAACGGCTTGATGGAGCCGCCGCCCCAGTTGAAGAAGACGTCGGGCGCCTGCTTGCTGCTGATGATGGTCTGCAGCTTCGCCTGGTAGTCGGCGCCGGGGATGGTGTCCAGGACCGCCTTGACGTCGGACTTCTTGTTGAAGTCGGCGATCAGCTGCTTCTCGACCTTGTTGGCCGAGTCCCCGTAGACCAGGACGTGGATCTTCCCGTCGCCGTCCCCGACCGAGTCGGAGCCGCCGCACCCGGCGAGGGTGCACAGGAGGGTCAGAGCGGCACCGCCGGCGACGACAGTTCTCGGCAACCGTACGCGTGGAGTCATGGGTTCGCCTCTCGAAACTCTTTCGGCCTCAGCGCCGAAAGTTCACACGCCGGGACGCTAGGTGCCCCCCATAGAGGGGTCAACCCCGCGTCAGCGAGTTATCAAAGCGTTACGAGGCGGGGGAAGTTGGCGGTGCCTTATGCTCCTCACCATGCGAGAGGACGAGGAGCTGGGCCGCATCACCCTGGCGCAAGTGGCCCAGGAGGCGGGGGTCTCCATTTCGACAGTTTCGAAAGTGCTCAACGGGCGCCAGGACGTCGCCGGGCAGACACGGGTCAAGGTGGAGCGCCTCCTGGAGGAGCACGCCTACCGGCGCACGACCCGCGCCGCCCGCGAGGCCCCGCTCATCGAGCTGGTCTTCCACGAGCTGGAGAGCGTCTGGGCGCTGGAACTGATCCGGGGCGTCGAGAAGGTCGCCAAGGCCCACCAGGCGAGCGTCGTGCTCACTGAGAGCGGCACCCGCCAGGCGCCGGGCCCCGAGTGGATCGAGGGCGTGCTCCAGCGCAGGCCGCGCGGGGTGGTCCTGGTCTTCTCCGCCCTGCCCACCGAGGTCAAGCAGCGGCTGCGCTCGCGCTCCATCCCGTTCGTCATCGTCGATCCGGCGGGCGACCCCGACCCGGACGTGCCCTCGGTCGGCTCCGCCAACTGGAACGGCGGCCTCGTCGCCACCCGCCACCTCATCGAACTCGGCCACCGGCGCATCGGCATCATCACGGGCCCCGGCGACATGCTCTGCTCCCTGGCCCGCCTGGACGGCTACCGCTCCGCGCTGAGCATGGCGGGCCTGCCCGCCGACCCCGCGCTCGTCCGCTACGGCGACTTCCACGTCGAGGGCGGCCGCGAGCGCGCCGTGGACCTCCTCGACCTGGACGAACCCCCGACCGCCATCTTCGCGGGCAGCGACCTCCAGGCGCTCGGCGCCCTGGAAGCCGCCCGCCTGCGCGGCCTGCGCGTCCCCGAGGACCTGTCGATCGTCGGCTACGACGACGTGCCCCTGGCCCAGTGGTCGAGCCCGGCCCTGACCACGGTGCACCAGCCGCTGCGGCAGATGGCCGAGGAGGCGGTGCAGATGCTGATGCGGCTCCGCGTACGGGAGCCGGTCACGACGCGGCTCGAACTGGCGACGAGCCTGGTCGTCCGCAAGAGCACGGCGCCGCCCGCGGTCGCATGAATTGCGTGTACATGCCTTGACGGGTGGTCTCGACCACACGCACCGTTACGGAGACCTGTCGTCCGTCGAGCGGTGCCCGAGTCCGTCCCGTGGGGGGTTCGTGAACAGCAAGTGGTTCGGTGTCGGCGCGGCATTGTCGGTCCTCGCACTCCTGGGCGCCGGGACGGCCCCGGCCTCCTCCACGCCCCGGCACGGCCTCCCGCTCGGCCCCGCCGACCTCACCGAGACCCGCACCACGCGCACGCTCCAGCCGGGCGTCACACTGACCCGGATCGTGCGCGGTGCCGAGGCGCCCGCGCTCGCGTGGACGGTCGAGATGGCCATCCCCGGCGGCGCCACGTCCCCCGACCCCGACGCGCCCCCGGCCGCGCTGAAGGACCGGGCCAGCGCCGCCGAACTCGCCGCCGGGCTGCGGGCGGACGGCTTCGACGCGCGCGCCGAGGAGGTCAGGACCCCGCCCGTCGCCGACTTCCCGGGCGGCTCGCTCGGCTGGCGGGTCCGCGTCGGCCGGTACCCCGCGCAGGCCGGGGCGAACGCCGAACGCGCCCGCCTGATCGCCGCCGGATACACAGGATCGGCGACGTACACCGGCTGGGACGGCGACGCCACGGACCGCGGACCGTGGCGGATCGACGTGCTCACCATCGACCCGCGCACCTTCCGTGGCGCGCTCAAGGCGTCGTACGGGCCCGATCTGGAGCGGCGCGAGACGACCAGCGCCCTCGCGGCGGCGGCCGGTGCGAGCGCCGGGGTCAACGCCGGCTTCTTCGTCCTCGACCCGAAGGCCGGCGCCCCGGGCGACCCGGCCGGGGTCGGGGTCTACGACGGCCGCCTCCTCAGCGAGGCCGTCGACGGCCGCCCGGGGCTCGTCGTCCGGGACTCCGCGCGCGGCACCCGCGTCGAGCGGTTCACCTGGCGCGGCAGCGTCACGGGGGCGGGCCGCACCCTCGCGCTCGACGGCGTCGACCGCGTCCCCGGCCTGATCCGGAACTGCGGCGGCACCGCGGACGACACCCCCACCTCCCTGCCCCTGCACGACGTGACCTGCACCGACCCGGACGAAGTCGTCGCCTTCACCCCGGAGTTCGGCGCGCGGACCCCGCAGGGCGAGGGCGTCGAGGCCGTGCTCGACCGGCACGGCCGCGTCCTCGACGTACGCTCCCCGCGCGGCGTCACCCTGCCCGAAGGCGGCAGCTCCGTCCAGGCCACGGGCAAGGAGGCGGCCCGGCTGACGGCGCTCGCCGAGTCCGGCCGGCGGCTCCGCGTCGACAGCGGCCTGCGCGACGGCGAGGGCCGCCCGGTCGCCACGCGCGGCACCAGCATCCTCAACGGCGGCCCCGAACTGGTCCGCGACGGCCGCCTCCACACCACCCCGGCCGCCGACGGCATGGTGCAGCCGGGCAACCCGAGCTTCTCCTACGGCTGGGTGCACAAGCGGAACCCGCGCACCCTCGCGGGCGTGGACGACCGCGGCAGGACCGTGCTCGTCACCGCCGACGGACGCGGCACGGACGCGCTCGGCCTGAGCATCCCGGAGAGCGCCGCCGTCGCGCAGGCGCTCGGCCTGCGCGACGCGGTCAACCTCGACGGCGGCGGCTCCACGACGATGGTCGCCGACGGCCGAGTCATCAATGACCCGTCCGACGCGACGGGCGAACGCCCGGTGGGCGACGCCCTGTTGATCACCCCAGGCCGGGACCGACCCATGTGACCTTCCGACGGGAGCCGCCATGACCGCCACCCCGTACCGCCGTACCCGCGCCAGACAAGTGCTGCTCGCTCTCGCCGCCCTGCTGTGCACCCTCGTGCCCCACGCACCGGCCGCCGCCGCCCAGGACCGGGGCGGCGCCGAGGTCGTCGGCGTCACCCGGGTCGCCGAGCGCCAGGTGGACCTCTCCGTACGCTCCTCCGCCCTCGGCGACCGCACGGTCAAGGTCCGTCTGCTCACCCCCGACGGCTGGAACCCGAAGGACCACCGCCGCCACTGGCCGACCCTGTGGCTGCTCCACGGCTGCTGCGGCGACTACACGTCCTGGACGAGCAGGACCGACGTCGCCGGGATCAAGAGCCTGCGGAACGTCCTCGTCGTCATGCCCGAGGCGGGCTGGAACGGCTGGTACAGCGACTGGTGGAACTACGGTCAGGGCGGCGCCCCGGCCTGGGAGACCTTCCACACCAAGGAGCTGCGCCGACTCCTGGAGAGCGACTGGGGCGCGGGTGGCCGCCGCGTCGTCGCGGGCCTGTCCATGGGCGGCCAGGGCGCCCTCATGTACGCCGCCCGGCACCCCGGCATGTTCCGGGCCGCCGCTGCCTACTCCGGCTCCGCGCACCCGCTCCTGAACGACGAGTCCGTGCACCGGATCATGGCCTTCTTCGCGGGCCAGGGCGACGACCCGCGCAAGGTGTGGGGCGACCCCGTCGCGCAGCGCGCCGTATGGGCCGCCCACGACCCGTACCACCTGGCCCGGCACCTGACCCGGCTGCCCGTCTACCTCTCGTGCGGCGACGGCACCGCGGGCCCGCTGGACCCACCGGGCGCCACCGACGCCCTGGAGGCCGACTTCAACCGGCAGAACCACGCGCTCGCCGACGCACTGAACCGGCTCGGCGCCCGCCGCCTGACCACCCACTTCTACGGCCCGGGCACCCACACCTGGGCGTACTGGCAGCGAGAACTGCACGCCTCGCTGCCCATGCTCCTGCGGGGGCTCGGGGTACGCGGCTGACGCGGGCTACGGCTTGCGGCCGATGCCGCCGTAGCTGCTGACCGGCGCCGGAACCCCGGCGCCGGTCACCGCGGGCCGCCACTGCGAGACCGACGTCAGTCCGGGCTCGACGAGTTCGAGCCCGTCGAAGAACCGGGCGATCTGCGCCGGGCTGCGGTTCACCCGCGGATTGTCACTGGTGTTGTTCCACTGCTCGACCATCCTGCGCGTCGCCTCCGGGTGGTACTCCGCGGTGCTGTCGCACAGAACGAGATGGCTGCCGCCGCACAGCGCCGCCTTCAACTCCTCCACGAGGGTGTAGGCGTGGTCGTCGGTGACGTGGGCGACGACGCCGAGCAGCATCAGCGCGACGGGCCGGTCGAGGTCCAGGGTGCGGGCCGCCTGCCGCAGGATGCTCGCCGGGTCGCGCAGGTCCGCCTCGATGTAGTCCGTCGCGCCCTGTTCCGTACTGGTCAGCAGCGCCTCCGCGTGGCGCAGGACCACCGGGTCGTGGTCCACGTAGACGATCCGCGCGCCCGGGTCGTGGCGCTGGGCGACGTCGTGCGTGTTGTCGATCGTGGGGAGGCCGGTGCCGATGTCGAGGAACTGCAGGACGCCCGCGTCCTGCACCAGATGGGAGACCGCCCGCGCGAGGAACGCCCGCTGTGCCCGCGCCACGTGCACGATCTCCGGGTTGACCGCCTGGATGGCGTCGCCGACCTCACGGTCGACCTCGTAGCAGTCCTTGCCGCCGAGCCAGTAGTTCCAGATCCGGGCCGAGTGCGGGGTGCTGCTGTCTATCAGGGACTTACCCCGCGTCTTCTCCGGCGTCTTCTCCGGCGTCCTCTCCCGCGTCTTCTCCTGTGCCACGAGCTGCCTCCGGGTGGTCGGGTCCGGCGTGCCTCAAGGTCGCCACAGCGTAGTACGCCGATCGGGTGACGACCCGGTCGGCGGGCCGGGCCAGGACAGCCCCTAGCGCCCGCGCCGCACCCGGGCCGCCTTGCGCGCCTCCGCCAGCTTCCGTGCCTCGGCGGACTTGCGTGAACCGCCGCGCGCGGAGGTGTCCTTGCTGGTGCCGATGCCGCGGAACGGCTTGTTGGTGTGCGCGGGCTTGGCCGCGGGGCCGCCGTCGAGCGGCTTGCCCGAGGGCGCCTTCGCGCCGGTGACCCGGCTCAGCTCGGCCTCGCCCGAGCGGACCTTGGTGACCTTCGCCTCGATCCCGGCGTCGGCAAGGACCTTGCTCAGCTCGCGGCGCTGCCCGGAGAGGACGAGCGTGACGACCCGGCCGGACTCCCCGGCGCGCGCGGTGCGCCCCGCGCGGTGCAGATAGTCCTTGGGGTCGGTGGGCGGGTCGACGTTGACCACGAGGTCGAGGTCGTCCACGTGCAGGCCGCGCGCCGCGACGTTGGTGGCCACCAGGACCGGCACCTGGCCGCTCTTGAACTGGGCCAGGGTCCGCGTCCGCTGCGGCTGCGACTTGCCGCTGTGCAGCCCGGCCGCGTCCACGCCGCTGGCCCGCAGATGCCGGGTGAGCTGGTCGACGCCGTGCTTGGTGTCCAGGAACAGCAGGACACGGCCGTCGCGCGACGCGATCTCGGTCGTGACCGCCCACCGGTCCGGCCCGTGCACGACCAGCACATGGTGGTCCATGGTCGTGACCGCGCTCGTCGCCGGGTCGGCGCTGTGCACGACGGGGGAGTGCAGATAGCTGCCGACCAGGTGCTCGACGTCCCGGTCCAGGGTCGCCGAGAACAGCATCCGCTGACCGTCGGCGCGCACCTGGTCGAGCGCCTCCGTCACCTGCGGCAGGAACCCCATGTCGCACATCTGGTCCGCCTCGTCCAGGACGGTGGTCCGGACCCGGTCGAGGCGGCACGCCTTGCGCTCGATCAGGTCGTGCAACCGGCCCGGAGTGGCGACGACGACCTCCGCGCCGTCCCGCAGCTCGGCGATCTGCCGACCGATCGACATACCGCCCACGACGGTGGCCACCCGCAGCCGCAACGCCCGCGCGTACGGCGCCAGCGCCTCCGTCACCTGCCGCGCCAGCTCCCGCGTCGGAACGAGGACGAGCGCGAGGGGCTGCTTCGCCGCCGCGCGCCGCCCGGCCGTCCGCGCCAGCAGCGGCAGGCCGAACGCGAGCGTCTTGCCGGACCCGGTGCGCCCGCGCCCGAGGACGTCACGCCCGGCGAGGGCGTCGGGGATCGTGGCCGCCTGGATCGGGAACGGCTCGCTCACCCCCTGCTCACCGAGGGTGCGCAGCACGTCGGCGGGCAGGCCGAGGTCGGCGAAGGAGACGTTCATAGGGAGGAGCCTTCCGTAGGGAGGAACGTACCGAGGGAAGGCCCGGCCGACCGCACAAACGGCTGAGAGTAACACAGAGCGACGTGCGCTCAGCCGCGCCGGAAGGCGTCCAGGATGCGCTCGGCGGCCAGGGTCGCGGTGAGTTCGCCGTCCCGCACCCGCCGTTCGAGCTCGGGCGCGAGCGTACGCACCGCCGGGTCCGCGCGCAGGCTGCCGAGCAGCTCGTCGCGGACCATCGTCCACGCCCAGTCCACCTGCTGCTCCCGGCGCCGCTCCGCGAGCCGCCCCGAGGAGTCGAGCAGCGCCCGGTGCTGTTCGAGCCGCTCCCACAGGTCGTCGAGCCCGGTCGACTCGCGGGCGCTGCAACTGAGCACGGGCGGTGTCCAGAACGCGTCCTTGCCGTGCATCAGGCGCAGGGCGCCGGAGAGCTCCCGGGCGGCGGCGCGGGCGTCCCGCTCGTGCGGACCGTCGGCCTTGTTGACGCCGACCACGTCGGCCAGTTCCAGGACGCCCTTCTTGATGCCCTGCAACTGGTCGCCGGTCCGCGCCAGGGTGAGCAGCAGGAACGAGTCGACCATGTTGGCGACGGCCGTCTCGGACTGGCCGACGCCGACCGTCTCCACCAGCACCACGTCGTACCCGGCCGCCTCCATCACGACGATGGACTCGCGGGTGGCCTTCGCGACGCCGCCGAGCGTCCCGGCGGTGGGGGAGGGGCGCACGAACGCCGCCGGGTCGACGGCGAGCCGTTCCATCCGCGTCTTGTCGCCGAGGATCGACCCGCCGGTCCTGCTGGACGACGGGTCGACGGCGAGCACCGCCACCCGGTGCCCCAGCCCGGTCAGCATGGTGCCGAAGGCGTCGATGAACGTCGACTTGCCGACACCCGGCACACCGCTCACCCCGATGCGCCGCGCCCGCCCGCTGTACGGAAGCAGCTCGGTGAGCAACTCCTGCGCGAGCGCCCGGTGCTGGGGCCGGGTGGACTCGACGAGGGTGATCGCGCGGGCGACGACCGCCCGCTTCCCGTCGAGCACACCCTTGACATACGTGTCGAGGTCGATGGCCATGGACGTCACCGCCTCACAGGGTGTCGTGCCCGAGATCGGCCGCGAGGCGTTCCACCAGGTCGTGGGCGGCGTCCGGGATCACGGTGCCGGGCGGGAAGACCGCGGCGGCGCCCATCTCCAGGAGGGTGTCCACGTCCTGCGGCGGGATCACCCCGCCCACCACGACCATGATGTCCTCGCGCCCCTCCTCGGCGAGCGCCTCGCGCAGCGCCGGTACGAGGGTGAGGTGCCCGGCGGCGAGCGAGGAGACCCCGACGATGTGCACGTCCGCCTCGACGGCCTGCCGCGCCACCTCCCCCGGGGTCTGGAACAGCGGGCCGACGTCGACGTCGAAGCCCAGGTCGGCGAAGGCGGTGGCGATCACCTTCTGCCCCCGGTCGTGCCCATCCTGGCCCATCTTGGCGACGAGGATGCGCGGCCGACGGCCCTCCGCCCCCGCGAACTCCTCGACGCGGTCACGTGTGCGCTCCACTGCCCCGGACCCACCTGCTTCGCTGCGGTACACGCCGGAGATCGTACGGATCTGCCCGGCGTGGCGCCCGTACACCTTCTCCAAGGCGTCGGAGATCTCCCCGACGGTCGCCTTCGCACGGGCCGCGTGGACGGCGAGTTCGAGGAGGTTGCCGTCGCCGCCCGCGGCGCGGGTGAGGGCGGCGAGCGCGTCCTGGCAGGCGGTCTCGTCGCGCTCCTCACGCAGCCTGCGCAACTTGGCGATCTGCTGGGCGCGCACCGAGGAGTTGTCGACCTTGAGCACGTCGATCTGCTCGTCGGAGTCGACCCGGTACTTGTTGACGCCGATGACCGGCTGCCGCCCCGAGTCGATCCGGGCCTGGGTGCGGGCCGCCGCCTCCTCGATGCGGAGCTTGGGGATGCCCGCGTCGATGGCCTTGGCCATGCCGCCCGCCCGCTCGACCTCCTGGATGTGCTGCCAGGCGCGGCGCGCGAGGTCGTGGGTCAGCCTCTCCACGTACGCGCTGCCGCCCCACGGGTCGATCACACGGGTCGTGCCCGACTCCTGCTGGAGCAGCAACTGGGTGTTGCGGGCGATCCGCGCGGAGAAGTCGGTGGGCAGGGCGAGCGCCTCGTCGAGCGCGTTGGTGTGCAGCGACTGGGTGTGCCCCTGGGTCGCCGCCATCGCCTCGACACATGTGCGGGTGACGTTGTTGAACACGTCCTGCGCGGTCAGCGACCAGCCCGAGGTCTGCGAATGGGTGCGAAGCGACAGCGACTTGGCGTTCTGCGGGTCGAACTGCCTGACCAGCTTCGCCCACAGCAGGCGCGCCGCGCGCAGCTTGGCGATCTCCATGAAGAAGTTCATCCCGATCGCCCAGAAGAACGACAGGCGCGGCGCGAACGCGTCCACGTCGAGGCCCGCCTCCCGGCCCGCGCGGATGTACTCGACCCCGTCGGCAAGCGTGTACGCCAGCTCCAGGTCGGCCGTCGCGCCCGCCTCCTGGATGTGGTAGCCGGAGATGGAGATCGAGTTGTAGCGCGGCATCCGCTGCGAGGTGAAGGCGAAGATGTCGGAGATGATCCGCATCGACGGCTTCGGCGGGTAGATGTAGGTGTTGCGGACCATGAACTCCTTGAGGATGTCGTTCTGGATGGTCCCGGCCAGCTTCTCCGGCGGCACACCTTGTTCCTCCGCCGCCACGATGTACAGCGCGAGGACGGGCAGCACGGCGCCGTTCATCGTCATCGACACCGACATCCGGTCCAGCGGGATGCCGTCGAAGAGCTGACGCATGTCGAGGATCGAGTCGATGGCCACACCCGCCATGCCGACGTCGCCGGTCACCCGGGGGTGGTCGCTGTCGTAGCCGCGGTGGGTCGGCAGGTCGAAGGCGACCGACAGACCCTTCTGGCCCGCGGCGAGGTTGCGCCGGTAGAAGGCGTTGGACTCCTCGGCCGTGGAGAAACCCGCGTACTGCCGGATCGTCCAGGGCTGGTTCACGTACATCGTCGGGTACGGGCCGCGCAGGTACGGGGCCGTGCCCGGGTAGGTGTCCAGGAAGTCGAGGCCCTCCAGGTCATGGCCGGTGTAGAGCGGCTTGACCGGGATGCCCTCGGGCGTCTCCCACAGCAGGTCGGCGCCGTCGGCGGCGCTCTTCACGGCGGCCCGCCACTCCTCGGCGCCGGTGTCGGGCGCGGGGGTGCCGAGGCCGATCGTGGAGAAGTCGGGGATGCGGGGGTCGGTCATGAGGAGACTCCCAGACGGTCGAGCATGCGGTCGAGCGTGGCGGTGAGCACGGCCACGGCGTCACAGCCGGCGTACACATAGGTGTCGACCCCGGCATACGTGTGCGGGCGGCCCGCGAGGAACACATGCCGGGCACCGGCGGCCCGCAGCTCCCGTACGGCGGCCTCGGCCTGCTCCTCGTAGAGCGCGTCGCTGGAGCACAGGCACACGTCCTGGGCGCCGCTCTCCGCGAAGCCGCCCTCGGTGACGGGTTCGACGCCGCCCGCCTGGAACAGGTTGGCCGCGAAGGTGAGGCGGGCGGTGTGCGCGGCGGCCGGGCCGAGCGCGGCGAGATACACGCGCGGCCGGGCCCCGGTCTTCGCGAGGTAGGTGTCGGAGCGGGCCCGCAGCTCCTCGAACGCCTCGTCCCTGCGGACCCGGGGCAGCCCCCCGGAGACCGGCGCGGGCACCGGCTCGCGCTCGACCGGCTTCTCGGCCAGGTGCGGGAACTCGCTGACCCCGGTGACCGGTTCGCGGCGGGTGGCGAGCCTTTTGCTCCGCGCGGCCCACGTGCCGGCGAGCCGGTCGTGGATGAGCCCCGAGCGCAGGGCGGCGGCCTGGCCGCCCGCGCGCTCGATCTCCTGGAAGAACTCCCAACCCGCGTGGGCGAGTTCGTCGGTGAGCCGCTCCACGTACCAGGAGCCGCCCGCCGGGTCGATGACGCGGGCGAGGTGCGACTCCTCGATGAGGATGCCGGAGGTGTTGCGGGCGATGCGCCGGGCGAACGCGTCGGGCAGGCCGAGCGCGTGGTCGAAGGGGAGCACCGTCACCGAGTCCGCGCCGCCCACCCCCGCCGCCAGCGTCGCGATCGTCGTGCGCAGCATGTTCACCCACGGGTCGCGGCGCGCCATCATCACCGGCGACGTCACGGCGTGCTGGAGCTGCGCGCCCGAGCGCGGCGCTCCGCACACCTCGGCGACGCGGGCCCACAGGCGGCGCGCGGCGCGGAAGGTGGCGATGGTGAGGAACTGGTCGGCGCCCGCCGCGTAGCGGAACTCGAGCTGGGCGAGGGCCGCTTCGACGCTCAGGCCCGCGTCCGTCAGCTCGCGCAGGTAGGCGACGCCGGTCGCGAGGGAGCAGCCCAGCTCCTGCGCTGCCGAGGCGCCGGCCTCGTGGTACGGCAGCGCGTCCACGGTCAGCGCGCGCAGGCCCGGGTGGCGTTCGGCGCACAGCCGGGCGAGTTCCCTTACGGGCGCGGTGTCGTACGACTCCCCGGTGCGGGCCTCGTGGCCGAGCGGGTCCGCGCCCAGGTTGCCCCGGACCGCGTCGGGGGCGACGCCCTTCTCCTCGTACAGCGCGAGCAACGCGCGTGCGGCGGTGTCGACTTCGGCGCCCGCGTCGAGCACGACGGGGGCGAGGTCGAGCAGGACGCCGTCGAGCGCGGCGGGCAGCGCGGAGACGGGGAAGAGGGTGTCGTCCCCGGTCGTCAGCCACAGGGACGTGACGCCGTTCTCCAGGTCGGTGAGGATCTGGCCGGGGTCGGCGACCGTGTGGCGCTGGCGTACGTCCCAGCCGCCGACGGTGTTGCCCTCGGCCCGGCCGCCGCGTACGAACGGGGCGAATCCGGGCAGCCCGGCGGGGGGCGCGGCATCGTGGGCCGTGTACAAGGGGCGGGCGCGCAGCCCGTCCTCCAACGCGGTGGACAGGGCGTCTTCCGCCTCGGCAGCCGTGACTTCCTTGCCCGACTTGCGCAGCACACCCGCGACCAGGTGCTGCCATTGCTCGTGCGTCGCGTCAGGAAACTCGGCTGCCAGGGAGAACCCGTCGTCAGGCAGGACCGTCATGCTCGGATGCTAGGGCAGATCGCCGAACGAGCAGCAGGTGGGACGGGTGTGACCTTGTTCTCCTTGCCTCATGGGCGCCAAGGCTCTAGCGCCCTCTCCCAGGCAAAGTCTGCCGCGACCGTTGACAGCCCTTAATCGTCACGCGAATCTGTCCGGCGAATGAACGCAAAAAATTGACAGAGAAACTCAATACCTGGACGACGGGAGCGTCATGACGTATATGTCAGGGGCACGTCATAGATGGCGATGGCTCGCCGGGGCGGTGACGGCGGGGCTGCTGACCGTCGGCCTGATGCCGGTCACGGCGAACGCCGCGGTGGCCGACGAGAACGTGGCACTCGGCAGACCGGTCACGACGGGCGGCGCCCACGACGGCTACCCCGCGAGCAATGTGACCGACGGCAGCCAGGCCACGTACTGGGAAGGACCGGCCGGTTCGTTCCCGCAGTGGGTGCAGATCGACCTCGGCCGCGCGGTCGACGTCAGCGGCGTCGTGCTGAAGCTGCCCGCGTCCTGGGAGGCCCGCACCGAGACCGTCACGGTCCAGGGCAGCGCCGACGGGAGCGCCTTCACCACCTTGTCGGCGGCGGCGAAGAGAGACTTCGCGCCGGGCTCAGGCAACAGCGTGTCGGTCGGCGTCACCGCCGAGACCCGCTACGTACGGGTGCGGATCAGCGACAACACCGGCTGGAACGCCGCCCAGTTGTCCGAGGTCGAGGTCCTCGGCACACCCGACGGCGGCGGGAACCCGCAGGAGCCGCCCGCCGGGACCAACCTCGCCCTGCGCAAACCCATCGAGGCGACCTCGGTCACCCAGAACTACGTCGCGCCCAACGCCAACGACGGCAGCACCGACACCTACTGGGAGGCGAGCGGCCAGTCCTCCTCCCTGACCGTCAGGCTCGGCGCCGACGCGGACCTGAGCGGCGTCGTCCTCAAGCTCAACCCGAACGCCGCGTGGGGCGCCCGCACGCAGACCCTCCAGGTCCTCGGCCGCAAGGCGGGCGCCACCGACTTCACCTCGCTGAAGGCGAGCGCCCCGTACACCTTCGACCCGGCCACCAACAAGAACACGGTCACCATCCCGGTCACCGGCCGCTACGCCGACGTACGCCTGCAGTTCTCCGGGAACACCGGGGCGGGCGGCGGCCAGGTCGCCGAGTTCGAGGTCGTCGGGGCCGCCGCGCCCGCGCCCGACCTGACCGTGACCGGGCTGACGTGGTCGCCCTCCTCGCCGTCCGAGGCCGACCCGGTCACCGTCGAGGCCACGGTCCGCAACGCCGGGACCGCCGCATCGTCCGCCACCACCGTCGACGTCAGCCTCGAAGGCACCGTCGCCGGGAGCGCCTCCGTCGGCGCGCTCGCCGCGGGTGCGTCGGTGAAGGTGCCCGTCAAGGTCGGCGCCCACCCCATGGGCAGCTACGGCGTCTCCGCCGTCGTGGACCCGACGGACGCCGTCGCCGAACTCGACAACACCAACAACAGCCGCAACGCCGACGCCAGGCTGGTCGTCACCCAGGCGCCCGGCCCCGACCTCGAGGTCACCGGGATCACCACCGACCCGGCCAACCCGGCCGTCGGCTCCAAGGTCTCCTTCGCCGTCACCGTCCACAACCGGGGCACGAGTCAGGCGGCGGCCGGAACCGTCACCCGGCTCACCGTCGGCGGCACCACCCTCACCGGCACGACCGGCGCCGTCGCCGCGGGCGCCTCCACCACCGTCGCCATGACCGGCACCTGGACCGCCACCGACGGCGGCGCCGCGCTCACCGCGACCGCCGACGCCACCGGCCGGCTCACCGAGACCAACGAGAACAACAACACCTACGCCCGCACCCTCGTCGTCGGACGCGGCGCCGCCGTGCCCTACACCGAGTACGAGGCGGAGGACGGCAGGACCAACGGCACGGTCCTGACGACGGACGCCAAGCGCACCTTCGGCCACACCAACTTCGCCACCGAGTCCTCGGGCCGCAAGTCGGTCCGCCTCAACTCCACCGGGCAGTACGTCGAGTTCACGTCCACCACGCCGACCAACTCCATCGTCGTACGCAACTCCATCCCCGACTCCGCGTCGGGCGGCGGCCAGGAGGCGACCCTGAGCCTCTACGCCAACGGCACCTTCGTCCGCAAGCTCACCCTGTCGTCCAAGCACAGCTGGCTCTACGGCACCACCGACGACCCCGAGGGGCTCACCAACCGGCCCGGCGGCGACGCGCGGCGCCTGTTCGACGAGGCCCACGCGCTGCTCACCGACACCTACCCCGAGGGCACCACGTTCCGCCTCCAGCGCGACAGCGGGGACACGGCCGCCTTCTACATCGTCGACCTCATCGACCTGGAACAGGTCGCCGCCCCCGCCGCCAAGCCCGCCGACTGCGTCTCCATCACCCAGTACGGCGCCGTGCCGGGCGACGGCATCGACGACGCCGACGCCATCCAGCGCGCCGTCACCGCCGACCAGGCGGGCCAGATCCCGTGCGTGTGGATCCCGGCGGGCCAGTGGCGCCAGGAGAAGAAGATCCTCACCGACGACCCGCTCGACCGGGGCCAGTACAACCAGGTCGGCATCCGCGACGTCACCGTCAAGGGCGCGGGCATGTGGCACTCCCAGTTGTACTCGCTCATCGCTCCGCAGGACGCGGGCGGCATCAACCACCCGCACGAGGGCAACTTCGGCTTCGACATCGACGACAACACCAAGATCTCCGACATCGCGATCTTCGGCTCGGGCACCATCCGGGGCGGTGACGGCAACGCGGAGGGCGGCGTCGCGCTCAACGGCCGCTTCGGCAAGAACACGAAGATCAGCAACGTGTGGATCGAGCACGCCAACGTGGCCGCCTGGGTCGGCCGCGACTACTCCAACATCCCCGAGCTGTGGAACCCGGGCGACGGCGTCGAGTTCAGCGGCGTCCGCATCCGCGACACGTACGCCGACGGCGTCAACTTCTCCAACGGCACCCGCAACTCGACCGTCCACAACTCCACGTTCCGCAACACCGGCGACGACGCCATGGCCGTCTGGGCCAACAAGTACGTCAAGGACACCTCCGTCGACGTCGGCCACGACAACCACTTCCGCAACAACACCGTCCAACTGCCCTGGCGGGCCAACGGCGTCGCGATCTACGGCGGCTACGGCAACACGATCGAGAACAACCTGATCTCGGACACCATGAACTACCCCGGGATCATGCTCGCCACCGACCACGACCCGCTCCCGTTCAGCGGGACGACCCTGATCGCCAACAACGGCCTGTACCGCACCGGCGGGGCCTTCTGGAACGAGGACCAGGAGTTCGGCGCGATCACCCTCTTCGCGCAGGGCCAGCCCATTCCGGGCGTCACGATCCGCGACACCGACATACGTGACTCCACCTATGACGGCATCCAGTTCAAGACGGGTGGTGGTGAGATGCCCGATGTGCGGATCACGAACGTGTCCATCGCCAAGTCCAACAACGGCTCCGGCATCCTGGCCATGTCCGGCGCGCGGGGCAGCGCCACGCTCAAGAACGTGACCATCACCGACTCGGCGCAGGGCGACATCCTCACCGAGCCCGGATCGCAGTTCGTCATCGAGCGGGGCTGATCCCGGCCCGCTCCCTCAGACCTTCGCCGCCGGCGTCTCCGACGCCCCGCTGTCCGCGCCGGCGGCGAAGACCGGCCCTGCCGGTAAACAGGTGGCGCGCCCATGGTCCCGCGGCCGAGCATGGCCCGCATGACTGAGCAACCCGCACGCTGGACCCACGCGACCACCTACCCCGACATGTGGGTCGACCCGGACGACGACCCCCGCGACAACGACGGCCCCGATCCCGAGGGCGAACTCGCCACCCTGGAGGACTATCTCTCCGGCTACCGGACGACCCTCCGGATGAAGTGCGACGGCCTGGACCCGGAGCAACTGGCCCGTCGCTCGGTACCGCCCTCCACGATGTCGCTGCTCGGCCTCGTCCGCCATCTCGCCGAGGTGGAGCGCGACTGGCGCAACTGGATCACCGACGGCGAACCGCTGCCCAAGCTGTACGGGCGGCGCGACGCGGACTTCGACGACGTCGTCCCCGAGCAGGCCGCCGTCGACGCCGCCTTCGCCGACCTGGCGCGGGAACAGGCGGCGACCGACGCCGCGCTCGCCGCCCACCCCGACCTCGGCGAACGCCTCGGCAGGGAGAACATCTCGGTCCGCAGCCTCCTCGTCCACCGCATCGAGGAGTACGCCCGCCACTGCGGCCACGCGGATCTGCTGCGCGAGTGCGTCGACGGCAGGGTCGGCCAGTGACGCCCGTGTCCCCGGTGTGACCGATCTTGGGTTTCGGCCGGGCCCGGGCAGGTACCCGGTGCGCGTCCGCGCTGCGCGTGCGGACCCCTGCCACCTGGCGAACAATGGAGGCTGCTGTGACTGATCATCGACTCGACGACCGGAACGAGCCACCCGTTCCCCGGGACATGCCCGACCAGCTGGCCGGCGAGGAGGACGCGGCCGAGGGGCTCGACCTGCCCGGCGAGCGCGGCGACGACGTGCCCGACACGGACGAGGCGGGCACGCGGCGGCGCGGCGCCGAGTCGTCGGACCCCGAGGACGCCGACGCCCCCGGACCCGACGAGTCACCGGCCTGATCCCGCCCCCGCCTAGGAGTCCCCATGGGTGTCACCGACCGATTCCGAAGCTGGCCCGTCTACCGGCAGGTGACCGGTGACGACCCACTCGGCCGGGGGAGTGCCGCCAAGTCGGCCCACACGGCGAACCTGCGGGCGCGCACCGACAGCGCCGACCGGGTGACGCAGTCCATCTGCCCGTACTGCGCCGTCGGCTGCGGCCAGCAGGTGTACGTGAAGGACGAGAAGGTCGTCCAGATCGAGGGCGACCCGGCGTCCCCGGTCAGCCGAGGGCGGCTCTGCCCGAAGGGCTCCGCGACGCTCCAGCTCACGACCGGCCCGGCCCGCCACCACCAGGTGCTCTACCGGCGCCCCCACGGCACCGACTGGGAACCGCTCGACCTGGAGACCGCCATGGACATGGTGGCCGAACGGGTGATCCGCACCCGGCGCGAGACCTGGGAGTGGGAGAGGGACGGCGCCCGTACCAACCGCACCATGGGCATCGCGAGCCTCGGCGGCGCCACCCTGGACAACGAGGAGAACTACCTGATCAAGAAGTTGCTGACGGGTCTCGGCGTCGTCCAGGTGGAGAACCAGGCGCGGGTCTGCCACAGCTCCACCGTCTCCGGGCTCGGCACCTCGTTCGGCCGCGGCGGCGCCACGACGTTCATGCAGGACCAGCAGCACTCCGACTGCATCGTCATCCAGGGCTCCAACTACGCCGAGGCCCACCCCGTGGGCTTCCAGTGGGTGATGGAGGCCAAGGCGCGCGGCGCGACCGTCATCCATGTGGACCCCCGCTTCACCCGGACGAGCGCCCTCGCCGACCTCCACGTCCCGCTGCGGGCGGGCAGCGACATCGCGTTCCTCGGCGGGATCATCAACCACGTCCTGACCGAGGAGAAGGACTTCCGCGAGTACGTCCTCCACTACACCAACGCGGCGACGCTGGTCAGCGAGGACTTCCAGGACACCGAGGACCTCGACGGCGTCTTCTCCGGGCTCGACGAGGACAAGCCGCAGTACGACCCGCACAGCTGGCAGTACGAGGGCGCCCAGTTGCAGCAGCCGACCGGCGACGTCGACCGGCAGTACGAGGACCGCATCGGCTCCGCGGGCCGCTCCGAGACCCACGGCTCCGGCGGCGCCCGCACCCGCCCCGACGCCCCCAGCGACCCGACGCTGCAACACCCTCGCTGCGTGTACCAGATCCTCAAGCGGCACTTCGCCCGCTACACCCCCGAGATGGTCGAGGAGGTGTGCGGCGTCCCGCGCGACACGTTCCTGAAGGTGTGCGACGCGCTCACCGCCAACTCCGGGCGCGACCGCACCAGTTGCCTCGTCTACGCGGTCGGCTGGACCCAGCACTCCACCGGCTCCCAGAACATCCGTGCCGCCTCCATCCTCCAGCTCCTCCTCGGCAACATCGGACGGCCCGGCGGCGGCATCCAGGCGCTGCGCGGCCACGCCTCCATCCAGGGCTCCAGCGACATCCCCACCCTCTACAACCTGCTCCCGGGCTACCTCCCGATGCCGCACGCGCACAAGGAGATGAGCCTGGAGAACTTCATCGCGACGTCCCGCACCGAGAAGGGCTTCTGGGCCGAGATGCGGTCCTACTTCGTGAGCCTGCTCAAGGCGTACTACGGGGACGCGGCGACCGCGGACAACGACTTCTGCTTCGACCACCTGCCGCGCCTGACCGGCTCGCACGCCACCTACGAGACGGTGATGTCGCAGCTCGACGGCGAGTGCAAGGGCTACTTCCTGATGGGGGAGAACCCCGCCGTCGGCTCGGCCAACACCCGCCTGCAGCGGCTCGGCATGGCGAACCTCGACTGGCTCGTCGTCCGGGACTTCTCGCTCATCGAGTCCGCCACCTGGTGGCAGGACGGCCCCGAGATCCAGACCGGGGAGCTGCGCACCGAGGACATCGCCACCGAGGTCTTCTTCTTCCCCGCCGCCGCGCACACCGAGAAGTCCGGCTCCTTCACCAACACCAACCGCTGGGTCCAGTGGCACCACGCCGCCGTCGAACCCGGCGGTGACGCCCGCAGCGACCTGTGGTTCATGTACCACCTGGGCCGGCGCATCAAGGAGCGCCTCGCCGGTTCCACCGACCCCATGGACCGCCCGGTGCTCGACCTCGCCTGGGACTATCCCGTGGAGGGCCCGCTCCAGGAGCCGGTCGCCGCGCACGTCCTCGCCGAGATCAACGGCCACGGCCCCGACGGCGCCCCCCTCACCGCCTACACCGAGCTGAAGGACGACGGCTCGACGAGCTGCGGCTGCTGGATCTACTGCGGCGTCTACGCCGACGGCGTCAACCAGGCCGCCCGCAAGAAGCCGCACCAGGAACAGGACTGGGTGGCCGCCGAATGGGCCTGGGCCTGGCCCGCCAACCGGCGCATCCTCTACAACCGGGCCTCCGCCGCCCCCGACGGCACCCCGTGGAGCGAACGCAAGGCCCACATCTGGTGGGACGCCGACGCGGGACGCTGGACCGGCTACGACATCCCCGACTTCGTCCCCGACCGCGCCCCCGACCACGTGCCCGAGGACGACGCTAGCGGACCCGACGCGCTGCGCGGCGACGACCCGTTCATCATGCAGGCCGACGGCAAGGGCTGGCTGTACGCGCCCGCCGGCCTGGAGGACGGCCCGCTGCCCGCGCACTACGAACCGCAGGACTCGCCCTTCGGCAACGCCCTCTACCCGAGCACCCCGCGCTCCCCGGTCCGCAAGGCCATGCCGCGCGAGGGCAACCGCTACCACCCGAGCGGCGATGAGCCCGGCGCCGACGTCTACCCGTACATCCTCACCACCCACCGGCTCACCGAGCACTTCACGGCGGGCGGCATGAGCCGCTGGTCCCCCTACCTGTCCGAACTGCAACCCGAGCTGTTCTGCGAACTCTCCCCGGAGCTCGCCGCCGAACGCTCCCTGGAGCACGGCGGCTGGGCCACCATCGTCACCGCGCGCAACGCCATCGAGGCGCGCGTCATGGTCACCGACCGCATCAAGTCGCTGACCGTGCGGGGCCGCACCGTCCACCAGATCGGTTTGCCCTTCCACTGGGGGCCCAACGGCGTCGTCACCGGCGACGCCGCCAACGAACTCGCCCACATCACGCTCGACCCCAACGCGCACATCCAGGAGGTCAAGGCGCTCACCGCCGACATCAGGCCGGGTCGCCGCCCCCGCGGACCCGAACTGCCGCGCCTGGTCGCCGCGTACCGACGCCGTGCGGGCATCACCGAGACCACCGGGACGGAGACCCGCGCATGAGCCAGGACACGAGCACCGGCACGGGCCAGGAGCGGGTCGGCTTCTTCACCGACACCTCCGTGTGCATCGGTTGCAAAGCCTGCGAGGTGGCGTGCAAGGAGTGGAACGCCATCCCCGAGGACGGCCTGTCGCTGACCGGCATGTCGTACGACAACACGCAGGCGCTCGGCGCCTCCACCTGGCGCCACGTCGCCTTCATCGAGCAACCCGCGCCGGAGGGCCGCACACAACTGCCGTTGCTGGAGGAGGGGTCGGTCGCCTCCGGGGAGCAGAAGCCCGGCGCCGACATGCGCTGGCTGATGTCGTCCGACGTGTGCAAACACTGCACCCACGCCGCGTGTCTCGACGTGTGTCCGACGGGTGCGTTGTTCCGCACCGAGTTCGGGACCGTCGTCGTCCAGGAGGACGTGTGCAACGGCTGCGGCTACTGCGTGCCCGCCTGCCCCTATGGCGTCATCGAGCAGCGCCCCGCCGACGGCCGCGTCTTCAAGTGCACCATGTGCTACGACCGGCTCGGCGCGGGCCAGGAACCCGCCTGCGCCAAGGCGTGCCCGACGGACTCCATCCAGTTCGGGCCGCTCGACGAACTCCGCGAACGGGCGGCGCTCCGCGTCGACGAACTGCACAAGGCGGGTGTGGACCAGGCACACCTGTACGGAAACGACCCCGACGACGGAGTGGGCGGTGACGGGGCGTTCTTCCTGCTCCTGGACCGCCCCGAGGTGTACGGGCTGCCCCCGGACCCCGTCGTCACCACCCGTGATCTGCCGACGATGTGGAAGCACGCGGGCGGGGCGGCGCTCGCGCTGCTCGGCGGCATCGCGGCGTCCTTCGCGATGGCGGCCAGGAGGCAGCGATGACGACGCAGGACCGCGCGGCGGAGCCCCGCCGCAAAGGCCGCAAGGGCCGCAAGGGCGAGCAGTTGATGGTGGAGAGGGCCGAGTTCGACTCGTACTACGGGCGCCCGGTCATCAAGCCGCCGTCCTGGGAGGCGCGCGACATCGCCGGGTACTTCTTCCTCGGCGGTCTCGCCGGGGCGGGCTCGGTGTTCGCCGCGGGGGCCCAGTGCACCGGCCGCAGGCGGACCGAGATCGCCCTCAAAGTCTCCTCGCTCGCCACGATCTCGCTGTCGGCGGCGGCCCTCGTCCACGACCTGGGCCGCCCGGCGCGGTTCGTGAACATGCTCCGCGTCTTCAAGCCGACCTCGCCCATGAGCATGGGCTCCTGGCTGCTGAGCGCCTACGGGCCCGCCGCCGGGGCCGCCGCGGCCAGCGCCGTCACCGGCCGCCTGCCCCGGGCGGGCGCCGTCGCCACCGGCGCGGCGGCCCTCCTCGGGCCGATGGTCGCCTCCTACACCGCGGTCCTCGCCGCCGACACCGCCGTGCCCGCATGGCACGGCGCCCACCGCGAACTGCCCTACCTCTTCACGGCGTCGGCGACGGCGGCGGCCTCCGGCATGGCACTCGTCGTCGCACCGACGCACGAGAACGCGCCCGCCCGCTGCGCGGCCACGATCGCCGCGCTCGCGGACACCGCGGCCATGAAGGCGGCCGAGCGGCGGCTCGGCCCGGTCGCCGAGACCTACCGGCAGGGCAGGGCGGGCACGCTGCTGCGCACCGCGCAGGCGCTCACCCTCACGGGTGCGGCCGGCGCGGCCCTCCTGGGGCGCAGCCGCCCGGCCGCGATCGCCTCGGGCCTCGCCCTGCTCGCGGGCTCGGCCTGTACGCGCTTCGGCATCTTCCAGGCGGGCGTCGCCTCCGCCGAGGACCCGAAGTACACGGTGGGCCCGCAGCGCGCACGCTTGGAGGAGCATGAGCGGCGGGCCCGGTGAACCGTGGTGACGGGGTGCGTCAGCGCGGAGAGAGCGTGAACTGGCTGTCGAGCTCCTGGTCGCCGGAGGCGGACCCCGCGTCCTTGAGGTCGTACGCCTCGGCCAGGGCCTTGCGGACGGCGTTGACCTCGTGCGGGACGCCCTGGGCGCCGACGGTGACCTCGCCCTCGATCGGCTCGGCGCTGTTCCCGGAGGACGAGGAGCCCGCGCTGACGTCGAGCTGCGCGGTCCACACCGTGGTGGGCTCGGCGTCGGAGTCGGGCCCGTTGTCGGTGGGCGCCTGGTCGGAGAAGACCGAGGTCAGGTAGGACAGGACCCGCTGGGCGTCCTGCTCCGCGCAGTTGCTGAGGTTGACGGTGACGAGAGTGCGGTCGGCGTCGGTCATGAACATCTCCTGGATCTGAGGGTGGGGCTGGGGGAGGGGCCGGGTCACAGGGCTGCCCGCAGTGCGGGCAGGAGTTCGTTCTGTGCCCAGGGGAAGAAGGCGTCCTGGTGGTCGCCGCCGATCTGCACGAGGGCGACCTCGGTGAACCCCGCCTCCGCGTAGGGCCGTACGGCCTCGACGAACTCCGAGACGTCGTCGCCGCAGGGGATCGACTTGGCGACATCTTCGGGCGAGACCAGTTCGGTGGCCCCGGCGAACGAGACCGGGTGCGGCAGCTCGGCGTTGACCCGCCAGCCGCCCGCGAACCAGCGGAACTGCTCGTGGGCCCGCTTGACGGCGGCCTCCCGGTCGGGGTCGTAGCAGACGGGGAGCTGGCCGACGCGGGGCTTGCCCGCGCCGCCCGCGCGGTCGAAGGCGTCCAGCAGCTCGCCGCGCGGCTCGGTGGCGATGGCCAGGTCGGCGACGCGGCCCGCGAGCGCGCAGGAGACCGGCCCCGACACGGCGACACCGATCGGCGGCGGGGCGTCGGGCAGGTCCCACAGGCGGGCCCGGTCGACCTCGAAGTGGCGGCCGCGATGGGTCAGTTCCTTGCCGTCGAACAGGGCCCGGATGATGCCGACGGCCTCCTCGAACTTCTCCAGGCGGACGCCGGGCGCGGGCCAGCCGCCGCCCACGACGTGCTCGTTGAGGTTCTCGCCCGAGCCGAGCCCGAGCCGGAAGCGGCCCTCCGAGAGCAGTTGCAGCGTGGCGGCCTTCTGCGCGATCACCGCGGGGTGGTAGCGGGTGGTCGGGCAGGTCACGTACGTCATGAGCGGGATCCGCGACGTCGCCTGCGCGGCGGCGCCGAGCACGGCCCAGGCGTAGGGCGAGTGGCCCTGTTCGGCCAGCCAGGGGGAGTAGTGGTCGGACGTGACGGAGAAGTCGAAGCCCGCCTCCTCCGCGGCCACGACGTGCCGCACCAGGTCCCGGGGACCGGCCTGTTCGGTCATCATCGTGTAGCCGATCTGCACGATGTCACCTCCATGTCGAGTAGGGGTTGTGCGAGTTGTCGCGTAGGGATCACGCGTGTTCCGCGTTGGTTTCTTCCTCGTTCGCCTCGGTGTGCCGCCTGCGGACCCAGGCGGGCAGGACGAACCAGCAGAGCAGGTACCAGGCGAGGACCACCGCCACCAGCGCCGGTACGAGCGAGTCGTGCATGGCCACCCGGAGGATCAGGAGCAGCGCCGACGTCAGCGTGCACACCAGCAGGACGAGGCCGGTGAAGGTCAGCCGGGAGGCCCAGAGCACCGCCTGCGGTTTGATCCGCCGCCCGGCGACCTGCCGGTGGACGGCGACGGGTCCGATCAGGGCGCCCGTCGCCGCGGACCCGAGGATGACCGTGGTGATGTAGATGCCGCGGTCGGTGTCGGACAGGCCGGGGAAGCGCGGCGTGAACACCACAGTGAGCAGGAACCCGAAGAGGATCTGCACACCCGTCAGGGCGACACGCAGCTCCTGGACCAGCTCCGCCCACTGCCGGTCGGCCTTCTCCTCGACCGTCTCCGACCGGCCGTGCCGCCGCCCCGCCGTGCCGTCGCCGCTCAGTCGGACCACTGCCACTCCGTGATCTCCGGCATGTCCGTGCCGTGCTCCCGGATCCAGCGGTGGTGCCGGGTACGGGCGTCCGCCATCTCCTGCCGGGTCGCCGCCGCCTTGACGGCGAGACCGGGCACCCGGTCGATGACGTCCATGACCAGGCGGAACCGGTCCAGGTCGTTGCGGACCACCATGTCGAACGGGGTGGTCGTGGTGCCGGACTCCTTGTAGCCGCGGACGTGCAGGTTGTCGTGGCCCGCCCGCTTGTAGGTGAGGCGGTGGATGAGCCACGGATAGCCGTGGTAGCCGAAGATGACCGGCTTGTCGGCGGTGAACAGGCCCTCGTACTCGGCGTCGCGCATGCCGTTCGGATGCTCCGTGGACGGCAGCAGCGTGGTCATGTCGACGACGTTCACGACCCGCACGGCCAGCTCCGGCAGGTGCCGGCGCAGCAGGGCGGCCGCCGCCAGGATCTCCTGCGTGGGGATGTCACCGGCGCAGGCGAGGACCACGTCGGGGCCCTCACCGCTCTCCGTGCCCGCCCAGTCCCACACCCCGGCGCCGCGCGCGACATGTGCGCGCGCCTGGTCGAGGGAGAGCCAGTCGGGTCCGGGGTTCTTGCCCGCGACGACGACGTTGACGTGGTCGCGGCTGCGCAGCGCGTTCTCCGCCACGGTCAGCAGCGTGTTGGCGTCCGGCGGCAGGAACACCTGGACGACCTGCGGGCTCTTGTTGAGCACGTGGTCGATGAAGCCCGGGTCCTGGTGCGAGAAACCGTTGTGGTCCTGGCGCCACACGTGTGAGCTGAGCAGGTAGTTGAGCGAGGCGACGGGGGCCCGCCACGGCAGTTCGCGGGAGGTCTTCAGCCACTTGATGTGCTGGTTGACCATCGAGTCGACGATGTGGACGAACGCCTCGTAGCAGGAGAACAGGCCGTGCCGCCCGGTGAGGAGGTACCCCTCGAGCCAGCCCTGGCACATGTGCTCGGAGAGCACCTCCATGACACGGCCGTGCGGGTCCAGGTTCTCGTCGACCGGCAGCAGACCCTCCTGCCACGTCTTGCCGCTCGCCCCGTACACGGCCTGCAAGCGGTTGGAGGCCGTCTCGTCCGGGCCGACGAGACGGAAGTTGCGCTCCCGTGCCGTGTCCGCCATGAGGCGCTCCAGGTACTCGCCGAGGAGCCCGGTGGGGGAGTGCAGTGTGGCGCCCGGTTTCTCCACGGGCACCGCGAAGTCCTCGAGCGGCGGCAGCGGCAGGGCGCGCAGCCGCACGCCGCCGTTGGCGTACGGCGTGGAGCCGAGGCGCCGCGTGCCCTCGGGGACGCAGGCGAGGACGGCGTCGCTCGGGCGGCCGTCGTCGTCGAACAGCTCCGCGGGCCGGTACGACCGCAGCCAGCGCTCCAGCTGGGCGAGGTGCTCCGGGTTCTCGCGGACCTCGGGGAGCGGCACCTGATGGGCGCGCCAGGTGTTCTCCACGGGCTTGCCGTCGACCTCGGCGGGGCCCGTCCAGCCCTTGGGGGTGCGCAGCACGATCATGGGCCAGCGCACGGGGCCCGCCGCCTCACCGGTCCTGGCGGCCCGCTGGTGGTCGGTGATGAGGTCGAGCGCCTGGTCCATGGCGCCCGCGAGGGCCTGGTGGACCTGGGCCGGGTCGTCGCCCTCCACGTACAGCGGGAGGTGGCCGTAGCCGCGCAGCAGGGCGTCGAGCTCGTCGTGCGGCATCCGGGCGAGGACCGTCGGGTTGGCGATCTTGTAGCCGTTGAGGTGCAGGATCGGCAGGACGGCGCCGTCGTTCACGGGGTCGAGGAAGCGGCCCGAGTGCCAGGACGCGGCGAGCGGGCCCGTCTCCGCCTCGCCGTCGCCGACGACACAGGCGACGAGCAGGTTCGGATGGTCGAACGCGGCGCCGTAGGCGTGGGCGAGGGAGTAGCCCAGCTCGCCGCCCTCGTGGATGGAGCCCGGCACCTCCGGCGCCACGTGGCTGGGGACGCCGCCGGGGAAGGAGAACTGCTTGAACAGGCGCGCCATGCCCGAGGCGTCACGGGCGACGTCCGGGTAGATCTCGCTGTAGCTGCCCTCCAGCCAGGCGCCCGCGAGGACGGCCGGGCCGCCGTGCCCCGGCCCCCACACGCACAGCGCCTCCAGCTCACGCTTCTTGATGACCCGGTTCAGGTGCGTGTACACGAGGTTGAGGCCGGGGGAGGTGCCCCAGTGGCCGAGGAGGCGCGGCTTCACGTGCTCGGGCCGCAGCGGCTCGCGCAGCAGGGGGTTGGACATGAGGTAGATCTGGCCGACCGCCAGATAGTTCGCGGCGCGCCAGTGGGCGTCCACCTCGCGCAGCTCGTCGGCGGTCAGGGCCGGGGCGTCGTGGTCGACCATGGTCATCGAGTGCTCCAAAGCCGTGTCGGCGGGCGTCGTCGGGCGGTGCGGCTGCGGCCGTCCACGGGGCGTGTCGTGGCGGCCCGCCCTCCACGCGTTCCCACACATCTCACCGCCACTCACTCTTTTCCCGCACCTTTCTCCATCGTGACCTGCGCCGATGGCCGGCGCACGTGGTGCGCGCCCGGGTGCATCGCCCGGGCCGCAGCGGGGTACTCGGGGCGACCGTCGGCACCGGTGGCCGTGTGGCGCGTGCGTCACACGTGTGCCCAGCCTGATGGAGGACGGCTCACCGCCGCGCAAATGGAAAGAAGGTCGTGTCATGCCCGGAGGAACCATGGAGAAGCGGCCGTGCGCCCTGATCGTCATCGACATGATCAACACGTACGACCATCCGGACGCGGACGCGCTCCTGCCCTCGGCCCGCAAGATCGTGCCGGTGGTGGCCGACCTGATCCGCGCGGCGCGCGAGCACGACGCACCCGTGATCTACGTGAACGACAACTTCGGGCAGTGGCGCTCCCACCAGGGCGCCCTCGTGGACGCGGCGCTCGACGGGCCGCACGCGGAGCTGGTCGACCCGGTCCGGCCGGACGACGACGCCCTGTTCGTCGTGAAGGCCCGGCACTCGATCTTCTACGAGACCCCGCTGACGTATCTGCTGTGGGAGCTGGGGGTGGAGCAGGTCATCCTGACCGGGCAGGTCACCGAGCAGTGCGTGCTGTACTCGGCGCTCGACGCCCACATCCGCCATCTGGACGTGACGGTGGTCCGTGACGCCGTCGCCCACATCCACCCCGAACTCGCCGAGGCGGCGCTGGAGATGATGCGCAGGAACATGGGCGCGCGGATCATCGACGGCGCCGAGGTCACCTTCACCGCGGACACCGACCGGGACGATGACGCGGACGCCGACGCCGAGAACTGATCCCGGGCCGCACGGGCGGTTGTGGTCCGTGGGGTTGTGGGTACCCGCGCTGCTTCCGACACCCATGAGGAGGCAGAGATGGACGAGATGGAGTGGCTGCGGCGGGCGGCGTGCGTGTGGGAGGACCCGGAGCTGTTCTTCCCGGTGGGCGGCAGCGGGCCCGCCCTCCAGGACGAGCACGACGCCAAGGCGGTGTGCCACCGGTGCCCGGTCATGTCCCAGTGCCTGGAGTGGGCCCTGGAGACCAAGCAGACGAGCGGCGTGTGGGGCGGCACCTCGGAGACCGAACGCGCCGCCCTGCTCAAGTCCCGTCGCAAGGCCCGCCGACACGCCCACGCCGGCTGAGGCGGCGGGCCGGTGACGAAGGAGCGCACGGACGTGGCCGAAGAAGAGGAGCGCCCGGCTCGCCTCGCGCGGGCCGAGATGGCGCTGGACAGCCTGCTGGCGCGCTACGCGGACCGGATCGAGCGGCTGGGGAGCACTGCCGACCCCGACCCGGAACGCCTCGCGCAGCTGGTCGCCGAGCGGGAGGAACTCCTCACCGACAGAGACCTGCTGAGCGGTCTCAGCGGTGACGAACTGGTGCGGGTGAGCGCCATCTACGAGACCCGCAACGACTCCCTGGACTCCCCGCAGCCCGACGCGCGGTAGCGCACCGCACCCCGTAGGCTCCCCGCATGCTGCGACTCGGATATCCCGTCATCGGCGTCACGGACCTGCCCCGCGCGGTGGACTTCTGGACACGGGCGCTGCCCCTGGTCGACACCGGGGAGTGGGCGAGCGACACCTGGCGGACCCTGCACCACGCCGACGGTTCCGGGCGGGCGCTCGGGCTGATGGTCAGCGCCTCGCCCGCCGAACCCCGCCCCCGGCTCCACCTCGACCTCTTCGTGGAGTCGGCGGAGGAGCAGCGGGCGGAGGTGGAGCGGCTCATCGGGCTCGGCGCCCGGGCCGTCGACTGGGACTCCTACCCGCCCGACCCGGACTTCGTCGTCCTCGCCGACCCCGACGACAACGTCTTCTGCGTCGTCGACCTGAGCCACGCCCCGAGCGGCGGCGGCGCGGCCTAGGAACGGGCAGGTGGGGCGGTGCCGATGATGCGCAGGGCGAGCAGTGTCGCGTCGTCCGTGCGGTGCGGTCCGTCGAGGCGGGTGACGAGCCGCTCCGCGTAGTCCTGGAGCGCGGCGTGCCCGGCTCCGGGCGCCGCCTCGGCCATGCAGTCCTCGGCGGCGGCGAGGAAGCGCCGGGTGTCGAGGTCGGGGTCGGAGTCCCGCCGCTCGGTGAGGCCGTCCGAGTACATGAGGACGATGTCACCGGTGCGCAGGGTGGCGGTGGCGGCGGTGTACTCCGTGTCGCACAGGACGCCGAGCGTGAGCCCCGGGCCGCCCTCGGGGTCCGGCAGCTTCGTGGCGCGGCCGTCCCGCAGCAGGACGGGGCACGGATGCCCGGCGCACGTCCAGCGCAGCAGGGCGCGTTCGGGGTGGTAGCGGGCGATGATCGCCGTGGCCGTCGACTCGTTGCCGTCGGCGCAGGCCACCTCGTTGAGCCAGTGCGTGAGGCGTTCGACGGGCTGCTCGGTGTAGGCGAGCCCGGCGAGCGCGTAGCGGAGCTTGGCCATGAGCGTGGCCGCCTCCAGGCCGTGTCCGCGCGCGTCGCCGAGCGCGATCAGGGGGTGCCCGTCGGGCGTCTTGCGGGCCTTGTACCAGTCGCCGCCGACCCGGGCCTCGCGGGCGTCGGGCCGGTACACGGCCGCCGCGTCGAGCCCGTAGGCGGCGAGTTCGTCCTGGAAATGGGGCAGGACGGCGTCGCGCAGGACCTCGGCGACCTCCGTGACGGCCTCCGCGCGTTCGAGCTGCCGGTGGGCCTCGCGGGCGGCGCTCTCCGCGCTCTCGCGCCGCCGGCGTTCGGCGGTGACGTCGATGAGCACCGCCCGCACCGCCCACACCAGGCTGCCGGGGGCGATCCGCACCGGTTCGGCGGCCATCCGGAAGACCCGCGCCACGGAGCCGGTGAGGCGCAGCTCGCACTCCGTCTTGCGTTTGCGCAGGATGACGTCGTACAGGAGCTGGTAGAGCCGGGGCAGGCTCTCCGGCGTGACGATCTCCGCGAGGCCGGAGAGGGTCGGCACGGACGTGCGGTCGGTGAGCCCGAGAACGTCGCGGAAGCCGTGGGACGGCTCGACGTGCAGGTCCCCGAGGTTCCACTCCGCCCAGCAGGTCCGCACCAGTTGCTGGGCGGCCTCCGCCATCCGCAGGCGGTGCCCGCGCTGCCAGGTGAGCAGCAGGTGGTCGCCGCAGGGGGCCGCCCGCACCTCGTCGTTGAGCCGGACCGGCCCCTCGGCCGTCTCGATCAGCCACTCCACCGTCTCGGGGCCCTGCGGCGTCCGTTCGCGGTGGGCGCGCTCCAGCATCGCGGGCACGGCGGTGCCCGCGAGCGAGGGAAGGTGCTCGAACAGGGGGAGCGGGCCGGACCAGCGCGGCAGCTTCGCGTCCGGGACCCGGCTCGCCCCGTAGGCGCGGCAGGCGGCGTTCTGCCCCAGGTAGAAGACGTCCCGGAGCCCGCCGTCGGGGCCGAGGACGGGCGCGACGAGGAGCGCGGGCAGCGGCACCGCGTCCAGCACCTCCTGCACGGACGGCGTGGACGGGTCCGCGGGCGGCTCGGGAGCGCTGTCGCGGACCCGCGCCGAGGGCCCCCGCAACTCCGTGTACGCCTGGATGCGCCGCCGCTGGGAGTCGAGCAGCGCCTGGATCGCCCGCAGCTCCAGGCGGGCGCGCGCGTCGCGTCTGAAAGAGGCTGCGTCCATGGGCGTGGGGCCTTCTGTACGGGTGCCGGTCTGCGGTGACGTGGGCCGGGGGTCTCGTCGACTTAACGGGCGGGGGCGGTGTCGACCACGATCGACGCGACAGCCCCGCGCGGCCACTCGGCCTGCGCCAAGTGGCGGTGTGCCGGGACAGCGGCCCCGGACCGGCGGGCTCACCGGGGCGCCGCCGTACCCGACCAGGAGGAAGCCGCATGAAGAGCGCACGACCGAGCCGATTCGCCCTGCTCGCACCGCTGACACTGGCGGGCTCCGCGCACGCGGGCGCCGTCTGCGTCGCCAACAAGGATGCGGCGATCCATGCCCGGAGCGACCCGTCGTCCGCGACGGTCGGGTCCGCCCACCGTGGCCAGTCCGTCAACGTGGGTACGTCGCCGGACCCGCGGATGTGGCAGCTTTCGAGTGACGCAGGGCAGCTCCACGGCCATCTGCGCAAGGCCGATGTGGACTGCTGAGTCAGCCCCGGGCCCGGCGGCCGCTGCGGCGCGGGGTGGGGGCGGCGCCGTTGAGGAGGGCACGGCGCCGGTCCTCGCCCTCCTCCTCGACCTGCTGCACCACGCGCCGCAGGCCGTCGGCGAGGCCCCGGCACTCGTCGTCGCTCAGCCGGGAGGTGACGAAGGCTTCCTCCTCGTTGAACGCGGGGAACACCTCGCGCATGAACTCCTCACCCTCCTCGGTGAGGCCGAGCAGCACCAGCCGCCCGTCGCTGGGGTGCCCGGTGCGCCGCAGCAGCCCGCGTGATTCGAGCGTGCGGGAGACGCCGGTCAGCGTGCCCTTGGAGATGCCCGCCTCCTCGGCGACGTGCCGGGTCTCGGACTCGCCCCACACCCAGACGACCCACAGGACCACGAAGCCGGTCCAGGTCAGGTCCGAGCCGCGCAGCACGGAGTTCTCCAGGTGCTGGCGGACGGCGGACGCGGCGCGGTAGATGTTGGCCACGGCCGCCATCTGCTCCCGCCGTACGGGGATGCCGCCGAGTTTCGCCGCGGCGAGCCGCTCCGCCTGGCTGATGGACCGCTGGCTGGGCACGGGCGCTCCTCGCGTGTCAGTTCGTTGAGCACCGCATCATACGGAAGTGTGCCCGCGCGGCCCGCCCCCGTCACGGGCCGCGCATCCAGGGCGGTCAGGTGAGCGTCACCGTCACGGGCAGCTCTTTGACGCCGTTCACGAAGTTGGAGCGGACCCGGCGGACCGGGCCGCTCAGACGGACGTCGGCGAGGCGTGGAATCAGCTCCTCGAACATGATGCGGATCTCGGTGCGGGCGAGCAGGTTGCCCAGGCACAGGTGCGGGCTGGTCTTGCCGAAGGTGACGTGGTCGTTCGGGGTGCGGCGCACGTCGAACGCGTACGGGTCGGGGAACACGTCCTCGTCCCGGTTGCCGGAGGCGTACCACATGACGACCTTGTCGCCCTGCTTGATGTGGGTGCCGCCGAGCTCGGTGTCGCGGGTCGCGGTGCGGCGGAAGTGGTAGACGGGCGAGGCCCAGCGCAGGAACTCCTCCACGGCGGCCGGGATCAGCGCGGGCTCACGGCGCAGCAGGTCGAGCTGGTCGGGGTGTTCGGTGAGGGCGAGCATGGAGTGGCTGATGGCGTGGCGTGTCGTCTCGTTGCCCGCGACGACCAGGAGCAGGAAGTAGTTGTCGAAGTCCTGCGCGGTCAGCGGCACGCCGTCGCGCGGGGTCTGGTTGACGAGCCGGGAGACCAGGTCGTCGCCGTCCTTGCCGCGGCGCTGCCGGGCCAGTTCACGCCCGTAGGCGAAGACCTCGGTGGCGGCGGGGGAGCGGAAGGGCAGGTCGCGGTAGCGCTCGCTGTCGGGGTCGGAGAGGAGGACGTCGGCGTAGTCGGGGTCGGTGTTGCCGATGAGCCGGTTGCCCCAGTCGATGAGCTGCCGGTTGTCCCCGGGCGGTACGTCGAGGAGCCGGGCGAGGACGTTGATGGGGAAGTCGGCGGCGACGTGCCGGACGAAGTCGAAGGTGCCGAGGGGGAGCGCCGCGTCCAGGGTGCGGGCGGTCAGGCCGCGCAGGAAGTCGGTGTAGCGGCTGATGACGCTGTGCCCGAACTGCCGTTGAAGCAGGGCGCGCAGCGCGCGGTGGCGGACGCCGTCCAGCTCCAGGATGGAGGCGCGCTTGGCGATCTGGTCGTCGTCGACCTCCTCGAGGTTGACGAACCGCGTCGAGGTGAACGTCTCCGGGTCGCGGTCGACGGCGACGATGTCACGGTGGCGGGTCACCGCCCAGAACCCGGAGTTGGGCGCGGCCTCGGGCTGCCAGTGCACCGGGTCCTCGTGGCGCAGGGTGTGGAACATGCGCCACGGCGCGCTGCCGTCGGTGAAGCGGTCGAGGTCGGTGAGGTCGACCGCGTCGAGGGGCAGCGGCTCGACCTGGGCGGGTGCCGTCATCGAGGGCCCTCCTTGGTTCCCGGGATCACAGGTGGTCGGCGTACTCGGCGAACTCCCAGTCGGTGACGTGGTGGTGGAAGCGGGCCACCTCGTCGCGCTTGTACGTGACGTAGGCGGCGGTGAAGTCCTTGCCGAGGAGGCGGGTGAGGCCGGTGTCCGCCTCCAGGGCGTCGAGCGCGTCGGGCAGGCTCATCGGGAGCAGCGCCGCCCGCGCGGTGTCGTACCCGTACCCTTCGAGCGGTGCGGGCGGTTCGGCCGCGTCGGCGACGCCGAGCAGGGCCGCCGCGCACGCGCCCGCGATCAGCAGGTACGGGTTGGCGGAGGCGTCCCCGAGCCGGAGTTCGAGCCGGGCGCCCGCCCCGCGCTCGGGCGGCACGCGCACCATGGCGCTGCGGTTGTCCAGGCCCCAGTCGATCAGCCAGGGCGCGAGGGTGTCGGGGCCGAACCGCTTGTAGGAGTTGACGGTGGGGTTGAGCAGCGCGGCGAGCGCCGGGGCGTGCGCGAGCAGTCCGGCGACGGCGTGGCGCGCGGTGGCGGAGAGGCCGTAGGCGCCCGCCGGGTCGTCGAAGGCGTTGGCGCCGTCGCCGCCCGCGGACGACAGGTGGAGGTGGAAGCCGGAGCCGCCCGCGTCGTTGAAGGGCTTGGCCATGAAGGTGGCGAGCCTGCCCTCCTTGCGGGCGAGTTCCTTGACGGCGGACTTGAGGCGGAACGCCCGGTCGGCAGCGTCGAGCGCCTCGCTGTGGCGCAGGTTGATCTCGAACTGCGCCCCGTCGAACTCGTGGTTGCCGGTGGTGACGCCGATGCCGAGATCGCGCAGCGGGCGCAGGACACGCAGCAGATGGTTGTCCGGGTCGGCGCGCAGCCCGGCCGTGTAGACGGCGCCGGTGGCGGTGGAGTAGCGGCGCCAGTCGTCCGCCCCGCCGGGCCCGGGGTCGCACAGGAAGTACTCCAGCTCGGGCCCGGCCACCGGGGCGAGGCCGTGCTCCGCGCAGCGCGCGAGCACCGTGCGCAGCAGGTCGCGCGGGGACTCGGCGGCGGGCGCCCCGGTCCGCGCGTCGGTGACGTCGCCCAGGCAGGAGGCGACGCCGGGCTCCCAGGGCAGCGGGGCCAGGGTCTCCAGGTCGGGCCGGACGACCATGTCGGGCAGGCCGGCGTCGAGGCCACCGGTGACCGGGACCACGTCGCCGCGCGGGGTGGTGTGGTAGACGGCGCGGCAGAAGGCGAGCCCGTGCGCGCAGGCCGTCGGCAGGTGGTCGAGCAGCACGTCGCGGGCGCGGTCGGTGCCGAGCAGGTCGGGGTAGACCACCCGGACGACGTCGATCCCGGCTTCGAGGAGCCGCTCGGTGTGCCGGCGGAGCTGAGTGGGATCGTGTGCGCTCACCGCTGCCTCCTCGGACACCCACCGCTTGTTGTTTGATGCCAAACGATAGGTCCGACCGTAGGAACTCCGCGGGCCCTTAGCAAGCCCCGTGGCCCAACTCGGCGCGATACGGCGGGGATTGACCCCACCCGACGGCTCACCTATGTTGTTTGGCATCAAACGAACTTCCGGTCGTGTCCGGTGCCCCACCGACCACCGAGGAGCCGGGATGTCGGCCCAGACCCCGCAACACCCCGCAACCGGGACCGAGCGCCGCCTGCGGCGCGACGCGCTCGGCGTCGTCGGCGTCCTCTTCCTCGTCCTGTCCGCGCAGGCCCCGCTGACCGGCATCGCGGGCGCCGTGCCGCTCTCCGTCGCGCTCGGCAACGGACCGGGGGTCCCGGCCTCCTATGTCGCCGCGGGCGCCGTCGTCCTGCTGTTCTCCGTCGGCTTCGTCGCGATGAGCCGCTACGTGGTCGACCCCGGCGCGTTCTACACCTACATCGGCGCGGGGCTCGGCCGGGCGGCGGGCACGGGGAGCGCCGCCGTCGCCCTCTTCGCGTACTGCACGATCCAGGCCGCCATGTACGGCCTGTACGGGGCGACCGTCGCCCACCTCCTCGACATCCACGCGGGCCTCGCCTGGCCGTGGTGGGTGTGGTCCCTGCTCACCATGGCGGTCGTGCAGGTGCTCGGTGTGTCCGGCATCGACATGGGTGCGCGGGTCCTCACCGTGTTCGTCCTCGCCGAGACCAGCATCCTGCTGGCGTTCGCCCTGGTCACCCTCGTGCGGGGCGGTGGCCCCGAGGGGCTCGGCCTCACCGACAGCTTCTCGCCGTCCGCCGCCCTCGACGGCGCGCCCGGCGTGGCCATGATGTTCGCCGTCGCCTCGATGTTCGGCTTCGAGGCCACCGCCATCTACGGCGAGGAGGCCCGCGAACCGCACCGGACCGTGCCCCGCGCCACCTACCTCTCCATCACGCTGATCACCGCCTTCTTCGCCCTCACCTCCTGGATGGTGATCTCCGCCCACGGCGCCTCGCACGCCAGCGACGCCGCGAACAAGGCTCTGGCGAACGGCGACTCCTCGGCGTTCGTCTTCGCCCCGATCGAGGACCTCTTCGGCGGCTGGGCGGGCGACCTGCTGCCCGTCCTCCTCGCCACCTCCCTCTTCGCGGGCATCCTCGCCTTCCACAACTCCGCCAACCGCTACCTCTTCGCCCTGGGCCGCGAACGCCGCCTCCCGCACGCCCTGAGCGGCCTCAACCGGCGCGGCGCGCCCTGGGCCGCGGGCGTCGTCCAGACGGCCGTCGCGGTGCTCCTCGTCGTCCCGTTCGCCCTGGCGCACAAGGACCCGGTCGTCACCTTGTTCTCCTGGTTCAGCGGCGTCGCCGTCCTCGCGATCATGCTCCTGTACTTCCTGACGTCCGTCTCCGTCGTCGCCTTCTTCCGCCGCGCCCGCCTGGACCGGCGCCCGTGGAACACCGCCGTCGCACCCGCGCTCGGCGCCCTCGGCATCGCCGGGGCGATCTGGCTCGTCCTGGCCAACCTGACCACCCTCATCGGTGGCGACCGCACCACCGCCACCTGGCTCGCGCTGACCGTCCCCGCGGTCTGGCTCCTGGGCGCCGCCGCCCACCTTCTCCGCCCGGGCACGCCCACGCCCGCGCGCTCCGCCCACCCGGAGGACCCGCCCTTGACCTGAACCCCCTGCGTCGAACTCCCCCCAAGGAATGCCTGTGACCCGTCCCGTCCCCCCTGCCCGTCCCCTCATCGCCATCCCCGCCCGCTTCGCCGTCTCCACCTCCGCGCTGCGCCACGCCGCCGAGGTCGTCGGACGCGCGCTGGTCGAAGCCGTCTGGCGGGCGGGCGGCGAACCCGTGACCCTCCACCCGCACGCCCCGAACGGCAGTTGCGACCCCGCGCTCGTCGCCGACCGCTTGACGCGCTTCGACGGCGTCCTGCTGCCGGGCGGCGGCGAACTGGCCGCGGGCCGCTACGGAAGCGCGCGGACGCACGGGACCCCCTACGACGCCGACGCCGAGCAGGACGGATTCGACCTGGCCCTCGTCCACCACGTGCTCCGCACCGAACTGCCGCTCCTCGCGATCTGCCGCGGCCTCCAGGCCGTCAACGTGGCGCTCGGCGGCACCCTCCAGGAACACCTCGCGGGCTGGCGGCGCGAGCACCACAACCTCGTCCACCAGGTCACCGTCGAGCCCGCCACCCTGCTCGAGACGAGCATGGGCGCGCAGGTGGTGACCGCCTCCTGCCTGCACCACCGCCGCGTCGACCGGGTGGGCGCGGGCCTCAGGGTCAGCGCCCAGGCGTCCGACGGCACCCGCGAGGCGCTCGAACTCCCGCACCGCCGCGCCTGGTTCGCGGGTGTGCAATGGCATCCGGAGCACACCGCCGCGCACGACCCGGCCCAGCAGGCGCTGTTCGAGGCGTTCGTACGGGCGACGGGGGTACCCCGGTGACGACCCGCACAGCGCACCAGGCACGGACACCGAAGACGCAGAAATCACCGACTGCCGAAAGGGAGACCGCACCATGAAACGTGCCCTCGTGGTCATCGACGTCCAGAACGAGTACGTCACGGGCGCCATGCCGATCGCCTTCCCGCCGCTCGCCGAGAGCCTCGGGAACATCGCCGTCGCCATCGACACCGCCGTGCAGGAAGGCGTCCCGGTCGTGGTCGTGCAGCACGCGGCCCCGGCGGGCTCGCCCATGTTCGCGCGCGGGACGCACGGCTGCGCCCTCCACGACGTGGTGGCCTCCCGGCCGTACGACCACCTCGTGGAGAAGACGCTGCCGTCGTCGTTCGCCGGCACCGACCTCGACGCGTGGCTGCGCCGGGAGGGCGTCGACACGCTGACCATCGTCGGCTACATGACGCAGACCTGCGACGAGTCCACCACCCGCGACGCCGTGCACCGCGGCTACCGCGTCGAGGTGCTCGCGGACGCCACCGGCTCCCTGCCGCTGTCCAACCGGACGGGGACCCTGTCGGCCGCGCAGATCCACCACACCGTCCTCGTGGTGCTCCAGTCGTTCTTCGCCTACGTGGCCTCCACCGCCGAATGGGTCGGTGCCGTACGCACCAAGACACCACTCGGCCGCCCGGACTTTGCGGCCGCGACAGATGCGGGACACGCTTAGGCCAAAGCCTGACGTAAAGTCAGCAAAAGGCCCCGGTGGACTTCACCGGGGCCTTCCGCATGCAAGCGCTTGAATTTCGAATGGGTGTCCTAGCCGCCCTTGTTCATGGCCGGAATGCACGTCGCCCGAGGCGGTCCGCGATCAACGGGGCGCGCCCGGCGCGGGAGCCCGGCCGACATCTTCCCGGCAGGAAATCAACCCTCCCCGCGAGGGGTTCCCAGCCCCTGGCGGCGCGGTCGCCTGCGGGTTCCGCTGTCATATGCGGCGGAATGCTCAATTCTCGTTGCCTTGAATGCGCCGCCCGACGCGTGCGTGTGCATGTCAAAGGTCTCTGCCAATCCGGCGGGGCGTTCGGGCCAAATCAAGATAGTAGAAGGCGAATTGTATATTTCCGTGTCCCGGGGATCTACGGTGGTGCCGCTCACTGCTTCCTAGGTCGACTTATTTCGTTGCGTCCTGAACCATCCGGCAGCCGGTAGGGAATGTGCGAGGGAGGCCCCTGTGACGGAATCGTTGCACAGTGGATTGTTGATCGAGGCATTCGATGTACAACTGTTCAGGGAAAGCGCCGAATCCGTTCTCGCCAAGTTGCAGAAGCATCTGGCCGATCTCTCCATCCGCGGCCTGGAGCTGATCGAGCCCGCCCAGTTGACCCGCGCCGCGCGGGCGCTGATGACCAAGGAGCGCGAGCGGCCCGCCGCGTTCGACGAGGCGCGGCTCGCCGAGATCGTCGACCTCTACCTCAGGACCGGCATCCAGGTGCACTCGCCGGGCTACATGGGCCGGCAGTTCTCCGGCGTCGTCCCGCTCTCCGGCGTCATCGACTTCGTCAGCTCCGTCGTGAACCAGCCCTCCTCCTTCTACGAGGCGGGCCAACTGCCCAACGTCGTCGAGCGGATCATGGCCGAGGAGCTGAACAGGTTCATCGGCTACGAACCCGGCACCTTCGCCATGGTGACCACCTCCGGCGGCTCCCTCGCCAACCTGACCGCCCTGCTCACGGCCCGCAACAGGGCCTTCCCCGGGGTCTGGGCGCGCGGCAGCTCGGAGCTCGCGGGCCCGGCCAGGCCCGCCGTCGCGGTCGGCGCCGACGTCCACTACAGCGTCGCGCGGGCCGCCGGCATCCTCGGCATCGGCGAGGACCGCATCGTGCGCCTCCCGCTCGACGCCGAGCGCCGCATCGACGTCGCCCGGGTCCGCCCCGCCCTCGACGAGGCCGCCCGGCAGGGCCTGCACGTCTTCTGCCTGGTCGCGTCCGCGGGCACGACACCCGTCGGCGCCTTCGACCCGCTCGACGAACTCGCCGCCGTCGCCCGCGAACGCGACCTGTGGCTGCACGTGGACGGCGCCCACGGCGCGAGCCTCCTCGTCTCCGACGCCCTGCGCCACAAACTGCGCGGCATCGACCAGGCCGACTCCCTCGCCTGGGACGCGCACAAGATGATGTTCGTGCCCGCGCCGTGCACGCTCCTCTTCTACCGGGACCGGGACCGCGCCCGGGACGCGTTCCGCCAGACCGCGAGTTATGTGTTCGACGCCCAGCCCTCCGTGTACACCGAACTCGACAGCGGCGACAAGAATCTCGAATGCACGAAGCGCCCCATGATCATGAGTCTGTGGGTGCTCTGGGCGATGTACGGACCGGCCCTCTTCGCCGAGAAGATCGAATATCTCTGCCGGCTGACGAGGTACGCCCACGCGATCCTGGAGGAGCAGCCGGACTTCGAGACCGTGCACCACCCCGAGTCGAATATCCTCTGCTTCCGCTATCGGCCGGAATGGTTGGCCGAGAAGGACGTGGCCGAATTCCAGGTGCAGATAAGGGACCGGATCAAACACCGCGGGCAATTCTTCATATCGAAAGTCGACATTGACGGAGTGGCCGCCCTGCGCGTGGTCATGATGAACCATCAGATCACCACCGGGCACTTCCATATGCTGCTCGACGAGATACGGAAGGCAGGAAAGGCACAGTGACGGACACGTATACGGCCACAACGCCACCCGCCGACGTCCACGCCATGGTCAACTGGCTCATTCCGGATGCGGAACTGGCGCCGCAGTCCCCCGAAGCGGTGACGCACCTTCCACCCTTCGCCGAGAAGATGCGCGAATGCGAACGGATCTGCGGACAGCCGTACAGCGAGATCTCCCACCAGATCCAGGACGCCCTGGTGCTGCGCAGGCTCCAGCAGATGATCCACACCATCCGGCTCAACCCGCTCTGGCGCGCCCGCCTGGACGCCGCCGGCGTGATCAGGCCGCCGGAGGACTACAAGGAGTGGCAGCACATCCCGCTCTCCGACAAGGAGACCCAGCGCGACTTCTTCATGGGCGGCAGGGAGGGGCTCGTCGTCCCGCACGGCGGCGGCGGGTTCGAGGTCGTCGCCAGCGGGGGCACCACCACCGGCAAGCCGCTGGAGACCGTGTACTCGCTGCGCGAACTGCGCGACACCTACGAGGTCGCCGGCCGCTTCCTCGGCACCTACCAGCTCGCCCACCACCTGGCGGGCGGTGACCCCAAGTGGCTCCTCACCACGCTCGCCGACTACCAGATGTGGAGCAGCGGCACCATGGTCGGCGGGGTGCTCCAGAGCGTGCCGGGCGTCAACTACATCGGCGCCGGACCCGTCACCGCCCCCGTCCTGGAACACCTCTTCTCCTACCGCGGCCCGAAGGCTCTCATGGGCATCTCGGCGGGCATCGCCATCCTCGCCGAACTGGGCGCGGGCATGAGCCAGCAGGCCAGGGAGAGCTTCCGCGTCGCGCTCTACGGCAGCGGTGTCCTCGCCCAGCGCAACCGGGCCGAACTCAAGGCGCTCTACCCGAACCTGACCATCCTCAGCTACTTCGCCGCGACGCAGGCCGAGACCATCGGGCTCCAGCTCGACGAGGAGAACCCCGCCCTGACCGCCGTACCGGGCCTGCACTTCATCGAGATCGTCGACGAGGCCGGGTACTGGGTGCCCGAGGGCGAGGAGGGCGAACTGGTCGTCACACGGCTGCACGCCCACGAGGCGCCCCTGCTGCGGCTGAAGCTCGGCGACCGCATGATCCGCAGGCCGCGCCTGGACGGACCGACGGGGCCCAAGGCGATGCAGTTCGAGTTCGCGGGCCGGACCGGGGACATCCTGCACCTCAACGACAGCCAGTACTCCGCGGTCCGCGCGTACGGCGCGCTGCGCGACGAGCTGAAGGCCGCCGGTGTCGTGGACCTGGACCAGTCGGCCCACGAGATCCAGTTCGCCAACCACCGCGAGAACCGGGTCCTCACCCTGTACGCGGCCGTCGACGACGTGCTCGGCCTGACCTACCGCGTCGACTCCCTGCTCGGCGCGGAGGGGCTGCAGAAGGTGCTCGTCACCGCCCTGCCGCGCTCCCTGTCCCTGTTCAACGACGGCGAGGCGAACCCCGCCTCGATCGCGAAGACCGGCTACCGCCTGGAGGTCAGGTTCGTGCCCCGCCACTCGCCCGACATCGCCCGCACGGCGGTCGGCAAGGTGCCGCTGGTCCGCGACCACACCTGAGAGCCCGTCCCCGCACCGAAGACACCCGCAGGAGGAACGAGTGGCTTACAAACCGCAGGTCAACATCGTCGCCGTGGTCGACGTCATCGGCGCCCTCTCCGGAGGGACCCTGCTCAACGGCAACCTCTGCATGATGGACAACAGCGACCACGACAGCACCGGCCAGGGCACCCCGTACCTGTGCACGGCCGTCCGTCCCGGCCAGGTCGTCCAGTGGACCGTCCTCGCCGTCGACCTGCAGACGCCGGTCGAGATCAAGAACATCACCTTCCTCGGCCACAACGGCGACGAGGCCGTGCCGGGGGAGCGCGTGTCCTCCGAGAGCGACGGCGACACGCTCGACCTGGCGCACTGGGCGGGTGTGGTCCCGCCCACCCTGACCCCGGGCACACCGCACAAGTACCGCCTGGAACTGCAGATGTACGAGGGCGCGCACAGCGTGCTCCACATCGACTCGCCGGCCCTCATGGGCGTGTGAGCGGGGGCGAGCGGCTCAGAAGCGACCGGCCGACCGGCGACCGACCAGAACGACGAGGTGAAGCATGGCTCAACAGCTCGCGATCATCGTGCTCGTGGACATCGGCAACGCCCTGGAGACCAACACCTTGCAGGGCAACACCTATCTGTTCGACAACATGAAGCTGCACGGCTCGGAGGGGCAGGGCACCGGCGATCTCGTCACCGCCATCCACGGCGCCTACTGGCGCGACGGCTCCCAGGCCACCGAGCAGGTGCTCAACTGGCTGCCGTACAGTCTGGGCTCGATCCCGCCGACCGTGCCGCGCGGCTACGAGGCGAACCGGGCCCGGCAGAGCGACGCCCAGGCCCTGGAGGAGCTCGACGCGCTCACCGCCAAGCCCGGCGTCGCGGGCGCCGACCCCGCGGCCGACCTGCAGAAGATCCGGCAGGCGGTCGGCACCCGCGTCAAGACCACCCGGCGCACCCGGGGCCGCCTCTCGAACCAGAAGGTCCTCGACGTCACCGGTGAGGTCGTCACCGACGCCACCGCGGGCGCCTACAGCTACCCGGGCCCGGTCATCACCGACATCTACGGGCAGGCCGTCGACGAGAAGATCATGTATCCGGCGGAGTACGGCTCGCCGGACCTGGTCACCGACGGCTGGTACTGGTCCGCGACCGTCGACTCCTCCCGTCCCGGCACGTACTCCTACTCGATGCGCATCCAGCTCCACCGGCTGGTGCAGCGGGGCAGCGAGTCGCTCTGGGAGCCGGTGAACATGGTGTGCGAGTCCAAGCTCAAGGTCACCACCCAGCCCAAGGTCAACGGCTTCACCGGCGCGGGCCTCGGCCTGCTGCCCATCCCGCCGTCCGCCCGGGGCTCCGCGTACGCGCCGGGTTCCGGCCCGCAGCAGCAGACCACCGCCTAGCCGAGGAGCGGCAGATGACCACCAGGAAGAGGCTGGAGACCAACGTCGGCAAGCGCCCCATCTCGATCACCGCGGTGGTGGACGCCGTCGGCGCCCTCGCCACCGGCAGCCTCCACGGCAACCTGTACTTCTACGACACCAACAAGGCCGGCGGCTCCACCGGCTTCGGCACCGAGGAGCTGCGCACCCGCGTCCGCGCGGGCGACCAGCTCCTGTGGAGCGTGCTCGCCCTGGAGTGCGAGGCGTACCTGGCGATCGACGGCATCGTCATCGACCCCGACCTGATCGAGCCCGAGCGCAGGGTCTACCCCGGCACCGACGTCGCCTACTGGATCGGGACGGTGAAGAAGAACGCCACGGGCACGGTCCCGTACCAGATCAAGTTCAAGGTCGGCTCCCGGGACGAGGCGCTCACCACCCCGCTGTCCCCGAGCCTCGTCGGCTAGCCCAGGAGGAGCGATGAGTACGAGCACAGCCCCGCGCACCAGCGGTCTGGAACAGAAGCAGAACCCGGGCCAGCTCAACTCGGTCCAGCTCAACATCGTCACTCTGATCGACATGGAACGGGCGACGGCGACCGGCTCGCTCGCCGACTCGATGTGGATGGTGGACAACAGCATCGGCGGCGACGGGCAGGGCACCAACCATCTGCAGACGGTCTGCAAGCAGGGGCAGGTCCTCAACTGGATCATCCGCCCCATCGACATGGAGAAGCGGCTCGACAACACCTGGCCGCCCATGCCGAAGATCAACAGCATCGTCTTCCTCGACACGGAGTCCGGGGACGAGGAGGACGTGGCCGAGCGCAAGATATTCACGGAGCTGAAGATCTACGGAGCACCGGACCGCATGCGCGACAAGTTCACCCCGGTGTACTACTACTGGGCCGGCACCATCCTGAGCACCGCGAGGCCCGGCCTGTACCGCTACCGCCTGGTCCTGGAGCTGGAGCTGGAGCAGGAGAACACCCGCGAGAAGCTGTATCTCAACACCGTCCAGCACCCCTCGATCCGCGTCCTCGCGGTGTGAGGAGCTGACACAGCGGGGCGGGGCGGCCGAAAGCCGTCCCGCCCCGCTGTGCGCGTCACGCCGTGGTGGCTCAGCCGCGGATGATGTTCTCCGCCTGCGGGCCCTTCTGGCCCTGCGTGATGTCGAAGGTGACCGTCTCGCCCTCGACCAGCTCACGGTAGCCGTTGCCGGAGATGTTGCTGTAGTGGGCGAACACGTCGGGGCCGCCCCCGCTCTGCTCGATGAAGCCGAAGCCCTTTTCGGAGTTGAACCACTTCACGGTGCCGCTGGCCATACTGCTGTCCTTCTGCTTACGCCCGGCTCGGGCGGGCTTGGATGGTCCGGACGCTCTCCCAAGATCGGATCACGCCCTGATCCGTCCTACCCCCGTTCGATCGTCGTCACACCAGCCGGTCCGAACTACGGACAGTAATCGCGCAGAGAGCCGCGACGTGGTCCCCCGCGCGCGTGGCGGCGGGGGAGCCGGACGGGACGCACGTGCCGAGCGCCGGGTCGTACGCGGCCATGATCACGCCCGCGTGGTCCGTGTCCGCGAGGACGGTCAGCTCGGCGTCCCACCGCCGCTCGCGGAGCAGGGCCAGCAGCTCCCGCGAGCGCTCGGCCGGGACCTGCTCGTCGGCGCCGCCGTGCACGAGCCGCACCGGCACCGGGGGAGCGGTGGCCCCGGTGAGGCTGTCGAGGGGCGGGCGGCCGGTGGTGCGGGCGGGCACGTCGTAGCGGCCCGCCAGGGCGACCACGGCGGCGGGCCGCCACCCCGCCGCCGCTTCCGGGTGCAGGGCGACGCCGACGGCGGCCCCGGCCCCGGCCGACCAGCCGGCCAGGACGACGCGCCCCGGGTCACCGCCCAGGGCGGCGGCGTGCTCCCGCGCGTGGGCGAGGGACGCGAGGAGGTGGGAGCGGCCGCTGTCCGCCGCGTCGGAGCGCCAGCCGGGCACGAGCACGAGCAGCCCCTCGCGCGCGATCCGCTCGGCGAGCGGGCCCATCACGTCCTTCTCGTCCGGGCCCAGCCCGTGCCACAGCACCACCACAGGGACCGGCCCGTCCGTGGCGGGCCGGTAGACGTCGAGGCGTTGCCGAGGGCCCTCGGCGGTGCCGGTGTAGGGAACATCGCGCGTGACGGTGATCTCGTGCATGGCGGGCGGCGTCCGTTCCTGTCGTGATCATGTGCGGGAGCGCCCGTCACCGTAGCGTCCACGACGGGATTGTCAGTGGTGGGCGGCAGGATGAAGGGCATGACGACGACTTCTGCCGTTCCTTCCGCGCTGCCCGCACCCGCCGAGCTCCCGGACGCCGCCGCGTACGCCCAGGCCGTCGAGGAGGCCAGGGCGGCCGCCGCCGCGTACTACGAGGGCGGCACCTCGCGCCTGGACGACGACGCGTACGACCGGCTCGTGCGCGCCATCACGGCGTACGAGGAGGCCCACCCGGACCAGGTGCTGCCCGACTCGCCCTCGGGGAAGGTCGCGGGCGGCGCGGTCGAGGGGGACGTCCCGCACACGGTGCCCATGCTGAGCCTGGACAACGTGTTCTCGGACGAGGAGTTCACCGCCTGGACGGCGTCCGTGGAGCGCCGCATCGGCCGCGAGGTGGCGTCCTGGAACGTGCAGCCCAAGCTCGACGGGCTCGCCATCGCCGCCCGCTACGAGGACGGCCGCCTGGCCCGGCTGATCACCCGGGGCGACGGCAGCGCGGGCGAGGACGTCTCGCACGCCATTGGCACCGTCGTGGGCCTGCCCGCCGAGCTCGCCGAACCGGTCACGGTCGAGGTGCGCGGCGAGGTCCTGATGACGACCGCCCAGTTCGAGCACGCCAACCAGGTACGCACCGAGCACGGCGGCGCCCCGTTCGCCAATCCGCGCAACGCGGCGGCGGGCACCCTGCGCGCCAAGGACCGCGCCTACACCGTCGAGATGACGTTCTTCGCCTACGGCCTGCTCCCGCTGCCCGGCACCGGCGAGGCGCTCACCACGGAGCTGACCGAGGCGGCGCACGGCGCGCTCATGGACCGCGCGGCCGCCTGGGGCGTCAACACGCCCGCGAGTACGCGCGTCGCGGGCGTCGTCGTCCCCACCGTCGAGGAGGTCCTCGCGCGCGTGAAGGAGATCGCCGCGCTCCGCGCCGAGCTGCCCTTCGGCATCGACGGCATCGTCGTCAAGGCCGACCTCGCCGCCGACCAGCGGGCCGCGGGCACGGGCACGCGGGCGCCGCGCTGGGCCGTCGCCTTCAAGCTCCCCGCCGTCGAGAAGATCACCAAGCTGCTCGGCGTGGAGTGGAACGTGGGGCGTACCGGCATCATCGCCCCGCGCGCGGTGCTCGAACCCGTGGAGATCGACGGTTCCACCGTCACCTACGCCACCCTGCACAACCCCGCCGACATCACCCGCCGCGACCTGCGCCTCGGCGACCATGTCATGGTCTACAAGGCGGGCGACATCATCCCCCGCATCGAGGCCCCGGTCGCCCATCTGCGCACGGGCGAGGAGCAGGAGATCGCCTTCCCCGCCACGTGCCCGCAGTGCGGCTCCGGGATCGACACGAGCGAGCAGCGCTGGCGGTGCGAGCGCGGCCGCAACTGCTACCTCGTCGCCTCGATCAGCTACGCGGCCGGGCGCGACCAGCTCGACATCGAGGGCCTCGGCCACACACGCGTGGTGCAACTCGTCGAGGCGGGCCTGGTGGAGAGCCTGCCCGATCTCTTCGACCGCCTGACGCGCGAGCAGTTGCTCGCCCTGGACCGCATGGGGGAGACGAGCACCGACAATCTGATGGCCGCCCTGGAGGCCGCCAAGCGGCAGCCGCTCTCCCGGGTCCTGTGCGCGCTCGGCATCCGCGGCACGGGACGCTCCATGTCACGGCGGATCGCCCGGCACTTCGCCACCATGGACCTCATCAGAGCCGCGGACGCGGAGGCGATGCAGCGGGTCGACGGGATCGGCCCGGAGAAGGCGCCGGTCATCGTCGCCGAACTCGCCGAGCTGAGCGAGCAGATCGACCGGCTCGCCGCCGCCGGGCTCACCATGACCGAACCGGGCGCCACCCCGCCCCCGCCGCCCGGGGAGACGGAGTCCGACGAGGTCGCGGGCCCACTGGCGGGGATGAAGGTCGTCGTCACCGGAGCGATGACCGGCCCCCTCGCGGAGCTCTCCCGCAACCAGATGAACGAGCTGATCGAGCGGGCCGGCGGCAAGTCCTCGGGCAGCGTCTCGAAGAACACCAGCCTCGTCGTCGCGGGCGAGGGCGCCGGCTCCAAGCGCGCCAAGGCCGAGTCCCTGGGCGTCCGCCTCGCCACCCCCGACGAGTTCGCCGCGATGGTGGCCGACCTGCTGGACTGACGCGCCCTCAGAGCCTGTCTTTGAACCCCCGCCTGCGCCCCGACGCCCGGCACGCACGCTCGCCGCACGGAGTCCCAGGACAGGTGGCTCCGCCACATGACCTGCGCCTCCGCACTCCCCCAGCCTCCGGCCGGGGGGACCCCCAATCGCACGCACCGACCGCCGCTGCGCCCGCGCTTCGCGCGGACGACGGGGGTTCAAAGACAGGCTCTCAGGCCGCCGACACCTCGTCGGCGATCGTGCGCTCCTCGCCCGCCGGGTGCGTCACCCGGTGGACGAGCGCCGCGAGCAGGCCGCCGACCAGGGGCGCGACGATGAACAGCCACAGCTGCGACAGCGCGGAGCCACCGGCGAACAGCGCCGGGCCGAGGCTGCGCGCCGGGTTCACCGACGTGCCGGTCAGCGGGATGCCGATGAGGTGGATGACGGCGAGGGCGATCCCGATCGGCAGGCCGTCGAAGCCGACGACCGCGACCCGGTGCGTCACTCCGAGCACCACGAACACGAGGAGGAAGGTGAGGACGACCTCGGCGAGGAAGGCGCCGCCGGTGTTGATGTGCACCGCGGACCGGTCCCCGTAGCCGTTGCTGCCGAAGGCGCCGTCGGCCTGGAAGCCGGGCACCTGCTTGGCGAGCAGGAACAGCAGCGCCGCCCCGGCGATGCCGCCGACGAACTGCGCGATCCAGTAGCCGATCGCGGTCGCCACGTCGATGCGGCGGGCGCACAGCATCCCGAGCGTCACCGCCGGATTGACGTGGCACCCGGAGACCGGCCCCAGCGCGTAGGCGAGGGCGAGCAGGACGAAGCCGAAGGCGAGCGCGATGCCGAGGGTGCCGATGAACTCGACCCCCAGGACCGCGCACCCCACGGCGAAGAAGACCAGCAGCAGCGTTCCCAGGAACTCGGACGCCAACGCCCGCGTGCGCATGGCCATGGCCACCACCCTCACCTACGTCGATTGCAGTCGTGCCGTATGGAGAGCGTCGGCCGGACGGGGGACGCGCGCCCGCCGGGGGCGGCCTTCACGGGGCCGAAGGAGTGAGAAACCGGGCGCTGTACGGCCCTGCCTCAGCCGTCCTGGGGCGGCAGCGCGTGCAACTTGGGAAGGTTCACCACGATCGCTTCCTGTGTGCTGCGCGCGATGACGACGACGGCCTCCTCGGCCGGGTCCGGGTTCTCCTCACGGTGCGGCACGTACGGCGGTACGAAGATGTAGTCGCCCGGCGAGGTGCGCAGCCGGATCTCCCGCTCACCCTCGCCCGTGTCCTCCAGGAACACGAACTCCGGGTGCCCGCTGACCACATAGATGGCGGTCTCGGACTCCCCGTGGTGGTGGTCGGAGGAAGAGGTCGCCGGGGCGACGTGCGTCTGCCCCATCCACAGCTTCTCCGAGCCCACGGCCCGCCCGCTGACGGCGGCGAACCGGCGCATCCCGCCCGTCTGCGCGGTGTCGCCGTCCAGCGCGTCGGCCCGGATATGGTGCAGTCGGCTCCGCAGCGGGGCCGCCGAGGCGTCCGGAGCGTCATGGAGATGAGGGTGGAAGCCCTCGCCGGGCGTGGTCAGCGGATCGCTCATGGCCGGGACGCTAGAGCGCCTGCGAAAAGGATGTCAAGAGGTGTCCATTGGCTCTCACCTGCGGCAATGTTCCCGCAACAAAGGGAAGAACGCCCGTGCCGGGTTGACGGTCGGGGCATGATGGGCGCATGCACATCTCCGCGAAGGCGGACTACGCCACGCGGGCGCTCCTGGAGCTGGCCCGCGCCCCCGAACACCCGCTGACCTGTGAGGCCATCGCCTCCGCGCAGGGGGTCCCGTTCCGTTTCCTGAAGTCCGTGGTGGGCGAGTTGCGCAAGGCCGGGCTCGTGCGCAGCCAGCGCGGCTGCGAGGGCGGCTACTGGCTGGGCCGCCGCGCCGGGGAGATCACGCTCCTCGACGTGGTGCGCGCCGTCGACGGCGACCTGCTCACCCTGCGCGGCGAGCCGCTGGACGGCCTGGACTACCCGGGCGCCGCCGCCGGTCTGCCCGACGTGTACCGCCGCATCGAGGCCGACGCGTCGGCGGTCCTGGCCGGGGTCACCCTCGCCTCGCTGCTCCCGGCCGAGTCCGGCGAACCCCGGCCGGACCGGAGCGCGGCGTGACGGCCCCGCCCGGCGCGGGGGACCTCGAAGTCGTCGAGTACACCGACCCGTTCTGTCCGTGGGCGTGGGGTTCGGAGCCCACGTTCCGTCGGCTGCGGGCGGCGCTCGACGGACGGGCCCGCTGGCGCCGCGTCTACGGCATCCTGTTCGACGAGGGCGACGACGAGCCGCCCGACCCGGCGGCGGAGGCGGCCTGGTTCACACGCTACGTCGAGCAGGTCAGCGGCCACACGAAGGCGCCTCGCCCGGCCCTCGTGCACGCGCTCCCCGCGAGTTCCTGGGAGGCGTCCCGCGTGGCCAAGGCGGCGGAGGAGCAGGGCAGCCACGTCGCCGACCGGGTGCTGCGGCGCCTGCGCGAGGTGATGTTCCTGCACGGCCGTCCGCCCGCCTCGCTCGACAGTGCCATGTCCGCCGTCGAGGTGCTGCCGGTCCTCGACGCGGACCGGCTGCGGGCCGACGCCGAGTCCGACGCCGTACGAGACCGCGTGCGGGCCGACTGGGCCGAGACACGCAGACCGGTCCCCGAGGCGCTCCGGGCCGACGCCGACTCGCCGCACCCGGGCGCGGCCAAGGAGACACACGACGGTCAACTCCGTTACGCCATGCCGACGTTGCTGTTCCGTGCGCCGGGCGGCCATCGGCTCGTACCCGGCTGGCGGCCGTACGAGGAGTACGCGGCGGCCGTCGAGGAGCTGTGCCCCGGCCTGCTGCCGGAGGCCACGCCGAGACTGCCGGCGGCCGAGGCGCTGCGGCGCTACACGAGCCTCACGGGGCCCGAGGCCGAGGTGCTGACGACCGGGCCGTGGCCGCCGCCCGGGGCGCTGCGGTACGACACGGCGGGCGGTCCGCTGTGGTACCTGCCGGACAACAGGCCCCGCTCCTAGCCGCTGAGCGCGCCCGTGACCAGCGAGGAGAGTCCGTCCGCCGAATGAGACACCTTTTGGTGTCCATTGACACGGGCCGATGACCGGCCCCAGGATGTGGCACATGCTCACGACGCACCCCGGTGTGGTGTGCCGCTACGTGGACCTGCGGCGCACCTGTAGCGCCCTCTGTCGCTGACCGACCGAGTCCCTCGCCTCCGCGCTGCCCGCGCGACTTCCCGGCCGAGCGCACTTCTCCCCGCGCCGCCGTGTTCCCCACTTCGCAGTGATCCCCGTACTCAGGTCTCATCCCGTGACCCGCTGACGCTCAGGCCCCGCTCCGCCGTGCCCGCACGCCCGTGCACGCCGGTCCGCGTCCGTGCCGGTCCCCGGGGTGCCGCCGCCCGCCCGCGCCCTCGCGCGGGCCCTCGACGAAAGAGAACCATGCCCGGACGCCGCACGCCCCGTCGCCCCGCCGGCCTTGTCCGCCCCGCCGCCCGGCTGCGTACCGCAGGTCTCGTGACCGGCCTGGCCGCCCTCCTCGTACCGGCTCTCGGCGCCTGCGGCGGCGATGCCGCGTCGGCGGGCGGGGGCTCCGCCCTGAAGTGGACGTCCTCCTACTTCCCGACCCACTGGGACCCCGTCGTCGGCGGCAGTGGTGCCCAGTTCCGCGAACTCGCCCTCGTCTACGCCTCGTTGACACGCACGAACGAGAAGGGCGACGCGGTGCCCGACCTCGCCAAGAGCTGGGAGTACAACGCCAAGGGCGACGAGATCACCTTCCACCTGCGCCCCGGGCTGCACTTCAGCGACGGTGAACCGGTGAACGGCGCCGCGGTGAAGGCCGCGATCGAGCGCGCCAAGAAGCAGCGGAACTCCGCGCTCTTCGGCGACCTGACCTCGATCGAGTCGGTGGAGGCGAAGGGGCTCGACGCCGTCGTCCACCTGAACCAGGTCGACTACCAGATACCGCAGTTGTTCGGGCAGCGGGTGCTGCAGATCGCCAGCCCGAAGGCGGCGAAGTCCCCGGCGAAGCTCGACCAGAACCCGGTCGGCGCCGGGCCCTTCACCGTCACCCAGATCGTCCCCGGCACCAAGGCGGTCCTGAAGAAGAACCCGGACTACTGGGACGCCGACAACATCCACATCGACAGCGTCGAACTGACTTCGGCGCCCGACGCCGCCACCGTCATCTCCGGGCTCCAGACCGGCGTCTACAACTTCGCCGACATCGAGCCGAGTCAGGCGTCCGCCGCGAAGAAGGCCGGTCTCGACGTGTTCGTGCAGCCCGGCTTCAACGCCTCCAACATCAGCCTGAACATCAACAAGAAGCCGTTCGACAACGACAAGGTCGTCGACGCGATCCGCTACGCGGTCGACCGCCAGGAGTTCGTCGACAAACTCACCTTCGGCTACGGCGAGACCACCGACCAGCCCTTCCCCAAGGGGTACATCGCCTACGACCCGCAGTCGGAGAACGCCTACCCGCACGACGTGGCGAAGGCGAAGAAGCTGCTCGCCGAAGCGGGCTACAAGCCGGGCGCCCTCAAGCTGAAGCTCGTCATCCCCGCCGAGGACCCGCAGGCCGAGATCGTCCAGTCGCAGCTCGCGAAGGCCGGCATCACCGTCGACATCAAGATCGACAAGAACTGGGCCACCCCGTTCTTCGCCAAGGACCTCACCTTCTCCCTGTACTCGACCACCGGCCGCGACTCCGCCGCGCAGACCCTCACCGCCCACTTCGGCCCGAACGGACCGCTCAACCTCTCCTCGCCCTATGAGCCCGACGGCTTCGAGGCCGCCATCGCCAAGGTCCGCAGGACACCGCTCGACTCGCCCGACTACGCCAAGACCCTGCAGGCGGCGACGCGGGCCGGACTTGCGAGCAAGGCGCTCGTCTTCACGTACTCCCAGCCCAACCTCATCGCCAAGAGCAAGGCCATCTCGAAGCTGCCCGCGAACCCGGCCCACATCGACTGGACCGGCGTCACCATCGGCGGCGCCAAGTGACGGCCGCCCGCTCCCGCACCCGCCACGCCGTGGGCCGCGTCGCCGCCGCCCTCGGCCGGTCGGTCGCCCTCTTCGTCCCCGTCTTCCTGGTCGCCACGTTCGTGACGTTCGCGCTGCGCTCGCTCAGCGGACTCAGCCCGGCCCGCATCCAGCTCGGCGAGGAGGCGACCCCGCGGGCCGTGGCCCGCGTCGAGGCCGAGTGGGGGCTCGACCGGCCCTTCCTCGTCCAGTACGGGGACTGGTTCAACGGCATCCTCCACGGTGACCTGGGCACCAGCTGGACCAACGGCGCCGACATCTCCACCCTCATCGGCGTCGGACTCGGCGTCAGCCTGTCCATCGCGACGTTCGCACTCCTCATCGGGGTCGTCGTCGGCTTCGCCCTCGGCACCCTCGCCGCGCTGCGCCGCACCACCTGGATCGACCGGGCCGTCACCGGCTTCGTCACCGTCATCTCCGTGATGCCCGCGTTCGTCGTCGGCATCGTCCTGGTCGCCGTGTTCGCCGTCGGACTGCACCTGTTCCCGTCGGCCGGGTACGTGCCCGCCGGGCAGGGTGTCGGGCCGTGGCTCGCCCACATCACCCTGCCCGCGCTCGCCCTCAGCTTCGACGTCGTCGCGGACGTGGCCCGGCAGCTGCGGACCAGCCTCATCGCCGCGTACAGCGAGAACTACGTGACCGGCGCCGTCGTCCGTGGCCTCAGTCCTCGCCGCATCTTCTTCGGCCACGTCCTGCGCAACGGGCTCGGCCCGACACTCGCCACGCTCGGACTGAAGTTCCCCGCCCTGGTCGGCGCCTCCGTCGTCACCGAGTGGATCTTCGGCCTGCAAGGGTTCGGGCGGTTCGCCAACGACGCCGCCCAGTCCGGGGACGTCCCCGCCGTACAGGGCGTCCTCGTCGTGTCGATCGTCCTGGTCGTCACCTTCAACCTGCTCGTCAACCTCGTCCTGGCCCGCGTGACCCCGGCCTCGCAGAGGGGAGTGTGAACCGTGGTGCGCCGCGTCCTCAGCCTGACCTCCGGACGGATCGCCGTCACCATCCTCGCCGTCGTCGCCCTGCTCGCGATCCTCGGCCCGCTGCTCGCCCCGCAGGACCCGCTCGCCACCAGCGCCCACACCCTGGCGGACGCCTCCTCCGCGCACTGGCTCGGCACCGACTACCTGGGCCGCGACACGTTCAGCCGCCTCCTCGACGGCTCCCGCGTCAGCGTCCTCGGCTCCCTCGAAGTCGCCGTCACCGCACTGGTCGTGGGCGCGATCCCCGGCATCCTGTCGGTCTACCTCGGCCGCGCCTTCGAGTGGCTCACCCTGCGACTGACCGACACGCTCGTCGCCCTGCCGTTCCTGCTGTTCGCCGTCGCCGTGATCGCGCTGCTCGGCAACGGCATCACGCAGGCCATGCTCGTCACCGGCGTCCTCGTCTCGCCGCTGTTCTACCGGGTGGCGCGCGCCGCGACCCTCACCGTGGCCCGCTCGCAATACGTCGAGGCCGCGCTGATCTCCGGCGCCTCGCTCGGCTGGATCGTCCGCCGCCACGTGTGGACGAAGGTGCTGCCGCCGCTCGCGGTCGCCCTCGCACAGACCATCGGCGTCGGCTTCGTCATCGTCTCCTCCCTCACCTTCCTCGGCATCGGCGTCCAGCCACCGGCCCCGACCTGGGGCGGACTGCTCGCCTCCGACCTCGCCTACCTCAGCCACCAGCCGTGGGCGCCCGTCGCCCCCGCCCTGCTGATCATGGTGACGGTCTGGGCGGCCAACCTGCTCGCCGACGCCATCCGCGACGTCTCCGGCGAGGCGGGGCGCGCCCTCGTCAACCGCCGCAAGGCCCGCGCCCACCGCACCGACTCCGCCGAACCCGTCCCCGCCGGAGGTGCCCGATGACCCAGAAGACCCTCGCGGAGCCGGTCACCGCGACCCCACCGCAGCCCTCGTCCGACCCGGCGCCGCCCGCCGTGCTCTCCGTGCGCGATCTGCGCATCAGCGACCTCGCGGGCGGCCGCGAGATCGTGCACGGGGTGAGCTTCGAGCTGACGCCGGGCAAGACCGTCGGCATCGTCGGCGAGTCCGGCAGCGGCAAGACCCTCACCTGCCGCGCCGCCCTCGGCATCCTGCCCCCGCACTTCGAGATCACCGGCGGCTCGGTCGAGATCGCGGGCACCGACATCACCACCCTCACCCAGGACCGGTGGACCGAGCTGCGGGGGAGCACGATCAGCGCGGTCTTCCAGGACCCCGCCTCCTACCTCAACCCCTCGATCCGCGTCGGCGCCCAACTCGCCGAGGTGCTGCGCGTGAAGCTGGGGCTGGGGCGCCGCGAGGCCCGCGAGCGGGCCGTCGAGCTGCTGCGCGCGGTCCATCTGCGCGACCCCGAACTCGTTCACCGCCAGTACCCGTACGAACTCTCCGGAGGCATGCTGCAACGCGTCCTCATCGCCGCCGCCATCGCCGCCCGGCCGCGCGTCCTCATCGCCGACGAGGCCACGACCGCGCTCGACGTCACCGTGCAGGCGGAGATCCTGGACCTCCTCACCGACCTGCGCGCGGAGAACGGGCTCGCGCTCGTCGTCGTCTCGCACGACCTCGCCGTCGTCGCCCAGCTCTGTGACGAGGTGCTCGTCATGCGCCAGGGCGAGGTCGTCGAGTCCGGACCGACCCGCACCGTCCTGCGCGCGCCGCGCCACGCGTACACCCGGCTGCTGATCGCCGAACACGAGCTCTACGGCCTGGACACGTTCCGTACGCCGTCGGCCACCGAAGCGAAGGAGGACGTGTGAGCGCCGACGAGACGGCCCAGGACCCGGTGCTGCGGATCACCGACCTCGACGTGCACTACGGGCACCGCCGACGCCGCCGCCAGGCCCTGCACGGCGTCTCGCTGAGCGTCGCGCCGGGCGAGACCGTCGGCCTCATCGGCGAGACCGGCTCCGGAAAGTCCACCCTTGCCCGTACCGTGCTCGGCCTGGTCCCGGCGACGCGCGGCTCGATCACCGTCGGGGGAGCGGACGTCACCTCCTACGGCCGCCACCAATGGCGCGAGCTGCGCAGGAGCGGGGTCGTACAGTACGTCTTCCAGGACCCGCTGCGCAGCCTCGACCCGGACCTCACCGTCGAGGACTCGCTGAGCGAACCCCTCCTCGTACGGGGCGTGGCACGCGCCGAGGCGGCGGAGCGAGTGAGGAGCTTCCTGGACCGGGTGCGCCTCACCGAGGACCTGCTCGGCCGCCTGCCCGGCGAGCTGTCGGGCGGTCAGCGCCAACGCGTCGCCGTGGCACGGGCCCTGGTCACCCGGCCCCGCCTCGTCCTCCTCGACGAACCGGTCAGCGCCCTCGACTCCGCCAACCGCGTCCAGATCCTCGACATCCTCAAGGAGCTGCGCGCCGAGGGCACGGCGCTCCTCCTCATCTCGCACGACCTCGGCTCCGTCGCCGGGGTCGCCGACCGCATCGCCGTCCTGTACCGGGGCGAACTCGTCGAGACCGGCGCCGCCCACCGCATCGTCAACGAGCCCCGGCACCCGTACACCCGCCTCCTGCTCGGCTCCGCGCCCACGCTGCACGGCGCCCCGGCCGACCGCGCCGAACGGGACGCGCTCCGCGCCCTGCTGCACACGTAGCCCCTCACAAAGACAGGAACACCGATGCCCCGCAAGAAGATCCACCTCGCGCTGCACCCGTACGGGGTCGGCGGCCCCGGCCAGCACGGGCTGTGGAAGGACCCGCGCGTCGCCAAGAACGCCAGCATCGACATCAACTACTACATACGTCAGGCGCAGGCGGCCGAACACGCGCTGTTCGACGCCCTGTTCATCGTCGACAGCCAGTTCATCAACGCCACCTACCCCTCGCACTACCTCAACCGGCTCGAACCCCTCACCCTCCTGTCGGCCGTCGCCACGCACACCCGGCACATCGGGCTCGTCGGCACCGCCAGCTCCACGTACAACTCACCGTTCAACCTCGCCCGCCGCTTCGCCTCCCTCGACCACATCAGCGGCGGCCGGGCCGGCTGGAACGTCGTCACCAGCTTCGACACCGGGACCTCGAAGAACTACGGCCTCGACGAACACCTCGACTACGCGACGCGCTACGGCCGCGCCCTGGAGTTCGTGCAGGTAGCGCAGGGGCTGTGGGACTCGTACGAGGACGACGCCTTCCCCGCCGACGTCGAGCGCAACGTGTTCCTGGACCCGGCCAAGCTGCACGCGCTCGACCACGAGGGGGAGCACTTCAAGGTCGCCGGGCCGCTCAACATCTCGCGCTCGCCGCAGGGCCAGCCGGTGATCTTCCAGGCCGGTGTCTCCGAGGAGGGCCGCGACCTCGCCGCGCGCGTCGCCGAGGGCATCTACGCGCCCGGCGGGCCGCTCCCGCAGGCGCGGGAGTACTACGCCGACATCAAGCGCCGCACCGCCGCGTACGGCCGCGACCCCGAGCACATCAAGATCTTCATCCACGGCGGCCCCGTCGTCGCGGCGACCGACGAGGCCGCGCGCCGCCGCGAGCGGGAGATCTTCGAGGAGGACAACGACTTCGACCGCCACCTCGCGCTGCTCGGCCGCTCCTTCGGCGCGTACGACTTCAGCGCGCACGACCTGGACGCGCCGTTCCCGGATGTCGCGCACCTCGCCGAGAAGGGCGGCCGTACCGGAGCCGCGAAGATCATCGAGCGGGCGAGGAAGGAGGGGCTGACCCTCCGTCAAGTCGCGCAGTCGCTCGCCGAGTTCCGGCGCTCGCCGTTCGTCGGCGCGCCCGAGACCGTCGCCGACCGCATCGAGGAGTGGTTCGACGCCGGCACCTTCGACGGCATCAACCTCGCCTTCCGCACCGAGGAGGAGCTGGAGCTGTTCGTCGACGGCGTCGTGCCGATCCTCCAGAAGCGCGACCTGTTCCGCACCGCGTACGAGGCCGACACCCTGCGCGGCAACCTCGGCCTGCCGATCCCCGCCAACCGCCACACCGTCACCGCAGGAGAGCCCGCATGAGCCAGTACACCGACCACCACGCACCCGAGGGGCTGCTCACCCGGGGCACCGTCGTCGTGGTGCCGGGCCGGGGCGAGACCCGGGCCGCCTACGACCGGCTCGGCAAGCGCCTCGCCGCCGACGCCTACCGGGTCCGTGTCGTCGACGCGGAGGAGCCGGCCGCCGAGGACCTGCCCGCGGCGCTGGACGCCCTCGGCGCACGGATCGCCGCCGCCGTGCCCGAGGGCGACACCGTACGTCCGCTGGTCCTCGTCGGCGCCGACACGGGAGCCGCCGCGCTCGCCGCGCTGTTCGGCCGCGAGGAAGACGTCCCGGGCCTGCGGCCCGACGCGCTCGTCCTCGCCGGGCTGCCCGGGAACGGTGCCGCCGCCACCGCCGCCACCTGGGACGAGGAGCTGGACGTACGCACGACGTGCCCCACGCACCGCGGCGTCCTCACCGGCGACGCGCAGGTCCGGCGCGGCGCCCTCGGCGCGCCCGTGCCGGACTCCCTGCTCGACGCGGCCCACGCGACCGCCTCCGGCCTGCCCCACCTGCTGCTCGTCGGCGACGGCGATCCGCTCGCCGACCACGACGCCCTCACCGGTCTCTCCAAGAGGCTGCCCCGCGCCCGCCTCGCCGCCGTGCGCGGCGCCCGGCACGACGTCCTCAACGACCAGCAGCACCGCTCGGTGGCCGCCGAGATCGTCACGTTCCTCGAAGCGCTGCGCGGGGCCCCTGACGGGGAGCCGGCACCGCTCGTCACCGTACGGACGAGCTCCTGGTAGGTCCCGCCCCGCCCCACCGGCCGACCGAACGCCGCACCGAACCCGAAAGGTCTCCCATGGCCGCCATCCTCTCCGTCTCCGGAAGCCCGTCAGCCACCTCACGCACCGGCCGCCTCCTGCGCCACATCGACGCACGGCTCGTCGGCGGCGGCCACGACGTGAGCGCGCTCGACGTCCGTGACCTGCCCGCCGACGCGCTGCTCGGAGCCGACTTCGGACACCCGGCGATCGTCGACGCCGCCGAGCGGTTCGCCCGCGCCGACGGGATCGTCATCGGCACGCCCGTCTACAAGGCCGCCTACAGCGGGCTGCTCAAGGCGCTGCTCGATCTGCTCCCGCAATACGCGCTCGCCGGGAAGACGGTGCTGCCGCTCGCCACCGGCGGCAGCACCGCGCACGTCCTGGCCATCGACTACGCGCTGCGCCCCGTCCTGTCCTCCATGGGCGCGGCGCACATCGTGCCCGGGTGGTTCACCCTCGACAAGGACATCACCGTCGAGGGCGACCGCACGGTCATCGCGCCCGCGTCCGCCGCGGCCCTGGAGCAGGCCGCCGACGTGTTCTCGGCCGAGCTGAGGGGGCGGGTGAGCGTGCTCACGCCGTAGTGGCTCAGCTCTTGGGCATGAGCACCGAGTCGATGATGTAGACGTTGGCGTTGGCGGTCTTCACGTTGCCGCAGACCACGTTGGCCGTGTCGTTGACCTTGTAGGACTCGCCGGAGCCCGACGTGGTCAGCCTCGACTTCTCCAGCGTCTCGAACGACCCCTTCTCCAGGTCCTTCGGCGTCAGCCGCTGGCCCACCACGTGGTAGGTCAGGACCTTGGTGAGCAGGGCCTTGTCGTTCAGGACCTTGTCCAGGTCGGCCTTCGGGATCTTGGCGAAGGCGTCGTTGGTGGGCGCGAAGACCGTGATGTCCTCCGCGTTGTTGAGGGTGTCGACGAGGCCCGCCTTCTTGACGGCGGAGACCAGCGTGGACAGCGCGGGGTTGTGCGAGGCGGCCGTGGCGACCGGGTCCTTCGCCATGCCGTCGAAGGAGCCGGCCCCGTCCTTCGGGACCGACGAACAGGCCGGACCGAACGGTTCGGACATCGCCGCCGGGGACTCGGACGGGCTCGCCATGTCCGATCCCGCGCCCGCGCCCTCGGTGGAGCTCGCGGAAGCGCTGTTCGACGCCTTGTCCTTGGAGTCGTCGTCGGAGCAGGCGGTCAGCGCCAGGGGCAGGACGGCGCTGACGGCGGCGGCTACGGCGATGCGACGGATTCGGGTGCGCATGGCAACTCCTCGACGAGTGGGTGCAACGAATTGGTTCGCGAAGGCGATCTGCCTTCGTCGTGGGGAATCCGGAACCGGCCGCCCCCCGGATTGGTGGATCTTCCGCGTATTTCCGGACGGGTGACAACGCGCGCGCGGCGGGGCCGTGTTCAGTCGACGGTGACGACGACCGAGTGCCACCCGGAGGCGCCGTCGGGGATCGTCGGGGCGCGCTGCTCCGTCTGCGTCTCACCGGTGCGGTCGGTGGCCCGGACCGTCAGCGTGTGGCCGCCCTTGGTCGCCTGCCAGGCGTAGGACCACTGGCGCCAGGTGTCCCGGGTGTCCTCGGCGGCCAGCCGCGCCTCTTCCCACGGCCCGTCGTCGACGCGCACCTCGACCTTGTCGATGCCCCGGTGCTGGGCCCACGCCACGCCCGCCACCATGACCGTGCCGGACCCCGGCCGGGCGAAGGGCTTGGGCGTGTCGATGCGCGACTCGGTCTTGACGGGGGCCCGCCGCGCCCAGTCCCGCCGGACCCAGTACGCGTCGTAGGCGTCGAAGGTGGTCAGCTCGATGTCCTGGATCCATTTGCAGGCGGACACATATCCGTAGAGTCCGGGGACGACCATGCGGACGGGGAAGCCGTGCGCGAACGGCAGGGGCTGCCCGTTCATGCCGACGGCGAGGAGCGCGTCGCGGCCGTCCATGACGTCGTCGACGGGGCTGCCGATGGTCATGCCGTCGACGGAGCGGGCCACGAGCTGGTCGGCGGGGCCGCCCTCGGACGGCGGGCGCACCCCGCACCGCCTGAGCAGATCGGCGAGGCGGACGCCGATCCAGCGGGCGTTGCCCACGTAGGGGCCACCGACCTCGTTCGAGACACAGGTGAGGGTGATGTCACGCTCGACGAGCGGCATCCGCAGCAACTCGGCGAAGGTGAGGGTGCGTTCACGGGTCACGCCCTTGCCGTGGATCCGCAGCCGCCAGGTGTCGGCGTCGACCTTCGGCACGGTCAGGGCGGTGTCGACGCGGTAGAAGTCACCGCTCGGGGTCAGGAACGGGCTGACGCCGCCGATCCGCAACGCCGCGCCGCGCGGGACGGGCGCCGCCGCCGAGGCCGGGGCGGGCAGGACGACGCTGTCGCGCGAGGCGACGGCGGACCGGCCGCGCGCCCCGCCGAGCGCCCGGCCCGCGGCGCCCACGCCGGTCGAGGCGACGGCGGCCGCCGCCGCGGCGAGGAGGAAACCGCGGCGGTCCCACCCCGGCTCGCCGGGCGCTCCCCGTGGCGTCGACAGGCGTCCGGCCAGCCAGTACAGGAGAGCGGCACCGGCGACCGCCCCGACGGCGGAGGGCAGGGCGTCCGTGGGGCCCGTCGAGTCGGGCCGGGTCACCGCCGCCCACGCGCCGACGACCCCGAAGGCGAGGACCCCGGCCGCGCCGGCCCTCCGCCACCGGGTCGCGACCACGCCCAGGGCGAGGGCGAGCAGGGTCAGCACGGCGAGGATGCCCAGTTGCAGCACGAGCTTGTCGTCCGTGCCGAACCGGCGGATCGCCCAGTCCTTGACCGCCGGGGGCGTCCGGTCGATCGCCGCGCCGCCGACCGCGACGACCGGCCCCGCCTGCGGTCGTACGGCGGCGGCGGCCAGTTCGGCGACGGCGATCGCCGCGTACCCGGCGAGCAGACCGCTCAGCGCCCCCAGCGACACACGGGTGGCCCGGGGGAGCGGTTGAGGTGTGGTGTCGTCCATGTCCGGGAATCCGTCCCCGCGGCCCGCTCGGATTGGTGCGTCCCGCCGGCCGGGTCACGCGGGCAGCGGCGTCAGCGCCACCGGGGCGGACGTCGGATGCTCCGAGCCGCCCGCCGGCTCCACCGTGATCCCCATGCCGGTCGCCGTGCCGACCCGGCCCGCCAGGAGCACACTCTGCGCGCTGCGCCCGGGGTCCATGAGACCGGCCGAGCGCATCGTGCCGCCGTCGTCGAACCACAACTGGTAGACCTTGCCGCCCGGCGGACGCTCCATGGACGCCGCCACGAACACGGCCTTGTCCCGCTCCTGCGACACGACGACGGTGCCGCTCGCGCCGCCCGCCAGACGTGCCGTACGGGTCTTGGCGTCGGGCGCCGCGAGGACGTCCGCCACCTGGTCCGTGGCCCGCCGCGCCTCCCGCGCCGCCTGCCGGGCGTCCTCGGCCTCCTGGTGCTGCCAGATGGTGGTCCCGCCGAGCGCGGCGACCGCCGCGAGACAGGCGGCCAGCGCCCACCGCGTGAGCCGCCGGCCGCGCCGGACGGCCGCCGGGACGCTCGCCGGAGGGGCCGTGCGCGGCGGCTCCTGACGCACGCCGTCGATCCGCCGCAGGACCGCCTCCTTGAACCCCTCGGGCGGCACGACCGCCGCCGCGCTCCCGAGCCGGGCCGCCGTCGCCGCCAGCTCCCGCACCTCCTGGGCGCAGGCCGGGCAGGCGTCGAGGTGCCGCTCGAACGCGGCCTCCTCCTCCGGGTCGAGCGCGTGCAGCGCGTACGCCCCGGTCAGCGTGTGCAGATCCGCGCCGGTCATGCGCTCACCCCCAGGCAGTCCCGCAGGCGGATCAATCCGTCGCGAAGTCGTGTCTTCACCGTACCCAGCGGCACGGAGAGAAGTTCCGCGACCTGGCTGTAGGTGAGACCGCGGTAGTACGCCAACGACACGGACTGGCGCTGGAGTTCCGTCAGCGTCCGCAGGCAGCGCCGCAGTTGCTCCGCCTCCAGGCGCGTCTCCACCGCCTCGGTCACCTCGTCGAACTCCGGGGTGCGGGCGAGCAGCGCCGCCTTGTGGTCCCGCGCGGCGGCGGCCTCCACGGAGCGGACCCGGTCGATGGCGCGGCGGTGGGCGAGGGTGAGCACCCAGTTGACGACCGTGCCGCGGTCGGTGCGGTAGCGGGCGGCGTTGCCCCACACCTCGACGAGCACCTCCTGGGCGACCTCCTCCGACTGGGCGCGGTCGCGCAGCACGCCGCGCACGACGCCGAGCACCGATCCCGCCACGGCGTCGTACACCGAGGAGAAGGCGTCCTTGTCTCCCTTGGCCACCTCGGCCATGAGCTCCTCGAGGCTGGGCCCCGCCTCTGGCGGCGGCCCGATGTGGACGGCTTCCTTCACGTTCGCAGACCTCCGGGCTCTTCGTGCGTGCGTGCCCCCGTGCGGTCACGGGCGCGGTGGTAATACGGAGCCGGGGCACGCGCGGATGGGTCCGACTTTCCCTGAGGCGCGGACCGGGGGCTCAGGAGCGTCCGGGGGCCCGTTCGGCGGCGCGGGCGATGTTGCGGGCCATGCCGCCGAAGACCACCGCGTGGAAGGGCGCCACGCTCCACCAGTACGCCTGCCCCGCCAGGCCGTGCGGGTGGAACAGGGCGCGCTGCCGGTAGCGGGAGCGCCCGTCGCCGAGCGGTTCCACGGCCAGCTCCAGCCAGGCGAGGCCGGGCAGCCGCATCTCGGCGCGCAGCCGGAGCAGCCGTCCGGGCTCGATCTCCTCGACGCGCCAGAAGTCCAGGGAGTCGCCGACGCGGAGCCGGGACGCGTCGCGCCGCCCGCGCCGCAGCCCCACACCGCCCATCGCCCGGTCGAGCCAGCCGCGCACGGACCAGGCGACCGGCAGGGAGTACCAGCCGTGCTCGCCGCCGATGCCCTCGACCACGTCCCAGAGCCGCCCCGCGTCGGCGCCCACGACGCGCTCCCGCTCGTCCGTGTAGAGGGAGCCGCCCGCCCAGTCAGGGTCGGTGGGCAGCGGGTCGCTGGGCGCCCCGGGGTAGGAGGCCGAGGACCAGCGTGTGGCGACCGCCGCCTGCTGGACGCGGCGCAGGGCGAGCGTGACGGCCTCGTCGAAGCCGATGAGCCCGTTCGGCGGGTCCGGCACGTACCGGGCGATGTCGTGCTCGTCGCAGATGACCTCGTGGCGCAGCGACTCGCACAGCGGCCGGGCGATGGACGCGGGCACGGGCGTCACCAGGCCGACCCAGTGGCTCGACAGGCCGGGGGAGAGCATGGGCACGGGCAGCAGGAGCCGTCTGGGCAGCCGCGCCTCGGCCGCGTAGCGGACCATCATGGCGCGGTAGGTGAGGACGTCGGGGCCGCCGATGTCGAAGGCGCGGTTGACGTCCGGCGGCATGGTCGCGCTGCCGACGAGCGTACGGAGCACGTCGCGCACGGCGATCGGCTGGATCCGGGTCCGCACCCAGCTCGGCGTCACCATGACGGGAAGGCGCTCGGTCAGATAGCGCAGCATCTCGAACGACGCCGAGCCCGAGCCGATGATGACGGCGGCTCGCAGGACGGTCGTCGGCACCCCGGAGGCGAGCAGGATGTGCCCGACCTCGGCGCGGGAGCGCAGGTGCGGCGAGAGCTCGTGCTCGGGGACGCCCGCCGGGGTCAGCCCGCCGAGGTAGACGATGCGCCGCACCCCGGCCTCGCGGGCCTGTTCGGCGAAGATCCGCGCGGCCTCGCGGTCGGTCCGCTCGAAGCCGTCGCCGGTGCCGAGGGCGTGCACCAGGTAGTAGGCGACGTCGACGCCGGTCATCGCCTCGCGCACGGAGGCGGCGTCGGTCACGTCGCCGCGGACGATCTCCACATCCTTCGACCAGGGGTGGTCGCGCAGCTTGGCCGGGGTGCGGGCCAGGCAGCGCACCTCGTGGCCCGCCGCGAGCAGTTCGGGCACGAGCCGGCCGCCGATGTAACCGCTCGCCCCGGTCACCAGGCAGCGCATCCCCTCGTCGGCCACCGCGTCCACGACCTTCCCTCGCTCGGTGTCGCTGTCGTCTCCACCCTGTGGTGCGGGGGTCCGCCGCGCCAGCGGACCCGCCGCACCGCCTTCACTTCAGGGTGCCCAGGGCGCCTCCACCGCCCACGTCGTGTCCTCGGTGAACAGGTAGGGGCTGTCCGCGGCCCGCGAGCCGCCCGGCACGGCCAGGCGGATCTCGGCGTTGTAGTGGCGCAGGTACTGGCCCGGATAGTTCTGTGCCATCAGCCGCACCCCGCCCTGCCCGGGCACCGCGCAGAACGTGGCGTCCGCGCGGAACAGCGCCGAGCCGTCACCCGCCTCCCGGTGCACGCGGAAGTCGCGGTGGCGCAGGTACTCGCCCGGGTAGTTGCGGGACTCGAAGGAGTAGCACGCGCTGTCCGCGAGGCCCGGCACGATGCGCCAGGTCGCGTCGTTCTTCAGCAGGTCGGCGCTGCCGCTGTTGACGACCTCCGTGTAGGCGAGCGCGTCCTTGTGCCGGATGTAGCGGTCGGTGTAGCCGGGGGTGGTGGCCCGCAGCGACCTGTATCCGGTGGGCAGCGTGACCGGCGCCGCCGGGCTCTTCGAGGCGCTGATCAGGGCCTGGTTCGCCGCCTTGACCCGCGCCTGGTCGACCTTGGTGACCTGACGGTCGTACGTGAGGAGGCCGTTGACCTCGTTCTCGACGTCCGTGATCTCCGTGTAGACCGAGGCGGAGAGCCCGGCCGGCATCTGCTGGAGGCGCAGCGCGTCGATCAGGCCGATGAACCGGTTGTCCAGATGCGCGGCGTCGGCCTGGTCCTCGTACGAGAACCCGTTGCCCGGCGACCACTCGTGCCCCGCCACCCGCAGGCCGAGCCCGCCGAACTCGCCGAGGACGGCGGCGCGCGTGGCCGACGGACGGGTCACCCCCGGTCCTACGTAGATGTGGTGGTCGACGACGTCACCGTTGCCGCCGTCGACAGCGCCGCAGCAGTTGACGCCGCTCATGTTGTCGACGAGGCGCGAGGGGTCGGCCGCCTTCACCTTGTCGGCGATGCGGGCCTGGTCGTACTGGCCCCAGCCCTCGTTCTCGTCGACCCACATCACGAGCGACGGGGAGCTGCGGTGCTCGTCGATGATCTGGTCGAACTCGGCCTCCCACTGGGTGCGGGCGGCGGCGTCCGGGGTGCGGGTGTCCATCGCGGGCATGTCCTGCCAGACGAGGAGCCCGAGCCGGTCGGCCCAGTAGAACCAGCGCTGCGGCTCGACCTTGATGTGTTTGCGGACCATGTTGAAGCCGAGGTCCTTGTGCTTCTGAAGGTCGTACTTGAGGGCGTCGTCGGTGGGCGCGGTGTAGATGCCGTCGGGCCAGTACCCCTGGTCGAGGGTGCCGCTCTGGAAGACGAACCGGCCGTTGAGCAGGAGGCGCTGCTTGCCGTCGACCGTGCCGCGCGCGATCGACCGCATCCCGGCGTACGAGCCGACGGAGTCGACCACCGTGGAGCCGCTGACCAGCTCGGCCCGCACGTCGTACAGGAACGGATCGTCCGGCGACCACAGGTGCGGGTCGGTGACGCGCACCGACAACTGCGAGCCGACCGCGCCCGTCGCCGTGCCCACCGTCGTGCCGCCCGCGCTGACGGTGACGCGTGCGCTCTGACCGCCGACCCCGTCGCCGCGCACGGTGACGCGCAGGGTCGAGTCGGACAGGTTCGGCACCATGTCGAGGCGGGTGATGTGCGCCGGGGCGGTCGGTTCCAGCCACACGGTCTGCCAGATCCCGGAGGCGGCGGTGTAGAAGATGCCGCCGCCGGGGTGCGGCGTCACGTCGTTGATGCGCTGCTTGCCGACGGCCTGGCCGCCGGTCTGGGTCGGGTCGAAGACCGAGACCACGAGGGTGTTGGTGCCGCCGTTGAGCAGTGGCGTGATGTCGTACCCGAAGGCGTCGTAGCCGCCGCTGTGCACGGCGCCCGCCTGCTGTCCGTTGACCCACACCGTCGTACGCCAGTCGCTGGCGCCGAAGTTGAGCTGGACGCGGCGGCCGTTCCAGTTCGACGGCACGGTGAAGGTGCGCTTGTACCAGAGCTTGTCGTTTTGGGTGATCTTGCGCTGGATGCCGGAGAGCGCGGACTCCGCGACGAACGGGACCCGGATCTGCTCGGTGAAGGACGCCGGCTGCCCGGCGTTGGCCGAGGTGACGGCGAAGTCCCAGATGCCGTTGAGGTTGGCCCAGTCGGGCCTGGTCAACTGCGGTCTCGGATATTCGGGGAGCGGATTGTCGCGGGGGACCTGGGCGGTCCACGGCGTCGTCATCGGCGCCGGTTTCGGGGTCCAGGCCGTGGGCGCCGCCTGCGCGGCGGGCGCCAGGGCGGTGACGCCGCCCAGGAGCAGGGCCAGGGCGGAGAGCAGGATGCCGAGCGCGTGACGCGCCGGTCTGCGGCGGAGCGGGGAACGGGTGGGGGCGGGGTGATGGCGCATCGGAGCTCCTCGTGTCGCGGGTCGCGGCCGGGTGGATCCGTGAAGGCGTGCCAAGGGTGCGCAGCGATGTCTTACATCGTTGTAAGGGCAGTTTCTACGCACTCGCCAGGGACACGTCAACGCCCCGGACGCACTCGATCACGTACGAGGTTCACTGACGAGGTGACGGGCGTGCTACGAGACGGAGTGCGGGCCCAACGCGTCAAGGACGTCGCCGAGTTGCGCGGCGGAGAGGGCGGGGGAGGGCAGCGGGGAGGCGGCGGGAGAGACGCGCAGGCTGTCGAGGAACAGGGCGAGCGGGCGGCGCCAGGCGTCGGCGGTGGTCGCGGACGTCAGGGCCGGGACGGCGCGGCCGAGCGCGGCCAGGGCGAACAGGACGTCCTCGGGTGTGACGTCCGGGCGCACGCTGCCCTCCTCCCGGCCGCGCTCCAGGAGGAGCGCCACGGTGCGGCGGTTGTGCGCGTGCACGGCCTCCAGCGCCTCGACGCCCCGGAGCGGCGTGGTCATGAGGTCGTTGGTGCCGCGGTCGGAGGCGAGGACGGTGAAGACGGCGTCGAGGTAGGCGGTCAGCCCCGTCCACGCGTCGGCGGCCCGCCGGGCCTCCTCACCCGCCGCCGTCGTGCCGGCCAGCGCCTCGTGGAAGACGGCGTCCACGAGCGCGACGCGGGTGGGGAAGTGACGGTACAGCGTCGCGTTGCCGACCCCGGCCCGGCGTGCGATGACATCGAGCGGCGCCTCAAGACCCTGCTCCCGGAACACCTCACGGGCCGCCTCGGTCAGCAGCTCGCGATTGCGCCGCGCGTCCCGCCGGACCGGGGCCGCTCCGCGGTCTTCGGCGTGGGGCATCGTCGTCCTCCGTGGGGATGGTGCGGGGAGCGGGGAGGGCTCCCCGGGGATGCTACCGCCCGTCCGGGAAACGGGGCGGCGCGCCCGGCACGGGTCACGCGCGCGTGCGGCCCCGCCCCCAAGGGCAGGGCCGCACGCGCTTCACCCGCCTCGCTCAGCGCTCAGCGCTGGGCGGCCAGCGCGGGCGGGGCCATACCGGCGCCCCAGTTCGTCGGCTCCTCCGAGAGGTTCACCTTGATGGTGCCGGAGCGGAGCAGGTCCTTGTGGGAGAGCCAGCTCCGGTGCAGTGCGCCCTTGCCGGTCCGTACCGAGGAGACGTACTGGAGCTTCGAGGCGTCGGCGCCCGGCGCCTCGACGGTGATGCGGCGGCCGTGCGCGGGCCGGATCTCGACCTTGTCGAACATCGGCGCCGAGACGATGTAGTGCGCCGAGCCGGGCTGCGCCTCGAAGACGCCCGCCATGGCGAAGACGAGCAGCGACGACGTGGAGCCGAGGTCGTCATTGCCGGGCATGCCGTACGCGTCGTCGGTGTACAGCGTCCGCAGGGCGCGCAGCACGGCCGAGGTCTTCCACGGGGAGCCGGTCCACGCGTACATCCACGGCGCGTGGAAGTCGGGCTCGTTGTTCGGGTTGAAGGCGAAGTTGTTGTGGTAGTCGTAGGCGCCCGTCACCCAGGACCCGGAGGCGGCCTTCGCCGGGTCGGAGAGCACGGTCGGCAGGTCGAAGAACGTGTCGAGCCGCTGCTCGGCACCCTTCTCACCGCCCATCAGCCCGAACAGGGTCTTCGGGTCCTGCTGCGCGAGCCACTGGTACTGCCACGCGGTGCCCTCGTGGAAGGCGCCGGACTTCGTCGGGTCGGGGTCACCGGCGACACTGCCGTCGGCGTTCCTCGTGACCGGGAAGCCGGTGTACCCCTTCGAGGTGACGGAGGCGTCCCACAGCTTGGTGAAGTTGTCGCAGCGCGCGGCGAGCGCCGCGGCCTCGTCCTTGTGGCCGAGGCCGTCGGCCATGGTGGACAGGGAGCAGTCGGCGAGCGCGTACTCGAGGGTCGCCGAGCCCGCCTGGCGGCTGTCGCCGAACTTGTATCCCGGCAGGTTCTGGTAGCCGACGAAGCCGTTCTTCACGTACGTCGGGTTGCCGTCGCGGCCACGGAAGAGCGACTGGTCGGCGGGGACCTCGTTGGCGTTCTTCCACAGGGCGGCGAAGAGCTTGTCCGACGTGCGCCGGTCGAGCAGGCCGCGGTGGTACAGGTCGACGATCCACGGGGTGACGGGGTCGCCGCTCATCACGTTGGTCTCACCGCCGCCGAGGCCCCAGCGCGGCAGCCAGCCCCCGTCCTCGTATATCCGCAGGACCGACTTGGCCATGTCCCTGGCCTTGTCGGGTTCGAGCAGCGCCACGAGCTGGTTCTGCGAGCGGTAGGTGTCCCAGAGGGAGAACATCTGGTAGTACGGCGCGTCCGCCCGGTGCACCTTGTCGTCGAAGCCGCGGTAGCGGTTGTCGACGTCGGAGCCGATCGAGGGGTGCAGGAGCGAGCGGTAGAGCGCGCTGTAGTAGGTGCGCCGGTCGGCGGTGGAGCCACCGGCCACCCGCATCCGGTTCAGCTCGTCCTTCCAGGTGTCATGGGCGTGCGTGCGCGCCTTGTCGAACGAACGGGGCTGCTCCGCCTCGCGGTTGAGCCGCGCGCCGTCGACCGAGGTGTAGGACAGGCCCACCGAGGAGCCGACCCGGTCCCCCTTCGCCGGGTCGAACGACAGCCAGGCACCGGCGCGCTTGGTGCCGCGCGCCGCCTCACGCCGCCCGGGGGTGAGCGTGGAGTCCGTCCATGTGCCGAACGTCTTGAACGTCCGGTCGAACTTGGCGCTGAAGTAGACCCGGTAGCGCTCCTTGCCGGTCTCCCCGCAGAAGTTGCCGCCCTGGACCCAGCCCTCGACGGTGTCGTTCCCGACCACCTCGATGTCACCGGCGTAGGTGCTGCCGTTGCTCTCGCCGGCCTCGATGAGCACGTTCTGCGCGCCCGCGCCGCCGGGGTAGGTGTAGCGGTGCTGGCCGGTGCGCTGGGTGGCGCTCAGCTCGGCCTCGATGCCGTTGTCGAAGGTCACGCCGTAGTAGCCGGGCGACCGCGTCTCGTGGTCGTGGCTGAACTTGGCGGCGTACCGCGCCGGGTCGGAGGAGGTGACCGCGCCGGTGGTCGGCATGAAGCGGATGTTGCCCATGGTCTGGCAGCCCACACCTGACAGGTGGGTGTGGCTGAAGCCGAGGATGGTGTCCTGCGCGTAGTCGTAGGAGGCGTACTTGTTCAGCTGGGTGTCGGGGCTGAGCTGCACCATGCCGAACGGGGTCGTGGCCCCCGGGAACGTGGTGCCGTCACCGTTGTTGCCGATCGACGTGTCGACCAGGGTGGTGGGGTCCTTGGCGAACCGCGGCCCCCGCTCGTGGGCGCTCGCGACGCCGGTCGTGGTGGCGGTGGCCGTGGCCAGGGTGGCGATGACCAGGGCGGCGGTGGACAGGCGTTTCCACGCTCGCATCGCGATCCTCTCGTGCGACAACGTTGTCATACGTGCCCGTCGATCTTTGTTCCTCGGGTGCCGTCCCGTCAATGCGTCGTTGCGAGAACGATGCCGTCACCCGGACGGATGCCCGGGTGACGGCAGGTTCGTGTGGTTCCGCGCCGGTCAGCGGCGCTTTCGCCGGCCCTCGGTCTCACCCGGCGGGCGCGAGAGCACGACCAGGCTCCGCTCCGTCACGAGCAGCGAGGTCCCCGCCTTGTGCTCCCGCTCGTCGGCGGCGCCGTTCGGCTCGGCCGTGTCGATGAGGGTGGTCCAGCGCGTGCCGAAGCAGGCGTCCGGGAGAGTGAACTCCATCGGTTCCCAGAAGCAGTTGAACAGCATCAGGAAGGAGTCGTCCACGGCCGTGCGGTTGCGGGAGGCGGGCGCCGGGACCTCGTCGCCGTTCAGGAACACGCCGATCGTGTGCGCGTCCGGCCGCCCCCAGTCCTTGGGGGTCATCTCGGCGGCGTCCGGCCGCAGCCAGACCAGGTCGGGCAACTGCCCCTCTTCCTGCGGGACGCCCTCGAAGAAGTGGCGGCGGCGCAGCACCGGATGGGCCTTGCGCAGGGCGATCAGCTCCCGCGTGAAGGCGAGCAGTTCCCGCTCCTCCTCGCCCAGGTCCCAGTCGATCCAGCTCAACTCGTTGTCCTGGCAGTACGCGTTGTTGTTGCCGTTCTGGGTGCGGCCCAGCTCGTCGCCGTGGCTGAGCATCGGGATGCCCTGGGACAGCATCAGCGTGGTCAGGAAGTTGCGTTGCTGGCGGGCGCGCAGCTCCCGTACCGCCGGGTCGTCGGTGGGGCCCTCGACGCCGCAGTTCCAGGAGCGGTTGTGGCTCTCGCCGTCCTGGTTGTCCTCGCCGTTGGCCTCGTTGTGCTTGTCGTTGTACGAGACCAGGTCGCGCAGGGTGAATCCGTCGTGCGCGGTGACGAAGTTGACGCTCGCGCGCGGGCGGCGCCCCTCGTGCTCGTACAGGTCGGCGGAGCCGGTGAGACGGGAGGCGAACTCCGGCAGGGAGTGGTCGGTGGTGCGCCAGAAGTCGCGGACGCAGTCGCGGTACTTGCCGTTCCACTCGGACCACAGCGGCGGGAAGTTGCCGACCTGGTAGCCGCCGTCGCCGAGGTCCCAGGGCTCCGCGATCAGCTTCACCCGGCTGATCACCGGGTCCTGCTGGATGACGTCGAAGAACGCGGAGAGCCGGTCCACCTCGTGGAACTGGCGGGCCAGCGTCGCGGCCAGGTCGAAGCGGAAGCCGTCGACATGGCACTCGGTCACCCAGTAGCGCAGCGAGTCCATGATGAGCTGGAGCACGTGCGGGTGGCGCACGAGCAGGCTGTTGCCGGTGCCCGTGGTGTCGTAGTAGCGGCTGAAGTCCTCGTCCGACAGGCGGTAGTACGAGGCGTTGTCGATGCCGCGGAAGGAGATCGTCGGCCCGTTCTCGTTGCCCTCGGCCGTGTGGTTGTAGACCACGTCGAGGATGACTTCGAGGCCGGCGGCGTGCAGGTCCTTCACCATCTGCTTGAACTCGGTGACCTGCTCGCCGAGCGTGCCGCGGGCGGCGTAGGCGTGGTGCGGGGCGAAGAAGCCGATCGTGTTGTAGCCCCAGTAGTTGGACAGGCCCTGGTCGAGCAGGAAGCCGTCCTGGAGGAACTGGTGGACCGGCATCAGCTCGACCGCCGTCACGCCCAGGGACTTCAGGTGCTCGACGACGGCCGGGTGCGCGAGCCCCGCGTAGGTGCCGCGCAACTCCTCGGGTACGTCCGGATGGGTGCGCGACAGACCCCGTACGTGTGCCTCGTAGATGACCGAGTCGGTGTACGAGTGCGACGGCGGCCTGTCGTCGCCCCAGTCGAAGGAGCGGTCGACGACGACCCCGCACAGCCCGTGCCCCGTGTCGCCCTTGCGGCGGGGCAGTTCGTGGACGGCGAGGGCGTAGGGGTCGAGGAGGAACGCCGAGGAGTCGCAGCGGTGTCCGGAGCTGGGCTCCCAGGGGCCGTGGACGCGGTAGCCGTAGCGCTGGCCGGGGCCGACGTCCGGCAGGTAGCCGTGCCACACGCAGCCGTCGATCTCGGGCAGCGTCACCGACCGCTCGCCGCCGTCCGGGTCGAGCAGGATCAGGTCGACCTGGTCGGCGACCGCGCTGAACAGGGCGAAGTTCGTGCCCTTGCCGTCGTGGGAGGCGCCGAGGGGGTAGGGGCGCCCGGCCTGGACGCCCCCGTTGCCGCTGTTCGTCGTACGGCCCGTCACGAGGCGGTTCCGGCGGGCGCGTTCTGCAGGGCGGGCGCGCCCTCGGCGGCGGGCGCCGTCTCGCGGGCGGCGCTCGCGGTCTCCACCGGGGTCTGCGGAAGCGTCAGCGCCTCACTGGACCACGGCGCCGGTTCCTTTCCGGCGAGCGGTTCGCGGTCGTGGTCGGACTTGCGCAGGGAGAACCAGATGATGCGCCGGCTGTTGGTGGTGCAACTGCCCCAGCCGTCGCTCAATGTCGCTATTTCCAGCAGGTGGGACTCCTCGTCGTCGCGCCGCGCCGCCTCGGACGCGTCGTGGTGCGACACGGCGGTGATCAGGTGCTGGCCGGTCCACCAGGTCTCGATCTCCACGCGCTCGGCGGGTCCTTCGGCGGCCGCGTGCAGCAGCACACCGACCCCGCGGGTCGCCGACGTCACCAGCTTCTGCAGCCCCCAGTAGCGGAGGTGGGCCGCCACGACGCGCTGCATCTGTGTGACGCGCTCCGGCGAGGACTCCACCTCGACGTGGTAGTAGCGGGGCTCTGTCCGGTTCATGGTTCGTGCTCCTCACCGCGTGACTCACGCCTGGACGCGACGACTTCCCGTGCGCACGTCGCGTGAGCTCTGCTCGCTCGAGAGTCCATGACCAGCCTTGACCGCATACTCCATTGGTGCAACACGAGCGTGACCGGCCGGTGACGCTGCGCTCAACAGGACGGATCGCCGATCACCCCGCACCATGGTGGGGAGCGGCCCTGTGTGACGGTCCGCTCCCACTCCGTGCATGTTCGGCAACCCGTGGGGTCATGTCCCCGCGGATTCCAGGAGGTCGACGGATGCCATGGACGCATCACAGGTCGGCGAGGAGATCGAGGGCCAACTGAAGCGATACCGGTGGTGGGAGCGCCGTTTCCTGGCGGCTCCCACAGATGCGAGGGTCCGCGCGCGGTTCGAGCTGGCCGTCGAGGCGCTGTGCGCCGCGACCGGCGAGCGATGCGGCCGCGAGGCGGCCTCCACGGCCGAGCGCCATGTGCGCGCCGTTCGTCCCACGGGCGGGGACGGACGGCGGCCGACGAAGCGCACCGTATGAGCCCGACCGCCGAGCAGAGCACTGGAGGTGAGAGCGATGACGAGTAGGCCGCAGACGGTCCCCGTGCAGATCGAGGACGTGCGTCCGCGGGTCCACGGGGGCCGCGGCATGGCGAAGGCCGTCGTCGGTGAGGCGTTCCCGGTCACGGCCCTCGTGTTCGTCGAGGGCTCCGGTGTCGTGCGGGCGCACGCCGTCCTGCGTGACCCGGACGGCCGCACCGTCGCGTCCGTCCCGATGCGGGAAGAGGTCCCGGGCGAGGACCGGTGGAGCGCTCTGGTCACCGCCACGTCACCCGGTCGGTGGAGCTACTGCGTGCAGGCGCACCTCGACCCGGTCGCCGCCTGGCAGCGGGACGCCGCCATAAAGGTGCCGGCGGGCGTGGACAGCGACATCACCCTCGAAGAGGGCGCCGAGCACCTGGAGCGCGCTCTCGGCCGGGTCACCGACGAGGCGGCGAGGCGTACGTTGTTCGAGGCCATCCGGGTCCTCGGGGACGGCAGGCGCGACGACATGGAGCGGCTCGCCGCGGCCACGGCGCCCGAGGTGTGCGAGGTCCTCGCCGCCCACCCGCTGCTGCACCGGCTGACCGAGAGCCGGCCGCTGCCCCTCCTCGTCGAGCGGGAACGCGCGCTGTACGGCGCCTGGTACGAGTTCTTCCCGCGCTCCGAGGGCGCCGTGGTCGAGCCGGGGGAACCGCCGGTCAGCGGCACCTTCGCGACGGCCGCGCGCCGCCTCCCGGCGATCGCGGCGATGGGCTTCGACGTCGTCTACCTGCCGCCGATCCACCCCATCGGCAGGACGCACCGCAAGGGCCCGGACAACAGCCTGACCCCCGGCCCGCACGACGTGGGCGTGCCCTGGGCGGTCGGCTCGGCGGAGGGCGGGCACGACGCGGTCCACCCCGACCTCGGCACCCTGGACGACTTCGACGCGTTCGTGGCGCGGGCCCGCGGGGAGGGTCTTGAGGTCGCGCTCGACTTCGCCCTGCAGTGCTCGCCGGACCACCCCTGGGTGGAGAAGCACCCGGAGTGGTTCCACCACCGGCCCGACGGCACGATCGCGTACGCGGAGAACCCGCCGAAGAAGTACCAGGACATCTATCCGATCGCCTTCGACCGGGACATGCCGGGGCTGATCGCGGAGACGGTGCGGGTCCTGCGTCACTGGATGGCGCACGGGGTGCGCATCTTCCGGGTCGACAACCCGCACACGAAGCCTGTCGCGTTCTGGGAGCAGGTCATCACGGAGATCGGCCGCACCGACCCCGACGTCATCTTCCTGGCCGAGGCGTTCACCCGTCCGGCGATGATGCGCTCCCTCGCCGAAGCGGGCTTCCAGCAGTCGTACACGTACTTCACCTGGCGCAACACCAAGGCGGAACTCACGCGGTACGTGCGGGAGCTGGCGGGTGAGTCGGCCGCCGCCATGCGGCCCAACTTCTTCGTCAACACCCCCGACATCCTGCACGAGTTCCTCCAGCACGGCGGCCGCCCGGCCTTCGAGCTGCGTGCCGTCCTCGCGGCGACCCTCTCGCCGTCCTGGGGTGTCTACAGCGGCTACGAACTCTGCGAGAACACCCCGCTGCGCCCCGGCAGCGAGGAGTACCTGCACTCGGAGAAGTACGAGCTGCGGCCCCGGGACTGGAAGGCGGCCGAGCGCGAGGGGCGCACCATCGCCCCGCTGATCACCGCGCTGAACGACATCCGGCGTCGCAACCCGGCGCTGCGCGGACTGCGCAACGTGCACTTCCACCACGCCGACAACGAGGCCGTGATCGTGTACTCCAAACGCAGTGGTGACAACACGGTCCTGGTGGTGGTCAACCTCGACCCGCACCACACTCAGGAGGCGACGGTCCGCCTCGACCTCGCACAGGTGACCGGGGGCTGCGACACCCCGTTCCCCGTGCGCGACGAACTCACCGGGGCCACCTACACGTGGGGCGCGAGCAACTACGTGCGCCTCGTGCCGGGGGAGTCACCGGCCCACGTCTTCACCGTCGGCTGAACCGCGCCGGCCGATCCGCCCCCGTCCTTCTCCCCATCCGCGTCCTCGGAGGCAGCCCCGAATGTCCACGGACGACATGGCGCAGGCCGCGCCGGCCTCGTACATGCCCACCAAGTCACCCGACCCCGAGTGGTTCAAGCGCGCCGTCTTCTACGAGGTGCTCGTCCGCTCCTTCTGCGACAGCAACGGCGACGGCGTCGGCGACCTGAAGGGCATCACCAGCAAGCTGGACTATCTGCAGTGGCTGGGCGTGGACTGTCTGTGGCTGCCGCCGTTCTACACGAGCCCGCTGCGCGACGGCGGCTACGACGTGGCGAACTACATCGTCATGCTGCCGGAGTTCGGGGACCTGGCGGACTTCGTGGAGTTCGTGGACGCGGCGCACCAGCGGGGCATGCGCGTCATCATCGACTTCGTCATGAACCACACGAGCGACCAGCACGAGTGGTTCCAGCAGTCGCGCACCGACCCCGACGGCCCGTACGGCGACTACTACGTCTGGTCCGACGACGACAAGAAGTACGAGGACGCGCGGATCATCTTCGTCGACACCGAGGTGTCGAACTGGACCTTCGACCCGGTGCGCAAGCAGTACTTCTGGCACCGCTTCTTCTCCCACCAGCCGGACCTCAACTACGAGAACCCGGCCGTGCAGGAGGAGATCCTCGCCGCCCTGCGCTTCTGGCTCGACCTGGGCATCGACGGCTTCCGGCTCGACGCCGTCCCGTACCTCTACGCGGAGGAGGGCACCAACTGCGAGAACCTGCCCGCCTCCCACGAGTTCCTCAAGCGGGTCCGCAAGGAGATCGACGCCAACTACCCCGACGTGGTGCTCCTCGCGGAGGCGAACCAGTGGCCCGAGGACGTCGTCGACTACTTCGGTGACTTCTCCTCCGGCGGCGACGAGTGCCACATGGCGTTCCACTTCCCGGTGATGCCGCGCATCTTCATGGCGGTCCGCCGCGAGTCCGCCGAACCGATCTCCGAGATCCTGGCGAAGACCCCGGCCATCCCGTCCGGCTGCCAGTGGGGCATCTTCCTGCGCAACCACGACGAGCTGACCCTGGAGATGGTCACCGAGGAAGAGCGCGCCTACATGTACGCGGAGTACGCGAAGGAACCGCGGATGCGCGCCAACATCGGCATCCGGCGCCGTTTGGCCCCGCTGCTCGACAACGACCGCAACCAGATGGAGCTGTTCACCGCGCTCCTGCTCTCGCTCCCGGGCTCGCCGATCCTGTACTACGGCGACGAGATCGGCATGGGCGACAACATCTGGCTCGGTGACCGCGACGCGGTGCGCACCCCCATGCAGTGGACCCCCGACCGCAACGCGGGCTTCTCCTCCAGCGATCCGGGCCGCCTCTCCCTGCCCACGATCATGGACCCGGTCTACGGCTTCCAGGTCACCAACGTCGAGGCACAGATGGCCTCGCCGTCCTCGCTGCTGCACTGGACCCGCCGGATGATCGAGATCCGCAAGCAGAACCCGGCGTTCGGCCTCGGCTCGTACACCGAACTCTCCTCCTCCAACCCGGCCGTGCTCGCCTTCCTGCGCGAGTACAAGGACGACCTGGTGCTGTGCGTGCACAACTTCTCGCGCTTCGCCCAGCCCACCGAACTCGACCTCCGGGCCTACGAGGGACGTCACCCGGTCGAACTGATCGGCAACGTCCGCTTCCCCGCGATCGGAGAACTGCCCTATCTCCTGACGCTGGCGGGACACGGCTTCTACTGGTTCCGGCTGCGGGGCACCAGCATGACGCCCCGCATGGCACACCACGATTGGACCTGATCCATGACTTCGCCTCTGCTGTCCGATACGGCCGTCGGTCCCGCCCAGGTGCCCGCCTCCTCCCTCGCGGCGCTCCTGGCGCGCTGGCTCCCCCGCCAGCGATGGTTCACCGGGCAAGGCCGGGATGTCACCCATGTCTCCGTGGCCGCGGCGACGGCGCTGACGACCGACTGCTACCACCTGCTGGTCCGCGTCGACCAGCGTGGTTCGTCGGACGGCGCGCATTATCAGGTGCTCCTCGGTGTGGCCACACATGTGCCGCCGCGCATGAGCCCCCACCTCATCGGTGAGGTCGAGGCCCGGCCCGGCGAGCGGCTCATGGTCTACGACGCCGTCCACGACCACCGCGCCGCGATCGTGCTCCTCGAACGGCTGCGCCGCGGCGGCTCCATGGGCCACCTGCGCTTCGAGTCGCTGCCGCGCACCTCGGTGCCGTGCGGGCTCACCCCGCGCGTCCTCGACGTGGAGCAGTCCAACACCTCGATCGTCTACGGCGACGAACTGATCCTGAAGCTCTTCCGCCACATCCAGCCCGGCATCAACCCCGACCTGGAGGTCACCGGAGCCCTCGCCCGGCACGGCTTCACCCAGGTCCCCGCGCCGATCGGCTGGTTCCAGACGGAGGCCCCGTTCTGGGCGACGCTCGGCATGGTGCAGCCCTTCCTCACCGAGTCGACGGACGGCTGGACACTGGCCCTCGAATCCAGCCGCCGCCGCACCGGCTTCACCGACGAGGCGCGTGAACTGGGCCGCACCACCGGTCAGCTGCACGTGGCCCTCGCCAAGGCGTTCCCGACCGCGCGCCCCGCCGACCAGGCGGCGCGGCTCGCCGACGCGATGACGCACCGGCTGCTGCGCGCCGCCGCGAGCGTCCCCGAACTGCGCCCGTACGTGCCCGACCTCCAGGACGTCTACACCGCGGTCGTCACCGAGGGCGGCGACGCACCGCTCCAGCGCACCCACGGCGACCTCCACCTCGGCCAGGTCATGCACGCCCACGGCCGCTGGCACATCGTCGACTTCGAGGGCGAGCCCGCCAAGCCCGTCCCGGAGCGCCGCGCCGACCGCTCGCCGATCGCGGACGTCGCCGGGATGCTCCGCTCCTTCGACTACGCCGCCCGCTCCGGCGGGGAGTTCCACCCGCGCTGGGCGGAGCGCTGCCGGGACGCCTTCTGCGCCGGATACGGCGAGACGGGCGGCTTCGACCCGCGCGCCGTCCCCGCCGCGCTCCGCGCGCACGAGGCGGACCGCGCCGTCTACGAGGTGGTCTACGAGTCGGTGTACCGCCCCGAACTGCTCACGGTCCCGATGAACGCGGTGGCCCGCCTGTGCGCGGGCGGCACCGCCGGCACCGGCGCCGCGCACATGTCCGACCAGCTACCCGCCCAGGAGGCCTGACATGTCCGTCGCCGAACCCGTGGCCCTCGACCCGGTGCAGCCCGCGGTCACCCTGAAGCCGCTCGCCGAGCCCCCGGACCGCGTCCCGGCCGTCGCCCCGCTGCCCCCGCTGGACGACGACGTACGCGCCCGGCTCCTCTCCGGCGCCCACCACGACCCGCACTCCGTCCTCGGCGCCCACCCGGTGCGCGGCGGGCTCGCCGTGCGCTGCCTGCGCCCGCACGCGACCCAGGTGTCCTTCGTCGTCGGCACACATGTGTGGGACCTGCGCGACGAGGGCGACGGCCTGTTCGCGGGCCGCGTCCCCGGCCAGGGCCCCACGCCGTACCGGCTGCGCGTCACCTACCCCGACGGCGTCGTCGAGACGGCGGACCCCTACAGCTTCCCGCCCACCCTCGGCGAGTTCGACCTGCACCTCATCTCCGAGGGGCGCCACGAGGAGCTGTGGACGGCGCTCGGCTCACACGTGCTCGAACGCGGCGGTGTGCTCGGCACACGTTTCGCCGTCTGGGCGCCGAACGCGCGCGGCGTCCGCATCCGCGGCGACTTCAACCACTGGGACGGCACGGCGCTGCCCATGCGCTCCCTCGGCTCCTCCGGGGTGTGGGAGCTGTTCGTCCCCGGCATCGGCCCCGGCGCCACGTACAAGTACGAGCTGACCGGGCCCGACGGGCAGCACCTCGAACGGGCCGACCCGATGGCGCGGCGCACCGAGGTGCCCCCGGCGACGGCGTCGATCGTCTGCGACAGCCACTACGAGTGGGGCGACGCGACCTGGCTGCGCCACCGGGGCGACCGCCCCGTGCACACCGCCCCCATGTCCGTCTACGAGGTGCACCTCGGCTCCTGGAAGCCCGGGGCGACCTACCGCCGCCTCGCCCACGAACTGACCGAGTACGTCTCCGCGCTCGGCTTCACCCATGTCGAGCTGATGCCGGTCGCCGAGCATCCCTTCGGCGGTTCCTGGGGCTACCAGGTCACCGGCTTCTACGCGCCCACCGCACGCCTCGGCACCCCCGACGACTTCAAGTACCTCGTCGACACCCTGCACCAGGCGGGCATCGGCGTCATCCTCGACTGGGTGCCCGCGCACTTCCCGCGCGACGAGTGGGCCCTCGCCGAGTTCGACGGCCGCCACCTGTACGAGCACGAGGACCCGCGCCGCTCGGCCCACCCCGACTGGGGCACGCTCGTCTTCGACTACGGCCGCAAGGAGGTCCGCAACTTCCTGGTGGCCAACGCCCTTTACTGGTGCGAGGAGTTCCACATCGACGGCCTGCGCGTCGACGCCGTCGCCTCCATGCTCTACCTCGACTACTCGCGCGAGGAGGGACAGTGGGCCCCAAACGAGTTCGGCGGCCGGGAGAACCTCGATGCGGTCGCCTTCCTCCAGGAGATGAACGCCACCCTGTACCGGCGCGTCCCGGGCGTCGTCACCATCGCCGAGGAGTCCACCGCCTGGAACGGTGTCACACGCGCCACCCATGACATCGGCCCCGACGGCTTCGGCGGGCTCGGCTTCGGCCTCAAGTGGAACATGGGCTGGATGCACGACTCCCTGGAGTACATCGCGCACGAACCCGTGCACCGCAAGTACCACCACAACGAGATGACGTTCTCGATGGTGTACGCCTACAGCGAGAACTTCGTGCTCCCGATCTCCCACGACGAGGTCGTGCACGGCAAGCAGGCCCTGGTGTCGAAGATGCCCGGCGACTGGTGGCAGCGGCGCGCCAACCACCGCGCCTACCTCGCGTACATGTGGGCCCACCCGGGCAAGCAACTGCTCTTCATGGGTCAGGAGTTCGCGCAGGGCGCCGAATGGGTGGAGGACGAGGGGCCGCAGTGGTGGGTCCTCGACGAGGCGAACCCGGCCGCGGGCGACCACCGCGGGGTCCAGCGGCTCGTGGGCGACCTCAACCGGCTGTATGTGTCCCACACCGCCCTGTGGGAACAGGACACATGTCCCGAGGGGTTCCGGTGGAGCGCCGCCGACGCCGCCGAGGACAATGTCTTCGCGTTCGTCCGCCGCGCCGCCGACGGCAGTCCGCTGCTCGCGGTGGTGAACTTCTCGCCGGTCGTGCGCGAGGGCTACCGCCTGGGCGTGCCGCCCGCCGCCGGTGCGTGGCGGGAGATCCTCAACACCGACGCGGCGCGGTACGGCGGCAGCGACGTCCGCAACGCCGAGCCGGTGGAGCAGGAGTCCGAGCCGTGCAACGGGTTCCCCGCCTCCCTCACCCTGCGCCTTCCGCCGCTGGCGGCGGTCTGGCTCACTCCGATGTGACGGTGGCGGGCGTCAGCCCGTTCTCGATGACGTCCCGCGCCACCTCGTTGAGCAGGAGCCGGTGGTGCCGGGCGTGCCGCCGCAGCGCCTCGAACGCCTGGTTGAGCGTGACGTCGCTGCGGACCGCGAGGACGCCCTTGGCCTGCTCGATGACGATCCGCGTCTGCAGGGCCGTGTGCAGTTGCTCGTTGACCGTGTGCTGTTCGTGGATGACCCGGGCCTGGAGCAGCCCGATGGTGGCGGCGTCGGCGAGCGCCTGCGCGAGCGCGAGGTCGTCGGGGCTCAACGGCCGCTCCCCGGTGCGCAGCAGGAGGAGGCTGCCGAGGTTGTCCTCGCGCAGCCGCATCGGCAGCGCGGTGGCGAGGGTGTAGCCGGCCTGGGCGCGGTTCTCGGCGAACTCCGGCCAGCGTGCGACCGCGTCGGCCGGGTCCCGCGCGGTGACCGCCCGCGCCGTGCGGTGGGCCTCCACGGCCGGGCCCTCGACGCAGGCGATGTCGAGCACGCGCTGCAGGGCGGGGCTCGGGTCGCACGGGGCGGGGCTGTGCAGATGAGGCCCCGGATGGGCCAGGAAGACCGCGGCGTGCGTGACGTCGAGCAGTTCCTGACAGCGGACGGTCATCTGGTGCAGGAAGTCGATGACGTCGAACTCCTCGACCAAGGTGTCGGCCAGTTCCACGAAGGTCCGGGCGATGTGCTGTTCCCTGCTCATGGGTGTACTCCTTGGCCGCCGCGCGGAGTGTGCCCGGCACGGTCGGCCGGATCAGTTCGGATCGTGCGGCAGTTCCCGCTGGATGACGCGGTGGGCGGTCTCGGACAGGGACTCCCCGGAGGCGTAGGCCTGGGCGCGCAGCCGGTCCAGGGCCTCGGCCAGCGTGACGCCGAGCTTCTCGCTGAGCACCCCGGTGGCCTGGTGCACCTCGGCCCGGTGCAGGCCCACCGTCCCCGCGCGGGCGGGGGCGGCACCGGTGTCACCCTTCGGCCAGCGGTTCAGCACCTGTTGCGCGAGGGCGTCGGCGACCAGCCGGCCGTGCGTGGACTGCAGCGCCGTGAGCGGCCCCGGCGCGCGCCGGTACCCGGTCATGGTGCCGACCTGAACGGCACCGATGCGCACCGGCCACACGAAGAGCGCCGCGATGCCGAGGGCTTCGGCCTCGGCGGCGAACTGCGGCCACTGCCGGGTCAGCACCCGACCGAGGTCGGGTACTTCGCGCACCTCCCGCTCGTCCTCGCGGAAGAGGCGGCTCGGGCCCTGCCCGAGGATGAACTGGAGGTCCTCGATGCGTGCGCTGGTCGCGTCGCTGAACCACACCAGTTCCTGGACGAGGGTGACGGCGATGCCGCCGAGGCCGAGCGCCCGCGCGGACGCCGCGGCCCACGACCGGCGCTCCTCATCGGTCGCCGCCGCATGCAGGCTGTTCAGAAGCTCCCGCACCGTGGAACTCATATGCGCACACGCTTTCGTCGGTGCTTCCCCGGCGGCGCGGCGGCCGCCGGCTGCACCTTGTCAGCGTAGTGGAGCGGGCACGGTCCGACAGCCGCCGGGCAGAACTGCTCCTACTCGGCGGCGGGCTCGGGTGACTTGGCCTGCTCCGGCGTGCTGTAGAAGACCGACGAACCCTGCTTGCTGCGCTGGGCGAGACCCTTGGCGACCAGCCCCTCGACCGTCGTGCGCACGACCGGCTTCTTGAACGTGCGGTCGGGGTGCGCCGCGGCCAGCGCGTCCGCCAGCTCCGCCGCCGAACGCGGCTCCGTCTGCTGCTTCAAGTACTCCTGTACCAGGTTGACCAGCGTCGGCTGCGCACTTGCCGACGCCTTGCGGGCGGGGCGCGCCGCGGACGTTGCCTTGCTGGACGGGGCCTTGGTGGACGGCGCCTTGGCGGACGTGGCCTTGGCGGTCGTGGCCTTCGCGGCGCGCGGCTGCTTGCGCTTGGGCGAACCGCTCTTGGCGCCCGCCGCCGGGGCGGATCCGCGCCGCTGCGACCTGGCCGCCGCGGCGGCGCCCTCCTTCGTACCGAGCGCCTGCTGCATGCTGACCAGGATCGCCTGGTCCTCCTGGAGCACACGCAACTTGGCCTGCAAGTTCTCCAGTTCGGTGCCGATCTCCTCCTGCTCCTTCGCGTTGCGCTCGAGGTCGGCGGCGACCTGGGCCGCGTACTGTTCCTTGACGTTCGGGTTACCGGGCTTGGGATCCGTCACGAGAAGCTCCTGGGTTCACTGGTCCGGCGATGAGCGGATAAGGCTGAGGACCTGATGATTGACCGAGTCTAGGACAGTGCCTACAGCATGACGTAGAAACGCCGTACATCGCTGTCCTCGACAGGTGCGCACAGGCACGGCGGGAACGTGGAGTGCCTCGTGCGACGGGCGCCGGGCCCGCCGCTTCCGACCCGCCGTTCCGCCGGTGGTCACGCAGGGAGTGAGCCATGCCGCAGCCGACCGCGTCGCACGACTTCGGGACCCTGTCCTTCGGCAGCCGGGCGCAGTTCGAGCCCGCTCAGGTGGAAAGTGTGTGCGAGGAGGTCCGGGGGAGCGGAGTGCGTGACCTGTACGTGGTGGCGCACGGGGTCCACAACGACAAGGAGGCCGCCGCGACCGCCGACGGCGCGTTCCGGGACATGCTCGACGAGGCATGGGACGGCGGGACACCTGAGGTGGGGTTCCTGGGTGTGCACTGGCCGTCGTTGTGTTTCCGGGACGAGGGTGCGCCCGGACTCACCCTGCACGAGGGCGAGGAGGAGGTCACCCGGGCCACCGCTGACGACCTCCACCGCCAACTCCCGGACGGCGAGGGCCCGTTGAGCGAGATCGTCGCGTTGCTGAACGAGCGGCCCGAGCGCGAGGGCGCCTTCGACGACTTGGGTTCGGCGCTGCGCGGCCTGGCGGAGATCCCCTTGCAGGACCCGGTCGCGGAGTTCGCCTCGGACGCGGAGGGCGAGGTGCTGCCGCAGACCGACCCCCTCATGCTGTTCGAGGACACCCGTACGGTGTGCGCGGAGTTCGCGGGCGCGCTGCGCGACCTGCGCCGGGCCCTCGCCCTCAGGGCGGGCGCACCCGCGCACCACGAGAGCGGCACCGGCCCGTCCGAGGTCTCCGACGGAGGGTCGCTCGTGGAGAGCCGGGCGGCGGGACCGCGCCCCGCGCGCCCGCTCAGCGACCGGGTGAACAGGGCGGGCACGGTCGCCGCGGGCGGCCCGGTGGGGGAGACGGCCCGCGCCGCGGACTACGCCGACCTGTGGACGGGGGCGCGCGAACTGTTCCGGCAGGTCGTCCGCCATGTCCTGCGCCGCAGGGCCGGTCTGATCGGCCAGGCGGGCCTCGGCCCCTGCCTGCCGGTGCTGGCCCAGGGCTCGGACGTGCGCCTGCACCTCGTCGGGCACGGGCTCGGCGCCCGCCTCGCCGGGTTCGCGCTGCGCGGCCTGGAGGACAGCGGGGCCGACCCCGTCGCCCTGTCCTCCCTCACCTTCCTGCAGGGCGAGATGTCGCACTTCGCCTTCGCCGACAGCCTGCCGCAACAGGTGTCGGGCCACGGTGCGCTGTGGAGCCGTCGGCGCCTCGTCCAGGGCCCGCTGCTCTGCACGTTCTCGCACCTCGACTCCCACCTCGGCGTGCTCTACCCGCTGTCGGCCCAGATGATCGGCGACTCCAGCGAACTGGCCACGACCGCGCGCAAGTGGGGCGCGCTCGGCTTCGACGGCATCCAGGGGGTCGACGGACCCCCTCCGGTCGGCATCGAGGAGGCGCCGGAGCAGGACGGCCGGCAGGTGCCGTACCTGAACGTGGACGTCTCCGAGGTGATCCGCTGCGAGGACGTGCCCATGGGCGGGCACCATCGCGTCTTCCATCCTGAGATCGGCCGGCTGCTGCGCCGCGCGGCGGAGTGGGCGTGAGGCTCAGTCCCCCGGGGCGCGGACGGGGTGCTTGCTGAGGATGGAGACCCGGTTGAACGCGTTGATGGTGATGGCGACCCAGATCACCGCGGAGATCTCGTCCTCGGTGAGGGCCGTGCGGGCCTGCGCGTAGGCGCTCTCCTGCGCGGTCGCGTCCGCGGGGTGCGTGGTCGCCTCGGCGAGCGCGAGCGCCGCCCGCTCCCGCGCGGTGAACAGCTCGGTGTCGCGCCACGCGGCGAGCGTGCCGAGGCGCTGGGTGGTCTCGCCCGCGCGCAGGGCGGCCCGGGTGTGCACGTCGAGGCAGTAGGCGCAGCCGTTGAGCTGCGAGACGCGTAGATTGACGAGTTCGACGAGGAGCCGGTCGAGTCCGGCGTCGGCGGCGGTCGCCCGGACGGCCTCCGACGTCTGCACGAGGGAGTGGTACGCCTTGGGGCTCTGCTTGTCGACGTACACACGTCCGTGGTCGCTGCGGTCGCTCAACTTGGTCTCCTCCAGGGGGCCTCGCACGGCCGGGCTCGCTTTACGGTGAGCCGGACCCTATGATCATCCATAGTTGTTGAATCTCAAAATACTTGGGGTAGGAGGGGCAGGGATGAGCGACACCGTCGAGGTGCTCACCGCCCGGGACGTGCCGCTGGGCGGCCCACGCGCCATGCCGGTCCGGCGGACGCTGCCGCAGCGCGCCCGGACGCTGATCGGGGCCTGGTGCTTCGTCGACCACTACGGCCCCGACGACGTGGCGCGCACCGGCGGCATGGACGTCGCGCCGCACCCCCACACCGGGCTCCAGACGGTGAGCTGGCTGTTCACCGGCGAGATCGAGCACCGGGACAGCATGGGCAACCACGCCATGGTCCGCCCCGGCGAGCTCAACCTCATGACCGGCGGCCACGGCATCGCCCACTCCGAGGTCTCCACCCCGGACACCACCGTCCTGCACGGCGTCCAGTTGTGGGTGGCGCTGCCCGACAGGGACCGGCACACCGCGCGCGACTTCCAGCACTACGCGCCCGGGCCCGTCCACCTCGACGGCGCCGAGGTCCGCGTCTTCCTCGGCACCCTCGCCGGGGCGACCTCCCCGGTGCGCACCTTCACCCCGCTCCTCGGCGCCGAACTCCTCCTCGCCCCCCGCGCGACCGTCACCCTCGACGTGGACGGCGGCTTCGAGCACGGCGTCCTCGTCGACCAGGGCGCGGTCACCCTCTCCGGCACGCCGCTGGCCCGCGCCGAACTGGGCTACGTCGCACCGGGCGACACCACCCTGACCCTCACCAACGAGACGGACGCGCAGGCCCGCCTGATCCTCCTGGGCGGACCGCCGTTCGGCGAGGAGATCGTGATGTGGTGGAACTTCATCGGCCGCACCCACCAGGACATCGCCGAGGCCCGTCAGGAGTGGCAGGACGCCTCCGCGCGGTTCGGGGCCGTCGAGGGGTACCCCGGGGACCGGCTCCCCGCGCCCGCGCTGCCGCACGCCACGATCACCCCGCGCAAGAACCCGACCCGGCACTGAAAGGCCCCTCATGACCGAGCCCACCACCCCGGCGCCCACCGTCGAGCGCGTCGACGCCCGGCACCGCTACGCGATCCTGGTCGACGGCGCCACCGCCGGGTTCACGGCGTACCGCGACCGCGAGGACCGGCGCGTGTTCTTCCACACCGAGATCGACGACGCCTACGCGGGACAGGGCCTCGCCTCGGTCCTCGTGCGGGAGGCGCTGGACGACGTACGGCGTGCGGGGATGCGGATCGTGCCGGTCTGCCCGTACGTGGCGAAGTTCCTCAAGAAGCACGAGGAGTACGCGGACATCACCGACCCGGTCACCCCCGAGGTGCTGGAGTGGCTGGACGGGCAGTTGAAGCGCTGACGCCTACGAGCCGCACGGGCCGCCGGGGCCGTCGGCGGGTCCGGGCGGGGCGTCGTGCTCGTTGAGGTCGAAGACGCTCTCGCGCAGGGCGCGGATGACCCCGTCCAGCTCGTCGACCCCGCGCATCAGCCGGGTGTGCGCGGGGCCCTCGCCGATCATGGCGGCGGTGCTGTGCAGGCTCAGCCCGGCCTCGAAGATCCTGCGGACCACGCTCTCCCTGAGGTCGTCGGCGATCCGGTCCCGCTCGCGGGCCAGGGAGAGGTCGCGCACCTCCGCCTGGAGCGCCGCATTCGCCACGAGGGACGCGGTGACGCGGTCCCGCAGACCGTGCGCGGCCACCGCGAGCAGCAGACTCAGGACGCTCCAGAGCACCAGGCGTCTGCCGGTCACGGCGGCGGGCGTGTCCTGCACCGCCGACGTGACGGCCTGGACGGCCACGACCGCCACCACCACGCACCCCGTCTCCCAGCGGTGGTGGAAGAGGACCGACCAGACCAGCGGCACGAGGAGCACAGGGCCGAGCCCGGTGACCGTGCCGGAGGCCAGGATCAGCAGCAGGACGGAGAGGGTGTAGACCAGCGGGACGAGGACCGTCGTCCAGGCGGGCAGGCGCTGCCACGGCAGCAGGAAGGCGCCCGCGCACAGCAGAAGAAGCGCGATGCTGGAGGCGTAGAGGGGCCAGGACTCGAAGCCCGCGCCCGGCACCAGGGCGGTCGCGGCGGCCACCACGGCGACGAACCCGAACGGCCCGGCGCGCAGCGCGAGGCCCGGCCGCCGGAACTGCCAGCCGACACCGGCGCCGTCGGGGCCGGTGAGCGCCTGCCAGGGATCGGTCGGTGACTTCACGGCACACCCCCGTCGGACCCGAGCGCTCGAAGGCCCTCACCGAAGGGCATGTGCGGCCGGAAGCCATCGTATCGACGCACGCGAACGACAGACAGGGATCGGGGAAGTCGTCAGGCGCGGTTGACGTTCGCGGTGAGCAGCCGGAGCAGCTGCTTGGCCGTGGCGTCCTGCTCGGGCGTCAGGCCCATGGCCTCGCCGATGGCCAGGGGGACGGCCTCGGCCTTCTCGCGCAGCCTCGCGCCGGCGTCGGTGAGGGTCACGGAGACGGAGCGCTCGTCGTCCGTGCGCCGCCGACGGCGGATCAGACCGCCCGCTTCCAGGCGCTTGAGGAGCGGGGAGAGCGTGCTCGACTCCAGATGCAGGGCCGTGCCCAACTCCCGTACGGACGCGGTGCGTTGCTCCCAGAGCACCAGCATGACGAGGTACTGCGGGTAGGTCAGCTCCAGCGCGTCGAGCAGCGGCCGGTAGCGCGCGACGACCGAGCGCGAGGCGGCGTACAGGGCGAAGCACAACTGGTCCTGGAGGAGGAGTGAGCCTTTCGGCTCTGCGGCGTCGTCCACGGCTGCGGTCCTTTGGGTCGGATTCCCGGCAGCCGCTCACCCTACCATTCCAGCCGCCCGCGACCGTATATCGCTCGATTAAGTTGCGCGCGACTTAATCGAGCAGTACGTTTCTCTCGTCGCCGGACGGCCGACCAGGCCACCGGCCCTCTCGTTGAGGAGCACCCCATGTCCGAGTCCGTCACGCCCCCCGTCCTCGAACCCGCCGCCGCCGCGTTCGCCGAGGCCACCGCGAACCCGCCCTACCTCTTCGACCTCGGCCCCGTCGAGGGCCGCAAGACCGTCGACGAGGTGCAGTCCGGCGAGATCGACAAGCCGGAGATCGCCGAGGAGTGGATCACCGTCCAGGGCGGCCCCACCGGATCGGTCCGGGTCCGCGTCGTGCGTCCCCTCGACGCCCCGGCGACCCTGCCGGTGATCGTGTACGTCCACGGCGCGGGCTGGGTCTTCGGCAACGCCCACACCCACGACCGCCTCGTGCGCGAACTCGCCGTCGGCGCCCGCGCGGCCGTCGTCTTCCCCGAGTACGACCTGTCGCCCGAGGCCCGCTACCCGGTCGCCATCGAGCAGATCTACGCCGTCGCCCAGTGGGTCGTCCGCGAGGGCGCCGACAACGGCTTCGACACCGCCCGCATCGCCGTGGCCGGTGACTCCGTCGGCGGCAACATGTCCGCCGCGCTGACCCTCATGGCCAAGGAGCACGGCGACGTCCCGCTGGTGCAGCAGGTGCTGTTCTACCCCGTCACCGACGCCTCGTTCGACACGCCGTCCTACCACCAGTTCGCCGAGGGGTACTTCCTGCGCCGCGACGGCATGCAGTGGTTCTGGGACCAGTACACGACCGACGAGAAGCAGCGCGCCGAGATCACCGCGTCCCCGCTGCGCGCCACCGTCGAGCAGCTCAAGGACCTGCCCCCGGCCCTGGTCATCACCGGCGAGGCCGACGTGCTGCGCGACGAGGGCGAGGCCTACGCCAACAAGCTCCGCCAGGCCGGCGTCCCCGTCACCGCCGTGCGGTACCAGGGCGTCATCCACGACTTCGTCATGCTGAACGCGCTGCGCGAGACGCACGCGGCCGAGGCCGCCATCGGCCAGGCCGTCGCCACGCTGCGGACGGCCCTCGGCACCGCCTGACCATGTGCGGTCGCGGCCCGGACGGCTCGGCCGTCCGGGCCCTCGCGCGCTCTACGGGACGCGCGCCACGCCGACGTAGAAGCCGGACAGCTCCTCGCGCGGGGCGGGGGTGTCCTTGTACCACTTGGTAGCGGTCACCAGGCCGGGCTCCACCAGCTCCAGACCCTCAAAGAACGGCTCGATCTCCTCCCGCGTGCGCATGCGCAACGGGATCTCGCCCTCGCGGTAGGTCCTCGTCACCGACGAGACCAGGTGCGGGTGCTCGTCGGTGGTGCCGTGCGAGAACATCAGATAACTGCCCGAGGGCAGCGCCTGAACCAGCTTGCGCGTCAGGCCGTACGGGTCCTGGTCGTCGGTGATGAAGTGCATCAGCGCGATCATCGACAGGGCGATCGGCCGGTCGAAGTCCAGGAACCTGCGCGCGTGCTCCAGGATGACCGCGGGCTCGCGGACATCGGCCTCGACGTAGTCGGTGGCCCCCGCCGGATGGCTGACGAGCAGCGCCTCCGCGTGGCGCAGCACGATGGGGTCGTTGTCGGCGTACGCGATGCGCGCCGTCGGCACGATCTCCTGCACGATCTGGTGCAGGTTGGGCTTGGTCGGGATGCCCGTGCCGATGTCGAGGTACTGGTCGATGCCGTTGTGCGCCAGCCAGGCCGCCGCGCGGTGCATGAACGCCCTGTTGCGCATCGCGTTGAGCCGCGCCTCCGCGGGCAGCTTCTCCGCCACCGCCTGGTCGACGGGGTAGTTGTCCTTGCCGCCGAGCAGCCAGTCGTAGACCCGGGCCGGATGCGGTCTGCTCGTGTCGATACGGCCTGCGGAGGACTGTGCCGTCATACGTGACTCCAACGCGCGCGGGATGAGGTTGCGGCGATTATGCCACCGGAACGGTCCCGCAACTGCCCGGCATACGCGCGAGGTTGCCGGCTCAGGGGGCGACGAGCCGGCGCCGCGGACGGTCAGGCCGCCCGGTCGCGGTGGGCCCGGGCGGGAAGGCCGTCGTCGCGGCGGGTGTGGCCCGTGACCAGGCGCAGGTGGCGGGCTCGGTGGCGGCCCGCCCGTGGGCGGGTCGTGGAGCTCAGGTGGTCCTCAATGCGGTCCATGCAGAGCAGCAGCAGCCCCATGACGGGCAGCAGTGCGAGAGCGACTATCAGCATCGGCGCGTCCTCCCCGCGGCGTCCCCTGCCGGGTGCCCGGGGTTCCCGGCTTCACGGACCCCGAGTTGTGAAGGTCCCGCAACGGCCGATCGGCACACCGCCAACCGGCCCCTTCCCGCGCCGGGTTGTCACCCACCGGGGGACGTTTCGGCGCAGACGGCGCGGACAAGTGGGGAGGCAGAGTGAGCCGAGCGGAAAGGAACGCTGTGATGACCGACAGAGTTGTCCACCCCTACGACCCCACCCACGCGCACACCACTGCCGCACCCTTCACCCCGACCCAGCCCACCGGCTCCCCCCTCACCCACGAGGACCTCCTCGGCTACGCGGTCGAGGCGAGCGACGGCTCGATCGGCTCGGTCGACGGCCACTCCGAGGAGGTCGCCCCGAACCACCTCGTGGTCGACACGGGCGGCCCGCTGCTGAGCAAGAAGGTGCTGCTCCCGCGCTGGGTCATCGCGCGCGTCGACGAACCGAACCGCACCCTGTACGTGGACCGCCCGCGCGACCTGATCAAGGCGGCCCCGCGGTTCGACCGGGACATGCGCGTCACCGACCCGGGCTACCGCGCGCGGATCGACGACCACTACCGGCAGGAGCAGCCACAGCACTGATTCCCAGGTCGCTCACGTTCGGCTCCACCAGGACGGGGCACGCGGGGGAGGCGGCCGGACGGCCCGGCGGACATGCCGTTATCGGCGTCCGGCCGCAAGATGAGCGACAAGGAAGCGGAGGCAGCAATGAATCTGGTCAAGATCGCCTACAAACCCTTCGGCATCGGGCTCGGCATGGCGGCGGGCGCGGTCAGCGGCGCCGTCTTCGGGCAGGTCTGGAAGCGGCTCGGCCACGACGACGACGCGCCGGACGCCACCGACGAGCAGCGCCAGTGGCGGGAGATCCTGCTGGCCGCCGCTCTGCAGGGCGCGATCTTCGCCGTCGTACGGGCGGCGGTCGTCCGGGGCGGCGCGCGGACGACGAAGAAGCTCACCGGCGTCTGGCCGGACTGACCGCCACACGTGATCGGAACGTACGGGACAGGGACACGGGAGGCGGAATGGCGCGGCGGCATCGAATGATCAAGGCGAGCCCGGCGGCGGTGTGGGCCGTCCTCGCGGACGGCAGCCGGTACGCGGACTGGGTGGTCGGCACGTCGTCGTCCGAACCGGTGCACGGGCAGTGGCCCGAGGTCGGGGCGAGCCTGCGCTACGAGGTGTCCCTGGGCCCGGTCCACCTCACCAACGAGACGGTCGTCCGGTACTGCGAGGAAGGCTCCCTGCTGGAACTGGAGGCGAAGGCCGGCCCGCTGGGCACGGCCCGGATCTCCCTGCAGCTGCGGCCCTGGGGCGAGCACTGCCTGGTGACGGTGGACGAACACCCGCTGAACGGGGCGGCGGGCGCCCTGCACAACTTCGGGGTGGAGGCGGTCATCCAACTGCGCCACCGCGCGATGCTCGCCCGCCTGGAACGGGTCTGCGAGGACGAGCAGGCCCACCCCAAGAACGCCGAGGACGCCGCACGCTACCGGGCGAGCGGAGCGCACCATGCCTGACGCCGTGGTGATCGGGGCCGGACCCAACGGCCTCGTGGCCGCCAACGTCCTCGCGGACGCCGGATGGGCCGTGACCGTCCTGGAGGAGCAGCCGGAGCCCGGCGGCGCGGTCCGCCACGACCGCGGCGTCGACCCGGAGTTCGTCAGCGACCTCTTCAGCTCCTTCTACCCGCTCGCGGCGGCCTCCCCGGTCCTGAAGGGGCTGCGCCTGGACGAGCACGGCCTGCGCTGGAGCCACGCGCCCAGCGTGCTCGCCCACCCCCTGACCGACGGCCGCTGCGCGGTCCTCAACCGCAGGGTGGACGTCACGGCCGACTCCCTGGACGCGTTCTCCCCGGGCGACGGCGACGCCTGGCGCCGCCTGCACGACGTGTGGGAAAACGTCAGGCCGGACATCCTGAACGCGCTGTTCACCCCGTTCCCCCCGGTGCGGGCGGGCGCGAAGCTCGCCTACCGGCTCCGGTCGGCGGGCGGCCTGCGCCTCGCCCGTTCACTGGTGCTCCCGGCCCGCCGCCTCGGCGAGGAGGAGTTCACCGGCGAGGGCGGCCGCATCCTCCTCGCGGGCAACGCCCTCCACGCCGACCTCGCCCCGGAGGCGTCCGGCAGCGGCGGCTTCGGCTGGCTGATGGCGATGCTGGGCCAGACCTACGGCTTCCCCGTCCCGGTCGGCGGCTCCGGCGAACTCGTACGGGCCCTGATCTCACGCCTGGAGTCCCGCGGCGGGACCGTGAGCTGCGGCCGCAAGGTGGAGGAGGTCGTGGTGCGGGGCGGCCGGGCGGTCGCCGTGCGCACGGCCGACGGCGAGATCGTCCCCGCGGCCCGCGCCGTCCTCGCCGACGTCTCCGTCCCCGCCCTGTACGGCGGCCTGGTCGCGCCCGAGCACCTGCCCGCCCAGCTCATCGACGACCTGCGCCGCTTCCAGTGGGACTTCTCCACCTTCAAGGTGGACTGGGCGCTCGACGGCCCGGTGCCGTGGGAGGCGGAGCAGGCGGCGCACGCGGGCACCGTCCACCTGGCCGACGGCGTGGACGAACTCACCGCGTTCGCCGCGCAGATCGCCATGGGCCAGGTGCCGGAGAAGCCGTTCCTGCTGTTCGGCCAGATGACCACCTCCGACGCGTCGCGTTCGCCGAACGGCACCGAGTCGGCGTGGGCCTACACGCACGTACCGCAGAACATCCGCGGCGACGCGGGCGACGAGAAGCTGACCGGCTCCTGGGACCGGCACGAGCAGGAGGTCATGGCCGACCGCGTCGAGCGCCAGGTGGAGCGCTTCGCCCCCGGCTTCCGCGGCCGGATCCGGGCCCGCCGCATCCTCGCGCCGCCGACCCTGCAGTCCCTCGACGGCAATCTGCACGGCGGCGCCATCAACGGCGGCACCGCCGCCATGCACCAGCAGCTCATCTTCCGGCCCGTGCCCGGTACCGGCCGCGCGGAGACCCCCGTACCAGGGCTGTTCCTCGCCTCGGCGGGCGCCCACCCCGGCGGCGGCGTCCACGGCGCGCCCGGCGCCAACGCGGCCCGCGCCGCGCTGCGCCGCCACGCGCCGGCCCCGCTGGCCGCGGCCCAGCGCCTGCTCGCGTCCCGGGACCGCACGGGCCGCAAGCGCTCATGAGCGACAGCCCGCTGACCGGCCGTACGGTCGTGGTGACCGGCGCCGCGCGGGGCATCGGCGCCGAGGTCGCGCGTGCACTCGCGGGCCGCGGCGCCCGGGTCGCCCTCCTCGGCCACGAGAAGGGGCCGCTCGACCGCGTCGCGGACACCTTGGCGACGCCCTCGCTCACCCTGGAGACGGACATCACCGACGCCGCCGCCCTCCAGGCTGCGGCCCGCACGGTGCGGGCCCGGCTCGGGCGGCCGTCCGCCGTCGTCGCCAACGCGGGCGTCGCGGAGGCCGGGCCGCTGAGCACGGCGAACCCGGCGTCCTGGCGCAGAGTCGTCGAGGTGAACCTGACGGGCAGCGCGTTCACGGCCCGGACGTTCCTGCCCGACCTGCTGCACACACGCGGGTACTACCTGCAAGTGGCGTCCCTCGCCTCCATCGGCGCCGTCCCCATGATGAGCGCGTACTGCGCCTCCAAGGCCGGGGCCGAGGCGTTCGCGCACGCCCTGCGGGCGGAGACCGCGCACCGCGGCGTCGCGGTCGGCATCGCCTACCTGAACTGGGTCGACACCGACATGATCCACGAGGCGGACGACCATCCCGCCCTCAGCGACATGCGCTCCATGCTGCCGCCGTTCGCCCGCCGCCTCATGGCGCCCGGCCCGGTCGCCGGGCGCATCGCGCGGGCCGTGGAGCAGCGCAAGGCCGCGCTCTACGCGCCGGGCTGGGTGCGCCTCGCGCAACTCGGCCGGGGCTTCCTGCCACCCGTCATCAGCCGCCGCGCCCGCCTGCACTACGGGCGCCTGGCGGCGGACCGGCCCCTGGAGCAGACGGGCCCGCTGGGCGAGGGCGGCCTCGCGGACCACGCCCTGGCCGGCCGGTGAGCCCCGTGGAGGACGCCACCTCCGACGGGTTCGTCCACGTACGCGGCGCGAGCGAGAACAACCTGCGCACCGTGGACGTCGACGTGCCGCGCGACGCCATGGTCGCCTTCACCGGGGTCTCCGGTTCGGGCAAGTCCTCCCTCGCCTTCGGCACGCTCTACGCCGAGGCCCAGCGCCGCTACTTCGAGTCCGTCGCGCCGTACGCCCGCAGGCTGCTCCAGCAGGTCGGGGCGCCGCACGTCCAGGAGATCACCGGGCTGCCGCCGGCCGTCGCGCTCCAGCAGCGGCGCGGCACCCCCAGCTCCCGCTCGACCGTCGGCACCCTGACCACGCTCTCCAACCTCCTGCGGATGCTGTACTCACGCGCGGGCAGCTACCCGGAGGGCGCCGAGCGGCTCGACGCGGAGGCGTTCTCGCCCAACACGGCGGCGGGCGCCTGCCCGCACTGCCACGGGCTCGGCGTCGTCCACGACGTGGCCGAGGACCTGCTCGTCCCCGACCCGTCGCTCAGCATCCGCGAGGGCGCCATCGCCGCCTGGCCGGGCGCGTGGCAGGGCGCCAACCTGCGCTCCATCGTGAGCGGGCTCGGCATCGACATCGACAGGCCGTGGCGCAGGCTCCGCAAGAAGGACCGTGACTGGCTGCTCTACACGGACGAGCAGCCCTCCGTCCTCATCGAGCCGGAGGAGGGCCGCGTCGACTACGGCTACTACGGCACGTTCTGGAGCGCCCGTCAGCACGTCATGCACGTCCTGGCCGACTCCAAGAGCGAACGGATGCGGGAGCGGGCGCTGCGGTTCGTGCGCAGTGTGCCGTGCCCGGAGTGCGAGGGAAGCGGGCTCAGGCCCGAGGCGCTCGCGGTGACGTTCGCCGGGCACAGCATCGCCGCCATGAGCGCGCTGCCCCTGACCGACATGGTCAAGCTGTTGCGCCCGGTCGCGGAGATGACCGACGCGGAGGCCGCCGTCGAGAGCGCCGGGTCGGGGGAGCGGACCGAGGTGGCGGTGCGGATCTGCGCCGACATCGTCGCGCGCGTGGAGGTGCTGCTCGACCTCGGTCTCGGCTACCTCGGCCTCGGCCGCCGCTCGACGACCCTCTCACCCGGCGAGGCGCAGCGCCTGCGCATCGCCACACAACTGCGCTCGGGCCTCTTCGGTGTGGTGTACGTGCTGGACGAGCCGTCGGCCGGGCTGCACCCGGCGGACGCGGAGCCACTGCTCGACGTCCTCCAGCGGCTGAAGGCGGCGGGCAACTCGCTGTTCGTCGTGGAGCACGACATGGACGTCGTACGCCGGGCCGACTGGGTCGTCGACATCGGCCCCGGCGCGGGCGAGGGCGGCGGCCGGGTGCTCTACAGCGGCCCGGTGCCCGGCCTCGAACAGGTCGCGGAGTCGGCGACGAGCCGTCACCTCTTCGGCCGCGCGGAGCCGTTCGCGCACAGCCCGCGCACCCCGCACGGGTGGGTGCGCCTGGACGGCGTCTCCCGGCACAACCTGCACGACGTGTCCGTGGACGTGCCCCTGTGCGTCCTCACGGCGGTCACCGGCGTGTCGGGGTCGGGGAAGTCGACGCTGGTCACCCAGGTCCTCGCCGATGTCGTACGGGACCGCCTCGCCCTGAGCCCCGAGGAGGGCGAGGACATGCTGGGGGAGGGCGAGGTGGGCGAGGTCTCCGGGGCGGAGGCGTTCGACCGTCTCGTCCTCGTCGACCAGCGGCCCATCGGCCGTACGCCCCGCTCCAACCTGGCCACGTACACCGGGATGTTCGACGCGGTGCGCAAGCTGTACGCGGCGACGGACGAGGCCGTGGCGCGCGGGTACACGGCCGGGCGGTTCTCCTTCAACGTGGCGGAAGGGCAGTGCGAGACCTGTCAGGGCGAGGGGTTCGTCACCGTCGAGCTGCTGTTCCTGCCCGGTACGTACGCGCCCTGCCCGGCCTGCGGCGGCACGCGGTACAACGACGAGACACTTGAGGTGACCTACGAGGGCCGCACCATCGCGGACGTGCTCGCCATGTCCGTCGACGCGGCGGCGGACTTCCTCGCCGACGTGCCCGGCGCGGCGCGCAGCCTGGCGACCCTGCGGGACGTGGGCCTCGGCTATCTGCGGCTCGGGCAGCCCGCCACCGAGCTGAGCGGGGGCGAGGCCCAGCGCATCAAGCTCGCCACCGAACTGCAGCGGGCCCGCCGCGGCCACGCGCTCTACCTGCTCGACGAGCCGACCGCGGGTCTGCACCCCGCCGACATCGCGCTCCTGCTGCGCCAGTTGCACCGGCTCGTCGACGCGGGCAACACGGTCGTCCTCGTCGAGCACGACCTGGAAACGATCGCCACCGCCGACTGGGTCATCGACCTCGGGCCCGGCGGGGGAGACGCGGGCGGCAGGGTCGTCGCCAAGGGCACGCCCGCGCGGATCGCCCGGTCGAGGAGGAGCGTCACAGGCCCCTATCTGGCCCGCGCGCTGTCGGCCGACCGGGCCCGGGGCTGACCGGAAGCCCTCGTCGGCTGTAGGCTCATGCACCGTCGACCCCACTTTCGGACGGGAGGGTGCTGGGACATGCCCCAGAGTCTGCCCTTCCGCAGTGCTGAACACGTGGCCCAAGTGGCCTGCCGGGTCTCGGAACTGCTCGACGTGTTGTGGGGGCGCGGACAGGAGGCCACCCCGGCGGGCCCGCTCCCGCCGTCGCAGTTCCGGGCGCTCACCGTGATCGAGGAGCAGCAGGGGGTCAACCAGCGGGCACTCGGCGAGGCGCTCGGCTCCCGCCCCTCCTCGGTGAGCCGGCTGTGCGACCGTCTCGAAGCCGCGGGCCTGGTGGAGCGGCTGACCAGTGCCACCAGCCGCCGTGAGGTGGATCTGCGCCTCAGTCGTCGCGGGGCCGCGGTTTTGGACGACTTCCGTGCCTCACGGGCGCGCGAGATCGAGGCGGTCCTGCGCTCCATGTCCCCCGCGCATCTGCGGACGCTGGCCGAGGGGCTCGAACAGTTCCAGGACGCCGCCGCGGCGCACATCGCGCCGGGCCCCGCGCCGGGCGAGGCGGCGGGGTCCTCCGAGGCCATCGCCTGACCTCTCCCGCACCGGCGGGCGCGCGCGGGATACAATTCCTCAACAGTTGCCCCATGGCAATCGTTACTGTACTTCTGCGTTCCCGCTCGGCTCGTAGGTGCGGAGCGTGTGGCCGCTCGGCAGCCGGCTCGCCCCTCTGAAGAAGGCTGCTGTGAAGAATTTCCTCGCTGTGGAAAAGGCCGTCCGCGCCGCCGCGCCGTTCGCGCTGCTCGACACGGTGCGCGCCGCGCTGAGCGAGCACTACGGCGCGCTCCGCGTCGACCTGTTGATGGCCGACTACGGGCTCACCGTCCTGCAGCCCGTGACGGAGCTGCCGCACACCGCCGCGCCGCTGCCCCTCAACGACAGCCCGGCGGGCCGGGCCTTCGGGAGCCAGGACCCGCGCAGCCATGTGGTGCGCGGCGAAGGAGCGGTCGACCTCTTCCTGCCGGTGACCGTGCGCGGCGACAGACTCGGCATCCTCTCCGTGCGCGTACCGGAACGAAGATGCTCGCCCGAGGAGATCGAGGAGCTGACCGAACTCGCGGAGATCCTCGGCCGGGAGATCGTCGTCGCCGACCGGGACACCGACGTCTACCTCCAGGCGCGCCGCGCCAGCCGCCTCACGCTGGCCGCCGAGATGCAGTGGCAACTGCTGCCGGGCCGCGCCTGCACCCGCACCGAGTACGCCATCGGCGCCCAGCTGGAGCCCGCCTACGCCATCCACGGCGACAACTTCGACTGGGCCGTGACGAGCGAGGCGCTCACCCTCACCATCACCAACGGCATGGGCGAGGGGATCGGCGCCGCGCTCCTGACCAACCTCGCCGTGAACGCGCTGCGCAACGCCCGCCGCGCGGGCATCGGCCTCGCGGACCAGGCCGCCCTCGCCGACCAGGCGCTGTACGCGCAGCACCGGGGCGAGGAGTACGTCTCCACCCTGCTGCTCTCCTTCGAACTCGCCACCGGGCGGGTGCAGGTGGTGGACGCCGGTTCGCCGCAGCTCTGGCGCCAGCGCGGCATGACGGTGGAGCAGATCCCCTTCGAGGCCCAGTTGCCCCTCGGCATGTTCGAGGAGACCGACTACGTCGTACAGGAATTCGAGGTCCGGCGGGGCGACCGGCTGCTGTTCGTCAGTGACGGTGTCTACGCGGCCCTGTCGGAGACGGGCGAGGAGTACGGCGAGCGTATGCTCGCGCGGGCGATCCAGCGTGCGAGTCTGCTGCCCGCCTCCGCCGTGCCCCGGGCGATCCTCCAGGAGCTGGCGGCGCATCTGAGCGCGGACGCCGACGACGACGCGCTCGTGGTCTGCCTGGACTGGTTCGGCCGCCCCACGGAGGCGTGAGTTCGGCACCGCGCGGTACTCCCCGAGGGACCGTTCGCCCCGTTGGAGTGGGTCTGGTTGCCCCGGCACCCCCGGCCGTGCAACTGTTGCCCTATGGAAACTGTGATCGTCGATGCCGGCCGTGCGCCCTCGCGCGCCCGTCGTCGACAACGGCGGTCGCTGTCCTGAGATTCCGAGTGAAGGGTGGTGGGGACCTGCGCAGCGGGTCCCACGTGATGGTTTCCTCCACGGAGCCGATGAGCTCCCGAGGCACACAGGTCGACACGGCCGCGGGGCCGCGCAACCCGTACCCGACGATCACCGTGGACCGGGCAGGCCGCGTCCTGTCCCGCAACGAACGCGCCGGTGCGCTCCTCGCGGGGCTCGCCACGGGCGCGCGGCTCGCGGACGTGGCGCCCGCCTGGCTGGCCGAGGCGCACGCCGCGGCCGTGGCCGGCGACGACCCCGACCTGCCGGTGGCCTCGGGGCGCATCGGCGACACGACGGTCGACGCCTTTCCGAGCCGCGGCGCGGACGGCGCCGTGTCCTGGTGGCTGGTCGACGACGGCGACCTGCGCTTCGCCCACCAGCAACTGGAGAGCGAGCGGACCCGCTCCCGCGTCCTCCAGGAGGTCTCCAGCGAACTCCTCGCCTCCCTGAACGCCGAACGCTGCATGGAGGTGACCGCCCGCATGGCCGCACAGCACCTCGCGGACGCGGCGGTCATCGTCGGCGTCCGCTCCGGCCGCACCTACCCCGTCACCCGCTGTACGACCGGGCAGCCCGTCGTGCAGGAACGGATCTCCTTGGACCCGGCGGAGCTGCCGGGCCTGTCGGAGGCGCTGCTCGGCTTCCCGCCGGTGCCCTCGCGCTGGATTGACCCGGCCCAGGTGCCCGCGTGGGCGATCCCGGCCGAGTTCGCGGCGGACGGCGGGCAGATCGGCTCCGTCGTCGTCGTGCCGCTGCCCGGGCACGGCCTGCCGGCCGGCGCCATCGTGATGATGCGGCACAGCCGCGAGGCCGCCTTCACCGAGGCCGAGGAGGCGTTCGCCCGGCTCTTCGCCGCACGCGCGGGCGCCGCCCTGTCGGCCGCCCGGATATACGCCGAGCAGTCGCACATCACCGACGTCCTCATGCGGGAGCTGCTGCCGCCCGTCCTCACGGGCGTGCGCGGCGTCGACTTCTCCGGCCGCTACCGGGCCGCCGCCGCGGGCGAGCGGATCGGCGGCGACTTCTACGACGTCTACCCCGCCGACAGCGACGACGCCGAGACGTTCGCCGTCCTCGGCGACGTGTGCGGCAAGGGCCTCGAAGCCGCCGTGCTCACCGGAAAGATCCGCAACACGCTCGAGGCGCTGCTGCCGTTCGCCCCGGACCACCACCGGCTGCTCACCCTGCTGAACAACGCGCTGCTCACCTCGCACCACACCCGGTTCGCCACGCTCGCCCTCGCCTCCGTCAAGCGCGCGGGCAGCCGGGTCCGGCTGCGGGTCTCCAGCGCCGGGCACCCCACCCCGCTGATCGTGCGCAGCGACGGACGGGTGGAGGCGGCCGACACGAGGGGCATGCTGATCGGCGCCCTGCCGACGGAGCTGCTCAAGGTCACCACGGCCACCGTGGACCTCGCGCCGGGGGAGACGTGCCTGCTGTACTCCGACGGCATCACGGAGGCGCACGGCGGTCCGCTCGGCGACGCCATGTTCGGCGAGCAGCGGCTGCGCGACGCGCTCGCGCAGTGCGCGGGGCTGCCCGCGGAGGCGGTCACCGAGTACGTACAGATGATCGCTTCCCGGTGGATCGACGGCGGTCCGCACGACGACATGGCGCTGCTGGCCATCACCGCGCCGCGCAACAACCACCTCACCGCGGTGGACGGGCACACTCGGGGCAGGTTCACAGCATGACGACAGGTGAGACGAGCGCGGGAACCTCCGTGCTGCCGACGTTCAGCGACCTCCGCGAGCAGTTGTGGGGCGCGCTGATCGACTGCGACGACACGCACGCGGTCGCCCTCGTGCGCTTCGCCGCGGGGGAGGGCACCGCCGGGCACGGGCCCATGGCGGCGGAGCGCGTGCTCCTCGAACTGATCGCGCCGGTGCAGCAGCGGGTCGGCGTCGAATGGGCGGCCAACCGGATCACGATCGCCCAGGAACACGCCGCGACCGCGATCAACGAGCGGTGCGTCTCCGCCATCGCCGACGCGGCCGCGCCCACCCCCACCCGGGGCCGCCTCGCCGTCGCGTGCGTGGACGGCGAATGGCACGCCCTGCCCGCCCGCCTGGTCGCCGAGGTCCTGCGGCTGCGCGGCTGGAGCGTGGACTACCTGGGCGCACAGGTCCCCACCGAGCACCTGATCGCCCACATCCACCAGCGCACCCCCGACGCCGTGCTGCTGTCCTCCTCGATCCCCTCGCACCTGCCCACCGCGCACACCGCGATCAGCTCCTGCCAGACGACCGGCACCCCCGTCATGGCGGGCGGCGCCGCGTTCGGCCCCGACGGCAGATACGCCCGGCGGATGCAGGCGGTGTGGGCCCCGGACGCGCTCAGCGCCCACGCGCTCCTGGCGGAGGGGCTCCAGCGGCCCGCCCCGGACGCGGCCCGGCTGCCCGACCTGGATCTGCCGCACCTGTCCGACCAGGAGTACACCCTGGTCAGACAGACGAAGCGGCGGCTGGTCAAGCAGACCCTCGCCGATGTCGAGGAGGCCTATCCGCCGATGCGCTCGTACACCGAGCCGCAGCGCGAGCGCACGGCCGAGGACATCGACCACATCGTCACGTACCTGGTCACGGCCCTCTACGTCGACGACACGGAACTCTTCACCACGTTCGTCGCCTGGACCGCGGGCATCCTCCAGGCCCGGGGCGTCCCCGCGCGGTCGCTGCTGCCCGCCCTGGACTCCCTGCTGCACCAGTTGAACGATTTCCCGCGCGCCACCGGCATCCTGACCGCGGCCCGCACGACCCTGACCGTCCCCGGACCCGGGCAGCCCGCATGACCACATACGCCGCTCTGCACCTCACCGCCTCCGGACCGCGTGACGGAGTGCTCACGCTCGCCGTCGAGGGGGCCCTGGACTACGACACCAGCGGACACTTCACCGACGAAGCCGCACGCGCCCTCCTGGACCACCCGGGCCTGCGCGTCCTGCGCCTGGACTGCTCCGGGCTGAGCGGCGTCGACTCCATGGGCCTGTCCGCACTCCTCGGCCTGCGCCGCCGCCTCGACACCCTCGGGGCGAGCCTGCGCATCGCCGAGCGCTCCCCGCGCCTGGACCGCCTCCTCACCATCACCGGCACCTTCGACTACCTCGTCGGCGCCGAGGAAGCGGCGCAGCAGGAGCAGGAGCAGGAGCCGTCGGCCACCGCCTCCGCGACCGACCCGGACCCCGGCCCCGCCGCCGACGAACAGGCCCGGCATCGCCGCTGAACGGGGGCGGCGTCTCCGCCCTACTTCGTGGCCCCCTGCGCGAACCCGTTGTAGATGTAGCGCTGCAGGAAGAGGAAGACGAGCAGCGTCGGAAGGATCACCAGGATCGCCCCGGCGGAGATCGCCTCCCAGTGTGCGCCGAACGGTCCCTTGAAGCGGAACAGGGCGGTCGAGATCGTGCCCTTGTCCTCGGAGGGCATGTAGAGAAACGGGATGTAGAAGTCGTTGTACGTCGTGATGCCCTTGACGATGACGACCGTGGCGATCGCCGGCTTGAGCAGCGGCAGGATGATCTTCCGGTAGATGGTGAAGGTGTTCGCCCCGTCAAGGCGGGCCGCCTCGTCGAGCGAGACCGGGATACCGCGGATGAACTGCAGGAAGATGTAGATCGACACGATGTCCGTGCCCATGTAGAGCAGGATCGGCGCCCACCGCGTGTCCACGAGGTCGAAGCTGTTGACCACCTGGAAGGTGGCGACCTGCGTCGTCACGCCCGGCACCAGGGTCGCGACGAGGAAGAGGGCCATCACCGTCTTCTTGAACCGGAACTCGAACCGGTCGATGGCGTACGCCGTCATGGAGCCGATGAGCACGGTCCCGGTGAGGGAGAACAGCAGGATGAACGCCGTGTTCCCGAACGCCGTCAGCATGTGCCCGTCGGTGAACGCGGTGGCGTAGTTGGACAGGTTGAACCAGTCGTGCGGCAGGCTCAGCGCGCCGCCGTCGGCCACTTCCCGCGATGTCTTGAGCGAGGTCAAAAAGACGACGGCCAGGGGCACGAGGACGACGAGGGAGGCGACGACGAGCGAGAGGTAGCTCAGCGCCGTGCCGAAGCGGAACCGGCCGCGCGCGAGGGGCCGTTCGTCCGTGGGGAGCGTGGTCATACGAGGTCCACCTTGTCGTCGGGCACGAGCCGCCGCTGGATCCAGGTGACGACCAGGATGATCAGGAGCAGCACGACGGCACAGGCCGAGGCCAGGCCCGTCTTGTTGAACTGGAAGGCGAGCTTGACCGTCTGGATGACGAAGGTCGACGTGCCGGTCGCGCCGCCGGTCATGATGTACGGGATCTCGAAGACGGCGAGCGAGCCGGAGACCGCCAGGATGACGCTGAGGCTCAGCACGGGCCGGATGCCCGGCGCGATGATGTGCCGGAACTGCTGCCAGCGGCTCGCCCCGTCGAGCTGCGCGGCCTCGTACAGCTCACCGGGGATCGACTGGATCGCGCCGAGGAACAGCACGAAGTTCAGGCCGGTGAAGCGCCACACGGATACCCCGGCGAGCGAGGTGTTGGCCGACTCCGGGTCGCCGAGCCAGGCGTGGTCGCCGCCGGCGCCGAACCAGGAGAGCACCGCGTCGAGGGTGCCGCCGTCCTGGAAGAAGTAGAGGAAGACGAAGCCGATGGCGACGCCGTTGATCAGGTAGGGGAAGAAGAGAATTCCCTTGAAGAAGTTGCGGAAGCGCAGGTCGAAGCTGAGGAGCGTCGCGAAGTACAGCGCGATCACGATCTGCACGGCGGACGCGGCGAGGTAGTAGAAGCTGACGAAGAAGACGCGGAACAGCTCGGGGCGCGTGAACAGCTGCGTGTAGTTGTCGAACCCCGTGAAGTTCCGGTCGGGGCTGACGCCGTCCCAGTCGGTGAAGCTGTAGTAGATCATGTTGCCCACGGGCACGTAGGTGAACGTGATCAGCAGCGCGAGGGGCGCGATCAGGAACAGCCACGGTGTGATCCTGCGCAGCGGATGGTCGCGCCAGGACCGTGCGGGTGGGGCGCCTCGGCGGGTGCGGCTCCGGGCGGGTGCGGCGCGGCGCCCCGGTGCCGGTGGCGCCTTCGATGTGGTGTCGGTCATGCGGGACGGCCCTTTCGTGGTCCGCGAGGAGCAGGACGAGCGACTGGCGGACGGGGGCCCGGCCCGAGGGTGCGGGCCCGGGCCCCGTGCGCGTGCGCGGGGGTCAGTTCCCCGCGACGGAGGCCGCTTCGGCCCAGCGCTTGTCCAGGTCGGCGAAGTACTCCTCGGCGGACCCCTTCTGGGCGCCGCGGGCGATGTCGATCAGCTTCTGCCGGTAGTCCGGCTTGGAGAGGCCGATCTCGGCGGCGTCGTCGATCGCGTTGACCTGCTCGGTCCTGGCCTCGGAGTGCTCGATGAGCCTGACATCGTTGTCCTGGAAGGGCTTCAGAACGTCGGGGAAGCTCATGGAGGTGAGCGCCGAGACGCCGCCCTCCTTCGCGGCGAAGCCGGACTTCTCGGTGAACCAGTCGATCCAGGCGCGGGCGGCCGGCTTGTGGTCCGAGTGCGTGTTCACGGCGAGCTGGTAGTCGGAGACGAGCGTGGCGCAGAACGTGCCGTTCTTCTGCGCGGGGAACGGCATGAACCCGATGTCGTCCGGGTTCTCCCCGGCCGCGGAGGCGGCGCCGCGCATCTGGTTCACGGCCCACGAGCCGAGCATCATGCTGCTGATCCTCCCCTTGGCCAACTGGGTCTTGGAGTCCTCCCAGTTGGTCGTCGTCGGGTCCTTCTCCGCCAGCTTCTCGTGCACGATGTCGTACAGGAGCTTGTCGACGGTGTTCAGCTCGCCGCCGGACCGCCACGGCTTGTCGGTGCCGGCGAGCGCGTCCCACGCCTTGCCGTCACAGGTGACCGAGCCGACGTTGTTGGTCCAGGCGCCGCTGAGCGGCCAGCCGTCCTTGAAGTTGGTGTAGTACGTGGCGCCGGTCCTGTCCTTGACCCGCTTCAGGTCGTCCAGGAACTCCTGCGGGCTGGTGGGCCACTCCTCGATGCCGGCCTTCTTCCAGACGGCCTTGTTGTAGACGAAGCCGTTGGCGGTCCCGAAGTTGGCTATGCCGTACGTCTTGCCCTTGACGTCGGTCTTGCCGGTGAAGCGGTAGTTCTTGACCATGTCCTTGGTGTCGCCGAGCGGGGCGAAGAACTTGGGGTAGTCGCCCTTGGCGATCGCGGCGGGGATCAGCAGGACGTCACCGTAGTTCTCGGTGTTCATCCGGATCTTCACCTCCCCCTCGTAGTCGGTGATGCCCTGGAACGTGACGTCCACCTTGGGGTACGCCTTCTTGAACTCGGCGGCGTACTTCTTCATCGTGCCGTCCTGCACGAGGTCGGTGCGGTTGGTCAGCACCGTGATGGTGCCCGACACCTTGGCGGGGTCGGAGGGGGAGTCGGCCGCCTCCCCCGAGGAGCTCCCTCCGCCGCCGCACCCCGCGACGGTCAGCAGTGCGGCGGCCAGCGCCATCGCGCTCAGCGGCTTCGTCCTCATGTGCCCAGCTCCTTCCAAGGGTCACGGCTCAGGCCCAGCGGGCTGACGGCACTATGTCAGCCATCTATGAACCGGTAAAGCCTCGATTTCCGCCGCGATACCCAATCGTTACCGCGCTCTGGTGTGGTCCCCTGCGCGCAAGCGCTTCACCAGCCGTGATGTGCTGGGCGTCTTCACTGAACGAGGACTAGACCGGTTTACGAACCAGGGGTTAGGTTGGCGGGCGTCTCATACGAACCGGGCCCGCGTCCGTCCGATTGGAGTCGCCCTATGAAGGCCACCGCCCAGCTCAGCGAGGGATGGAGTCTCGAACACGAAGGGGCGCGCATCGCCGCCCAGGTCCCCGGCTGCGTCCATGCCGACCTGCTCGCCGCCGACCTGATTCCGGACCCGTTCATCGGGCGGAACGAGCAGTACATCGCCTGGGTGGGCCGCCGCGCCTGGACCTACACCCGCGACCTGTCGCCCGAGGAGACCTCCGGCGCCGCCTTCGAGCGCACGGACCTCGTCCTCGACGGCCTGGACACCGTCGCCCACCTCGTGCTCGACGGCAAGGAGCTGGGCCGCACCCGCAACATGCACCGCTCCTACCGCTTCGACGTCACGGGCCGCTCCGGCGAGCTGAGTGTCACCTTCGGCTCCGCCTACGACGAGGCGAACGCCGTGAAGGCGCTGACGGGGGAGCGGCCCAACGCCTATTCCGAGCCCTTCCAGTACCTCCGCAAGATGGCGTGCAGCTTCGGCTGGGACTGGGGCCCGACCGTCGTCACCGCCGGGATGTGGCGCCCGGTCCGCCTCGAACGCTGGTCGACCGCGCGCATGGCCCGGGTCCGCCCCCTGGTCACCGTCGACGGCACGCGCGGCCGCGTGGAACTCCGCGTCGACCTCGAACGCACCGCCACCGGCGCCGGACGCCGCGTCACCGCGCACGCCACCGTCGCCGGGGTCACGACGACCGCCGAGACCGACGGCGACACGCTCACCCTCGTCCTCGACATCCCCGACGTGGAACTGTGGTGGCCACGCGGACATGGCGAACAACCGCTCTACGACGTCGACTTGACGCTCACCGCCGACGGCGAGCAGCTCGACTCCTGGCAGCGGCGCATCGGCTTCCGCACGATCGAGATCGACCGCTCCGCCGACGAACAGGGCACCGGCTTCACCTTCGTCGTCAACGGCACCCGCGTCTTCGTACGCGGCGTCAACTGGATCCCCGACGACGTACTGCCCTCCCGCATCACCCCCGAGCGCTACCGCACCCGCCTCGAACAGACCGCAGCGGCCAACGTCGACCTGGTCCGCGTCTGGGGCGGCGGCATCTACGAGGACGAGGCGTTCTACGACGCCTGCGACGAACTCGGCCTCATGGTCTGGCAGGACTTCCTCTTCGCCTGCGCCGCCTACCCCGAGGAGCAGCCCCTGCGCGGCGAGGTCGAGGCCGAGGCCCGCGACAACGTCGTACGCCTCATGCCGCACCCCAGCCTCGTCGCCTGGAACGGCAACAACGAGAACCTGTGGGGCTTCCGCGACTGGGAGTGGGAGGAGCAACTCGCGGGCGACTCCTGGGGCGAGGGCTACTACCTCGGCCTGCTGCCCCGCGTCGTCGCCGAGCTCGACCCCACCCGCCCCTACATGGCGGGCAGCCCCTGGTCCGGCAGCTGGGACCACCACCCCAACCACCCCGACCACGGCACCCACCACTCGTGGGAGGTGTGGAACCGGCGGGACTTCACCGAGTACCGCGCCGATGTGCCGCGCTTCGTCTCCGAGTTCGGCTGGCAGGCGCCCCCGGCCCTGGCCACCCTGCGCCGCGCCCTGCCCGGCGAGGAACTCGCCCCCGACTCGCCCGGCATGCTCCACCACCAGAAGGCCGAGGACGGCAACGGCAAGCTGAACCGGGGCGTCGCCCGCCACTTCGCGCTGCCCGAGGGCGACTTCGACCGCTGGCACTACCTCACCCAGGTGATCCAGGCCCGCGCCGTCGCCACCGGCATCGAGCACTGGCGCTCCCACTGGCCGCGCTGCGCCGGGACCGTCGTCTGGCAGATCAACGACTGCTGGCCGGTCAGCTCCTGGGCCGCCATCGACGGCGACGGCCGCCTCAAGCCGCTCTACCACGAGCTGCGCCGCCTCTACGCCGACCGCCTGCTGACCGTGCAGCCCGGCGCCGAAGGGCCCGAACTCGTCCTGTCCAACCTGGGCGCGACCCCGTGGAGCTGCGACGTGACCCTGCGCCTGATGCGCGCCGACGGCACCCTCGCCGCCCGTGTCTCCCTCGGGCTGACCGCCGGTCCGCGCGAGACCGTACGGCTCCCGGTCCCGCCGGAGGTCACCCCGGCGACAGGCTCCGCCAAGGAGTACCTCGTCGCCGACGCCGACGGGCTGCGCGCCCTGCACTTCGAGGCGCGCGACAAGGACTTCGACTACCCCGAGCCCCGCTTCGACATCGCCGTCGAGACCGTCGGCCAGGAGCGGGATACAGTCGATGTCGTGGTGACCGCCCAGACACTCGTCCGCGACCTGCTCCTCCAGGCCGACCGCATCGCCCCGCACGCCCGGGCCGAGCGCGGCCTGACCACCCTGCTGCCCGGTGAGACCACCCGCATCCGCGTGCACGGCACGCGGGGCGCGGGCGCCAACACCGTACGGGCCGCACTCTTCTGCGTGGAACCCGCGTGAGCGCACCCACCCAGCGCGTCACCATCAAGGACGTCGCGGCCGCCGCCGGAGTCTCCAAGGGCGCGGTCTCGATCGCGTTCAACCACAAGCCGGGGCTCTCCGAGGCGACCCGGGAGCGGATCTTCGCGGTGGCGCGGGAGATGGGCTGGGCGCCGAACTCCTCGGCGCGCAGCCTGTCCCGGCAGCACACGGACACGGTCGGCCTGGCGATCTGCCGGCCGGCCCGGCTCCTCGGCCTCGAACCGTTCTACATGGAGTTCATCTCCGGCATCGAGTCCGTCCTCGCCGAGCGCTCCTGCTCCCTGCTGCTCCGCCTCGTCAGCAGCAGGGAGGAGGAGATCGAGCTCCAGCAGACGTGGTGGCGCGAGCGGCAGGTCGGCGGGTCCGTCCTCGTCGACTTCGACCGGGACGACCCGCGGATCGAACCGCTCAGGAAGCTCGGCATGCCCGCGGTCGCCGTCGGCCATCCCGATCTGACCGGCGGCATCCCGTCGGTCTGGACCGACGACGCCACCGCGATGGGCGAGGCCGTCCGCTATCTGGCCGCCCTCGGCCACCGCAGGATCGGCCGGGTCGGCGGACCCGAGGCGCTCGGCCACAGCGCCATACGGGAAGAGGCGTTCCGCACGACCATGGAGTCCCTGGGGCTCGACGGCTCGCTCCAGGTGGCGTCCGGCTTCGCCGGGGAGGAAGGGGCGCGGGCCACCCGCTCGCTGCTGCTGCGCGCGGAGCGACCCACCGCCATCGTCTACGACAACGACATCATGGCGGTGGCCGGTCTCGGCGTGGCGGCCGAGATGGGTGTCTCGGTGCCGGACGAGCTGTCCCTGCTCGCCTGGGACGACTCGCAGTTGTGCCGGCTCACCCACCCGACCCTGTCGGCGATGAGCCATGACGTGCACGGCTTCGGCGCGGACGTCACACGGGTCCTCTTCGACCTCATCGAGGGCAGGACCGTCACCTCCCACCCGGTGCCCATGCCGTCGCTGACCCCGCGCGCCTCGACGGCGGCGCCGCGCTCGCGACGCGGCTGACCGACGGCACATGTGTGTGGCCCGCCCCCGAGGGGACGGGCCACACACATGTGTGCAGGAGGTGTTACAGCTTCAGCTCACCCTGGTTGAGGACGCGCGGGTGGAAGTAGCCCGCCTGGAGCTCCGCGTTGGTGTTGTTCCCCCGCAACTGCTCGGACCACATCATGAAGTAGGCCCAGCGGGCCTGGCTGTCGAGCAGCGAGGCGTTGGGGATCTTGCCCACCTCGGCGAGGGCGATCGGCTTGCCCGCCGCGATGGACTGCATCTGCGCGTAGTCCGACGAGCTGGGGTAGTTCTTGTACCAGACGTCGAGGGACACGACGTCCACGTAGTTGGCGCCCGGGTAGTAGTCCGACCAGCCGCCCGCCGGGTTGTCCTGGACGTTCCACACCCAGATCAGGTTGGACAGGCCCTTGCCGACGAGATAGTCGTGGGTGATCTTGTAGAGTTTCGCGCTGCCGTTGGCGCCGGGGCGGTGGCCCCACCAGTTCCATGTCTCGTTCATCTCGTGCAGCGGCCGGAAGAGGACGGGCACGCCCGCGCTCTTCAACTGGTTCAGGTAGGGCACCGCCTCGTCCAGGCGGCGCTTCCACGCGGTGTTGAGCGCCGTGCCGTCGGTGACGATCTGGTTGAACTGCGTGTCGCTGATGCTCGACTTGACGCCGCCCTCGAAGGCACAGGAACTGCCCTGGGTGGGCGGGCAGACGTGCCAGGTCAGCGCCACGAGCGAGCCGTTGTTCCACTCGGTCTTCGCCTGGTCGATCACGCGCTGCCGGTTGGCCACGTCCGCGGCGTTGAACATCAGGTCGCCGCCCCACAGGCCCGGGTACTGGCCGGTGACGTCCTTGACCTGCTGGGTGTACTGGCCGGGGTTGCTGGCCGGCTCCTTGTTGTGCTGGCCGGAGACGATGTTCGAGCCGCTGATGGACTTCAGGTAGTCGATCACCTGCTGCCGCGAGCGGCTGGGGAACGCCTGCGCGTCGGGGACGAGCGTCAGGGCGACGAGAGCGGAGACGACAAGGGCGGCGAACAGGGTCAGGCCGCGGGCTCGCGTGAGCGGTTTTCTGTGCAGGGCTGTGCTCATGGGGACGCGTCCCTTTCCTCGGGGTCCTCGGCCGGGGGTGGATGAGGACCGTGCTGGCGGGACACTTTGCACACCGCCGACATCGTTGTCTAGACGTTGAGCAAGTTAAGTAAAAGGCAAGTAATGTAAGGGCTTTCCCTGCGCTTCTCGCAGAGGAGAGGCGTACGGATGTGCTCGACCGGTCTATGGTGAGCGCCTCATGAACCAGCGACGGGTGACCATCAAGGACGTCGCGGCCCGCGCCGGGGTCTCCCGTGCCGCCGTGTCCCTGGCGGTGGGCGGCAAGCCGGGCGTGTCCGACGCGACCCGGGCGCGCGTCCTCGCCGTTGCCGAGGCCATGGGCTGGCAGTCGAACCGCCCGGCCCGGACGTGCGAGGTGCGGGGCGCGGGCGCCATCGGTCTCGTCATCCGGCGGCCCGCGCGCCAACTCGGCCTGGAACCCTTCTACATGGAGTTCCTCTCCGGGCTGGAGAGCGTCGTCTCCGAGCATCGCGGGGCGGTGCTCCTGCGCCTGGTGAAGACCCTGGACGAGGAGATGGAGCTACAGAGCCACTGGTGGCGGACCCGGCGGATCGCGGGCACCGTCCTCGTCGACTTCCGCGAGAACGATCCGCGCGGGCCCGTCCTGGCGCGGCTCGGCATCCCCGCCGTCGCGGTCGGCCATCCGTATCTGACCCGGCCCTTCCCCTCACGGTGGACCGACGACGCCACGGCGGTCGGTGAAGCGGTGCGCTACCTCGCGGCGCTGGGGCACCGCGCCGTCGCCCGGGTGGGCGGCGCACCGGACCTGGGGCACAGCGCGCTCCGCCGCGCCGCCTTCACCAAGGCCATGCTCGGACTCGGGCTCGGACCCGGGCAGCAGCTCGACACGGACTTCTCCGGCGCGGCGGGCGCCAGGGCCACCCGCTCACTGCTCACCGCCGCGCGCCGCCCGACCGCGATCGTCTACGACAACGACCTCATGGCGGTCGCGGGGCTCTCCGTCGCCGCCGAGCTGGGTCTGCGCGTCCCCGCCGACCTCTCGCTGCTGGCCTGGGACGACTCGCAGTTGTGCCGCCTCACCCACCCGGCGCTGTCCGCGATGAGTCACGACGTGCATGCCTTCGGCGCCGACGTCGCCCGTACGCTCTACGACGTCCTGAGGGGGGAACGCGTCGCGGCGCAGCCGGTGGCGACACCCAGGCTCACCCCGCGCGGCTCGACGGCCGCGCCCGGACAGAACGGCGCGGGGGCGGTCTGACACTCCCCAGTGATGGTGACCGCCCCCGCAGCACATCCCGTAGTGGTGTGTCCCCGATCTTGCCGCTCAATCCTGCTCGGACGCCTCTACGGGTGTGGCGCTGATCACGCCGGGCTGTTCTCCACGAGCCTCTGCGCGGCGGAGACGAACGAGGCGACCAGGGGGCGGCGGTCCTGCTCGTTCCAGGCCAGGACCAGGGTGCTGGCCGGTGCGTCGCTCACGGGTACGGCGACCAAACCCGCCGGGAGCGGGTCGACCAGGGAGCGGGGCAGCACCGCGATCATCCGGTTCGTCGTGATCATGTGCAGCAACTGGATCACGTCGGCGACCTCCGGGCCGGTCCCGCCCTCCGCCGGGGCACCCGGGACGCCCCGCCAGCGCGGCAGCGTCTCGCCCTCCAGGTCGGCGGTGCGCACGGCCGCCCGCCCGGCGAACCGGTGGCCGGCCGGGACGACGGCGACCCGGTCCTCGGTGTGCAGCGGCTCGTGGGCGAGTCCGTCGAGCGCGTCGAACGGGGTGTAGAGCAGGCCCACGTCGGCGCGGCCGTCCCGCAGGAAGTCGCTGCGGTCCGCCGGGCCGCTGAACAGGATGTCGACCCGGCGGGCGTCGGGCTCCCGCGCGTACGCGGCGAGCAGCCCGGACAGCAGGCCCGCGTCGCCGCCCGGCTTCAGCACGAGCCGCAGCGGGGCCCGGCTGTCTCCGGCGCTGCGGGCCCTGCGGACGGCGGCGTGCACGGCGTTCAGCGCGTGCCGTCCGTGTTCGAGGAGCGCCTCCCCGGCCGGGGTCAGCTCGACGTGCCTGCTGGAGCGGGTGAACAGCGGAACGCCGAGCCGGGTCTCGACGCGCCGGATCGCCTTCGACAGCGCCGGCTGGGCGATCGAGAGCCGCTCGGCGGCCCGGCCGAAGTGCAGCTCCTCGGCGACCGCGATGACGTATCTGAGTTCGCGGGTCTCCAGCTCGTCCATGACCCCAGGCTAGCGCTGCCGATCCATGCCTCCCGGTTATCGCCGGGTGCCCGACCGGTCTTGGACGGCCGGGGCCGGTGCGGCCAAGAATGACCACATGATCCAGCACACGATGATCGTCTCCTTCGACGAGACCCCGCCCGACACCGAGCTCGACCAGTACCTCGCGGACATCGAACGCGTCATGGACGACAGCGGCCTCGTCCAGTCCTTCGAAGCCCGGCGCCATCTGCCGGTCCCGGGGGAGGAGGCCGTTCCGGCACTGATCGCGACCGTCATCGTGCGGTTCGCCGTGGCCGACATGGACACCCTGGCGAAGGCGTTCACCGTCCCCGCGCTGCACGAGGTCATCACCCACTGGCAGTCACGCCACCCGTACAAGGTCGCCTGGGCGAACCATGAGGTGCTGGGTTGAGCGGGGGCTGACCGGGGAGGCGGCGTCCGTGGCCCCGAGACCGGGGCGCGTCGCGGGTCCGAATAATCGGTCGGGGCCTGCAGCGGCCCGCTGTACTGTCAGCCCCCATGAGCTGGCTGCCTGATGATTTCGTTCACCCCGTCCATGTCCCCGTCCCCTCAACCGCCCTGCACCTGCGGCCCATTCGCGAGGCGGACACGCCGATCGACTATCCCGCCGTGATGGGCTCCCGGGAGCGCCTGTACGCGATGTTCGGGCCCGCCTGGGGGTGGCCCGCCGAGACGATGACGTACGACGAGGACCGCATCGACCTGCTGCGCCACGAGAAGGAGATCGCGGCCCACCAGTCGTTCAACTACGCCCTGTTGAACGAGGACGAGACGGAACTCCTCGGCTGCGTCTACGTCGACCCGCCCGAGCGCACCGGCGCCGACGCCGAGATCTCCTGGTGGGTGGTGGACGTCCTGGTGGACAGCGTGCAGGAGCGGGCGCTCGACGCCCTGGTGCCGCAGTGGATCGCCGCCGACTGGCCGTTCCGGCGGCCGCGGTACATCGGCCGCGACCTCACCTGGCAGGAGTGGCTGGCACTGCCGCCCCTCGACCGGCCGTGACGGCCCCCGCGCACCTCACTCGTACATGACGTAGCCCGGACGCGGCGTCAGGGCCAGTACCTCGTCCGGTGTCATCAGGCGGCTGCCGCCCTTCGCGTCCTCCTCGAAGAACAGCTTGAACCCGGTGTGCAGGCGCGGCGGCAGCGTGTCGACCAGATGGTGCCAGGTCTCGCGCTTGAGCTGCGGCGAGCCGATCCCGTCGGCGCTCTTGACGACAGCGACCCCGTCGGGAACCGTCAGCCGCCGCTCCTCGTGGACGACCGACTCGGCGACCTGGTGGTAGACGAACACCTTCTCCGGGAGGTCGTGCTCCTCCACGAGGGAGGCGAGGTAGGCGGCGATGCGGGTGAGTTCGCCGCCGCTGGTGTGGCCGTAGGTGCGGCCCGGCACCTGCCCGGGGGTCATCTCCCACTCGGGGTCGAGGGCGATCCCGACGTCCGGCTCGGCGAGCCATTTCCGCAGGGCCCTGACCTCGCCGAGCGCGGAGGCCCGGCCCGGCTGGACGTTCAGCAGGAGCAGCGCCTTGTGCCTCCGGGCGGCCCGGTGGAAGGCGCGGATCGTGGCGTCGGACGTGCGGGTGCGGTACAGGCCGTCGGGCCCGGCGCTCGCGTTGGCGACGACCGTGAGGAGTTCGAGGACCGGAAGCACCGTGCGGCCGTCCGCGTAGGCGCGGCCCCGCCGTTCGATCTCCTTGACGCGGTCGTCCAGGTTCCCCGTGCCGAGGCGGCCGAGCGCGGCGGCGCCGGGCAGCCCGCAGTAGCCGACGAGCCGGTGCTCGGGGAAGATCCGGCGCCCGCCGCGCGGCAGTTCGGGCCCGCGGCGGGTGGCGCGCGGCGAGGCCGAGCGCGGCGAGGCGGAGCGTGAGCCGGGCGCGGCGGGCCGTGACGCGGTCCCGGACGCGGAGCCCGCGCCGGTGTCCCGGGCGTCGGACGTGCCGCAGCCGGCGGCCAGGGCGGCGGCGCCCGCGGCCCCCGCCGTGAACAGCGCGCGCCGCCGCACACCGCCCGCCCCCGCCCTCGTACCGGCGTCGTCGCGGTTCTTGCGCACCTGGCCCTCCTGTCCGTCGCCGAGATCGTGTCCTCTCGGCGCCTTGCCGCAGGGTGAGGGGTGAAACGTAGGACGCGGGAGGCGCCCGGGACGGGCGGGGCGCGCGGCGGCGCGGCGTGGCGGACCCGGTCGGACGCACCTGCGGGCACACAGCCGGACGCACCCCGGTGACATGCGGGCCCGGCGTCGGCGTGGCAGCGTAGGGCCTCGGAGCTGTTTGTCGGCATATGCACGGTTTCCGGCCGGTCGGGGGTCCGGCCCGGAGCACGGGCTTCGGTGGGAAAGAGGACAGGGTGCAGATCGGTTACAAGCTGGCCGCGGAGGCGTTCGGCCCCGACGAACTGGTTCGTCAGGCCGTCCTCGCGGAGCAGGCGGGCTTCGACTTCGTGGAGATGAGCGACCACTACCACCCCTGGCTGGACGTGCAGGGGCACTCGCCGTTCGCCTGGACGGTCTTCGGGGCGATCGCGGCGAAGACCGAGCGGATCGGCCTCGCCACCGGCGTGACCTGCCCGACCGTTCGCTACCACCCGGCGATCATCGCCCAGGCGGCCGCGACGCTCGCGCTGCTCTCGGACGGCCGCTTCACCCTCGGCGTCGGCTCCGGCGAACGGCTCAACGAGCACGTCACCGGCCACGGCTTCCCGAACTCCGTACCGGAGCGGCACGCCCTGCTGCGCGAGGCCCTGGAGATCATCCGGCTGCTCTGGAGCGGCGGCTACCGCTCGTACCACGGGAAGTACCTGCACATCGACGACGCCCGCGTCTTCGATCTGCCGAGCGAGGCGCCGGTCATCGCGGTGGCGGCCGCCGGGCCGCTCGCGGCCAGGATCGCCGCCGAGCTGGGCGACGGGCTCTTCGCGACCGAGGACAAGAGCGAGATCGTGGACGCCTACCGCGCGGCGGGCGGCGACGGGCCGCGCTACGCCGAGGTCCCCATGGCGTGGGCCCCCGACGCGGACGCGGGCGCACAGGCGGCCCTGGACACCTCGCGCTGGGCGGTCACCGGCTGGAAGGTCATGAGCGAGCTGCCGAACCCGGCCAACTTCGAGGCGGCGACGTCCACCGTCCGCAAGGAGGACATCCTCGGCAAGTTCGCGTGCGGGTCGGACCCCGACCGCTACGTCGAGGTGGCGCAGCCGTTCGTGGACGCCGGGTTCGACCGGCTCGTGATGCAGAACGCCGGGCCCGACCCGGACGGCTTCATCGACTTCTACCAGCGGGAACTGGACCAGCGCCTGCGCGCGCTCACCCCGTCGTCGTAAGCCCCCCGCATCCCCCGTACACCATCGACCGATCCGCGGAAGGCACCATGTCCCCCTCGCCCCAGCAGCAGGAACCGCCCGGCCTCACCTCCGCCATGGACCCGCGCCCCGACCACGGGGAGGAGAGCTACCGGGGTTCGGGACGGCTCACCGGCAAGACCGCCGTCATCACGGGCGGGGACAGCGGCATCGGCCGCGCGGTGGCGATCGCCTACGCGCGCGAGGGCGCCGATCTCATGATCTCCTACCTCGACGAGCACGAGGACGCCGAGGAGACCCGGCGGTGGGTGGAGGAGGCGGGCCGCAGGTGCGTGCTCGTCCCCGGCGACGTGGCGGACCCGGCGCACTGCCGCTCGATCGTGGCCACGGCGGTCGAGGAGTTCGGCCGCGTGGACGTCCTGGTCAGCAACGCCGCGTTCCAGATGACCCGGGAGTCCGTCGGCGACATCCCCGACGAGGAGTGGGACCGCACCCTTGCCATCAACCTCAGCGCGTTCTTCCACCTGACCAAGGCGGCCGTGCCGCACATGCGGCCGGGATCGGTGATCATCGGCACCACCTCGGTCAACTCCGACACCCCGCCGCCGCAGCTGCTCCCGTACAACGTCACCAAGGCCGGGATCGCCAACATGGCCGGCTCCCTGTCGCAACTGCTCGGCCCGCAGGGCATCCGCGTCAACAGCGTCGCGCCCGGGCCCATCTGGACGCCGCTCATCCCGGCGACCATGCCGCCGGACCAGGTGGAGAGCTTCGGCAAGCAGGTGCCGCTCGGCCGCCCCGGGCAGCCCGCCGAACTCGCCGCCGTCTACGTCATGCTCGCCTCCGACGAGGCCAGTTACGTCTCCGGCGCCCGGATCGCCGTCACCGGCGGCCAGCCGATCCTGTGAGCGCCGCCCCGCTCTCCCCGCTGCGGCTGACCGCCATGGCCAGGCCGCTCGTCTTCGGCGGGCACGCCATCGCCCGCCACCTCGGCAAGACCGGCATCCCGGACTGGAGCATCGCCGAGACCTGGGAGTGCAGCGACGTCGACGGCGCCGGGGGAGTGGTGACGGAGGGCCCGCTGACCGGACGCACCCTGCGCCAGGTGGTGGCCGACCACCCGGAAGACCTCATGGGCCCCGGCTGGAGCGGCGCGCGCTTCCCGGTGCTCACGAAGTTCATCGACGCCTCCGGCACCCTGCCCGTCCATCTGCACGCCGACGACGAGGCCGCCCGGCGCCTGGAGGGCGAACCCAACGGCAAGACCGAGGCGTGGCACATCCTCGACGCCGCACCCGGCGCCACCGCCCTGTGCGGCGTCAAGGCCGGGGTGAGCGCACCGCAGTTGCGTGCCGCGCTCGAGGCGCAGGACTTCGACGCGGTGCTGCGCAGGCTGCCGGTCCGTGCGGGCGAGACGCTGTACGTGCCCGGCGGCACGCTGCACAGCTTCGGCCCGCGGACCCTCGTGTACGAGATCGAGCAGACCTCCGACATCCAGCAGCACGCCATGCGCTGGACCATGGAGGACGGCTCACCCGTGTCCGACGCCGACTTCGCGTCCCACCTCGACATGCTGATGCGCGAGGTCGACCTGGAGACCCGGCCCGACTTCATCCCCGGGCTGAGCATCGCGGTCGACGACGCCGTCGAGCGGGTCTTCCTCTGCATGGGCCCCTACTTCGCCCTCGAACGCTGGCGGGCCGGGACCGCCGCACCCCTGCGCCACTCCTTCACCACCGCGCAGATCCTCAGCAACGTGGGCGCCCCTGTGGAGGTCCGCAGCGGCGGCTGGAGCGGCCGGCTCGGCCGGGCGGAGACGCTCCTGCTGCCGGCCGTCTGCGCCGACGTGGAGATCACCGGCCCCGCCGACGTCCTCCTCGGCTACCTGCCGGACCTCGACCGCGACACCCGCCTCCTGCGGGCGGCCGGGTACTCCGCCCACGCGATCGCCTCCCTCGGCGGGCGGCCGGGACAAGACGCCGGTGCCACACTGGAGCGGTGACCGACGACAGCGGAGAAGAGGGCGCTATCGGGCGGCGTCTGGAGCGGGCCATCCTGGACCTCCTCGACCGTCGCGCGCCGACCTCCTCGATCTGCCCGTCCGACGCCGCCCGCGCGGTCCACACCGGCGACGGCGAGGGTTGGCGCGCTCTGATGGAGCCCGCGCGCCGCGCCGCCCGGCGCCTCGTCGATGCGGGCGAGGTCGAGATCACCCAGGGCGGTGAGCCCGTGACGGCGGACGAGGTCCGGGGCCCGATCAGGATCCGCAGACCCCGCTGAGCGCACGGGCTCAGCCCGTGACCGCCACCGTGGCCCCCGCCGCCACCAGCAGGGCGATGTACGTCCCCGCGTGCACCGCCTCGGGGATGCGCGGCGGACGGCGGCGCAGCGCCACGACCACCGGCAGCGACCCGGCGAGCAGCGCGAGCGCGGAGACGACGTCCACCGAGCCCACGAGCCCCGCCCCGCCGGGGACGTGCCCGCGCGTCAGCAGGGAGACGAGCAGGGCGGGGGCGACGATCACCAGGGTGAGGGGGTTCGCGAGCGCGGCGGCGATCGGCATCGGCGCCCCCGCGCGCCGCATCAGCGGCACGGTCAGCACGCTGCCGCCGACGCCCAGGAAGGCGGCGATCCCGCCGATCGGCAGCCCGAGACCGGTCGGCACCCCGTGGGCGCGGGCGGTTCCGGGCGCCGCGGGCGCGGGCCGCAGGAACCCCGGGCGCGCGAGCAGATCGACCGCGGTCACCGCCACGTAGAGCACGAAGCCCCAGCGGATGACGGCACCCGGCGCGGTGCGGGCGACGGCGGCGCCGAGCGCGCCGCCGACGCCGAGCAGGACGAACAGCGCCCCGCGCCCCCGCAGGCGGGCGAGGGTCTCGCGCCGGGTGGCGAGGGTGGCGACGACGGCGTTGACGAGCATGACCAGGGCGGACGTCGCCGTGGCGACGCGTACCGCGTCCCCGCCGAGCGCGGCGTCCGCCACGGTGATCACCGGGACGGTCACGAAGCCGCCGCCGAAGCCGAAGAGGACGGTGGTCACCCCGACGAGGAGACCGACGAGGAGGAGGACGAGGAACGAAGAGAGATCAGGTGGAGACACCACTCGATTGCACCGCGCCGCCGGACTGACCGGCAATCGACATCGCGACCGATGCTTTCGCGTGTCAGCCACGTGACTGCCTAGACTGCCCGCCGTGCGCAACACCTCCGTCGACGCCTACGACCACCTGCCGGTCGACGTGCTCCCCATCGGGACCGCCTACCCGCCGGACCATCTGCTGCGCCGCCACACGCACCGCCGGGCGCAGCTCCTCTACGGCGCGAGCGGCACGATGCAGGTCGAGACGGACGAGGGCGCGTGGACCGTGCCCACCGACCGGGCCGTGATGATCCCGCCGCATGTCGCGCACGAGGTCCGCATGGTCGGCGTCACCACCTGGAGCCTCTACATCGAGCCGGACGCCGTCCCGTGGTGGCCGGTCACGTGCACGGTGATCGAGGTCGGCCCGCTCCTGCGCGAGCTGCTGCGCGCGGCGAACGACCTCGATGCCGACTACGACACCGCCGGACGCGACGGAGCCCTCGTCCGCCTCGCCCTGCACGAACTGCGCCGGACGGCGCCCGTACCGTTCGCGATCTCCCTGCCGCGCGACGAGCCGTTCCGTACCCTGTGCCGCGCCTATCTCGCCGCGCCCGACGCCTCGCTCACCACCGCCGAGTGGGCGCGGGCGGCGGCGATGAGCACACGCACCTTCGACCGCCGCTTCCGTACGCTGACCGGCACGAGCCCCGCGACCTGGCGCGCCCGCGCCCGTCTCCTCGCGAGCCTGCCGCTCCTGCCGGCGCTGAGCGTGACCGAGGTCGCCGGCCGGCTCGGCTACGCCTCGCCCGCCGCGTTCACCGCGGCCTTCTCCCGCGCGTTCGGCGCCCCGCCCTCGCGTTTCCGGTGAGCCGGGGTCAGGGGTGCTGGCCCCGGCCCTCGACGTGTCCGGCGATCCTGCTGGGCGACAGGTCCGTCGGGTCCTCGCCCGCCTCCAGGAGGGTGTCGGCGGGGCCGATGACCAGTGGGTCCAGCTTGCCGACCGCGTCCTCGTCCCGGGACTCGTAGTCGCACCGCAGCAGGAGGTGGCGCATCGCCTCAAGGCGGCCGCGGCGCTTGTCGTTGGTCTTCACCACGGTCCACGGCGCGTGGTCGGTGTCCGTGGCCCGGAACATCTCCACCTTCGCCTTGGTGTAGGCGTCCCACAGGTCCAGGGAGGCGACGTCCGTGGGGGAGAGCTTCCACTGGCGCACGGGGTCGACCTGCCGGATCGCGAACCGGGTGCGCTGCTCGGCGCGGGAGACCGAGAACCAGAACTTGATCAGGATGATGCCGTCGTCGGTCAGCATCTTCTCGAACTGCGGCGCCTGCTGGAGGAACTGCTGGTGCTCCCGCGGGGTGCAGAACCCCATGACGGGCTCGACGCCCGCCCGGTTGTACCAGGACCGGTCGAAGAAGACGATCTCCCCGGCGCTCGGCAGATGGGTGACGTAGCGCTGGAAGTACCACTGGCCAGCCTCCCGCTCGGTCGGTTTGTCCAGGGCGACCACGCGCGCGCCACGCGGGTTGAGCCGCTCGGTGAAGCGTTTGATGGTGCCGCCCTTGCCGGCGGCGTCCCGCCCCTCGCAGACCACGATGACGCGCTGCCCCTGGTCGCGGATCGACTTCTGCAGCTTGAGCAGCTCGATCTGCAGGAGGCGTTTTTGCCGTTCGTACTCCGCGCGCTTCATCTTGCTCGTGTACGGATAGTTCTCGCGCCAGGTGCGCAGGGGACGTCCGTCCTCGTCCAGGAGTATGGGCCGCTCCGGCTGGGAGTCGTCGACGCTCAACCCGTCGAGGAGGTGTTCCTCCGTCTTGTCGCTCATCGCGCAGTCCTCATGGATACGTCCTTACCCCGCCGATCGTCGTGAAAGCGGGCCGATCCGCCCCTTGGCCGGGCGTATTCGCTGGTGGCACCGGCGACCGCCGCGCCGCGCCCCTCAGGCCGTCGGCGCGACGGCCCCGATCCACGTGTCGACGGTGACGACGTCCGCCCACTGCGGGAACAGTCGCTCGGTGAGGACCCGGTGCACCTCGGGGTCGGGGTCCATGCAGCCGTCGGCGAGGACGGTCAGCCCGAAGTCCAGGTCGTTCGCCTGGCACACCGTGGACAGGACCACGGCGCTGGTGGCGATGCCGCTCAGGACGAGACGGTCGATGCCGCGCGAGCGCAGCACCACGTCGAGGTCGCTGCCCGAGAACGCGCTCGCCCGCCGCTTGGTGACCACCACGTCACCCGGCAGCGGTGCGATCGCGGGGTGGATCCGGGTGCCGGGCGCGCCCTCGACGTACAGGCCGGCCTTCTTGATGGCGGCGAGCGCCCTGTTGTACGTGCCGACCTCGGGGAAGCCGGGGCGCAGCGCGATGACCACGTAGATCACGGGGATGTCCGCGCGCCGCGCCCCGTCGATGGCCCTGCGCAGCCGGGGCAGGTAGGCGGGGTCGTCGACCGCCGCGTCCACGATGGCCTGCTGGACGTCCATCACGAGTAGGGCGCTGCTCATGTCGTCTCCACGCGCGGATCCTATGCCCTACGCGGCCGTCGGCACGGTGTCCGTCCGTGGCCGCCGTCGCCGCTCGGGCCGCCACGTCGCGACGAGGGCCGCGGCGAGGAGCAGTTCCGCGATGTCGCCGCCGTAGTACATGAGTTGGGCGCCCGCCTGCACCTCCTCGACCGGCGCGCGTACGTCGATGAGGAAGCCGCCGTACATGAGCTGCGAGATCGTCGCGTGGGCGGCGACGGCGACGCCGAGGACGACGAGCCGCGCGGGCACGCCCGGCCTCGCCGGGGCCGGGTCGGGGCCCGCGACGACCCAGGCGAACAGGCAGCCGGAGAGCAGGAAGTGCGCGTGCATCAGCCAGTGCAGGACGGGCCGGTCCATGGTCGCGTTGTAGAGCGGGGTGAAGTACAGGACCGCGAGGGTGCCGGTGCTGAGGACGAGCGCGCTCACCGGATGGGCGACGAAGCGCGCCGGGCGGCTGTGCAGCACGGCGGTGAGGGTGCGGGCCTGTGCGGCGGGCAGGGTGCGCAGCACCAGACTGACCGGTGCGCCGAGCACGAGGGCCAGCGGCGCGAACATGCCGACGAGCATGTGTTGCGCCATGTGTCCGCGGAAGTCCCCGTGCGCGAAGGGGGCCAGCGGCGGCAGCAGGGCGACGGCGAGCAGGAGACACCCGGTCAGGAAACTCACTGTCCGCAGGTGGCTCCAGCCCTGCACGGGGTTGCGGCGCCGGGCCCGCCGGGTCAGGAGGAGATAGGTACCGGCGAGCAGGACGAGGGCGAGCGCGGGCAGCAGCACCGCCGCCGCGTGGGTGCCCGCGCCCGGCTCGGGCATGGGGTGGTGCGTGTCGTGGTTCATCACACCTGCCGGACGGTGTCTTCGGCGTGCGCGCTCCCGGGCTCGGGGTCGAAGGGGCGCCCGGAGCGCTGCCACAGGTAGCCGCCGGCGATCAGCAGGACGCCGAGGAGGAGGAACGCCATGTCCCACCAGATCTGGTGCGGGCCGCCGTGCACGTGGTGGATGCCGAGGATCTGGTGGTCCAGGAGGCCCTCGACGAGGTTGAACAGGCCCCATCCGACGAGGATCCAGCCCCACAGCACCCGTGAGGTCCACACCCGGCGACGGTCGTGGGTGACCCGCGCGTACAGGATGCCCAGGCCGAGGATGACCGCGACCCAGCAGACGACGTGGAAGACGCCGTCCCACACGGTGTTCATCTCGAGCCCGTCGACGGTGTTCGCCGGGTAGTACTTCACCCCGATCCTGTCGGTGTTGGTGCTGGTCAGCATGTGGTGCCACTGGAGGAGCTGATGCAGCAGGATGCCGTCGACGAATCCCCCGAGCCCCACCCCGAGGACGATGCCGGGGAGCTGGATGGAGCGGGGCCGTGTGCCCGCTCGTGCCTGACCTGTGGTCGCCATCAACCGTCCCGTCCGCTCATATGTGTGTGTGCTTGCACCTACGTGTGCCCACGGTGGCAGGTGCCTCACTGACGGGGGGCCATTCGGCTGAATGGCAGCGAAGAGCGACCGGCCGACGGCGGTCGGACGGCGGACGGTCAGGTGCTCAACTGTTGAGGCCCAGACCGAGTGCCGTGTCCGGGCGGCAGTGCACGCACGCCGGGACGGGTCCGTTGTGCAGCGCGTCGCGCGCCTGGTCGGCCGTGAGGGGGCGGGAGCGCTTGCCCGCCATGTGGCAGTGGCCCGCGTGGACGTAGACGGCGGCGCGCCCGGTCAGCCCCACTTCGAGCAGCCACTCGGGGGGCTCCGGGCGGGCGGCCGCACCGCGCGCCTGTTCCGCGCGGCGCCGCTTCTCGTCCTCGATCCAGCGCTGGGTGCGGGCGAGGTCGCGTTCCTGCACGCGCTTGAGGAACTCGAGCTGCGTCAGCCGGTCGCCCGCCGCCGACTGCCCGGCGTCGGTGTCCACGGCCGGATCACGCCGCCTTGTGCAGCAGCGCGGCGGGACCGACGCTGCCGTCCCCGAAGCGCCGGTTGGCGCGGTCGACGGCCTGCTCGGCGCGCAGCCGCATCTCACGGCCGCGGTCGAGGCTGATCTGCTCGGCCGCGGCGCTCGCGGCGACCAGGTCCTCGGCGCGGACCAGCAGCCCGACGAGGCGGCCGCGCTGCAGACCCGCGCGGTCCATCAGCCGGTAGGCGGCGGTGCGCAGGTCCTCGTCGTGGGCGGAGGGCTCGGGCAGGCGCAGCGTCCTGGTCCAGCGGGCGTCCCCGGCGAAGTCCAGTTGCAGGGTGAGGCCGCGGGCGACCTGGTCGCGGGTGCGCAGGGTGGCGGCGAGCCGTACGACCAGGTCGAGGAGGCGGGCGCGGACGGTGGCGCCGTCCATCACCTGCCGCTCGAACCGGTGCCGTACGGCCGCCGACATCGGCAGCGTCCTCGGGGTGACCGGGCGGGGGTCGATGCCGCGGGCGCGGTCGTGGGCGAGGCGGCCCGGCCGGCCGCCGAGCACCCGCTGGATCGTGGCGAGGGGCAGCGCGGCGAGCATGCCGACGGTGTGGATGCCGTAGTCGGTGAGCGCGGCGGCGTGCGCGGGCCCGACGCCGTGCAGCTCGGCGACGGGCAGCGGCGCGAGGAAGCCCTCGACCTCGTCGGGCGCGACGGCGACGATGCCGCCGTGCTCGGGGGCCCGCGCGGACGCGGTGGCCGCCACCGCCCAGGTCGGGGCGAGTCCGATCCGCAGGTCGACCGAGAACCGGGCCAGCGAACGCACCCGTGCCCGCTCGGCGAGGCGCAGCGCGGGCACCCCGTGGTAGCGCAGCGCGCCGCGCAGCTCCACGACGGCGGCGCCCGGCGGCAGGGCCTGCACCACGGGCGATATCCCCGCGAGCGTCTCGAGGACGTCCCGGTAGGCGGGTTCCGGCAGGCCCGCGGGCACGCGTACGTGCATCACCGTCGCCTCGACGTCAGTCCTGGGCATCACAGCCACCTCCCACGAGAACGATACCGAACATGTATTCGAACATGCCACGCGAGAAACCCTTCCCGGAGCGCGACCACCTCACCCGTCAGGCCGCCCGGCTCCACGCGCATCTGCGGGAGACCGGCGACGCTGCGGAGGAGCCGCATCCGCTACGGTGAAACGGAACGCCGCTCCCCTTGCCCCGGGGGCGGCGCGTGCCGAAGGAGACCGAGATGCCCACCGAGCCGCCCGTACGGAGCAAGCGGGCCGACGCCCAGCGCAACCGGGAGACCGTGCTCACCGCCGCCGCCGAGGTGTTCGTGGCCTCCGGCGTCGACGCGCCGATCCGGCAGATCGCGGCGCGGGCGGGCGTCGGCATGGCCACGATCTACCGGCACTTCCCGACCCGGGCCGACCTCGTCACCGCGGTCTACGAGCACCAGATCGAGGCCTGCGCGCAAGCCGGCCCGGCGCTCCTGGAGAGCGCGGGAACCCCGCTGGACGCGCTGCGCCGGTGGGTCGACCTCTTCGTCGACTTCCTGGTCACCAAGCACGGGCTCGCCGACGCCCTGCAGTCCGACAGCGAGCGCTTCGCCGCGCTGCACACCACCTTCCTCGACCGGCTGCTGCCCGTCTGCGCCCGCCTGCTCGACGCCGCCGCCGACGCCGGCCAGATCAGGCCGGGCACACAGCCGTACGAGCTGCTGCGCGGGATCGGCAACCTCTGCGTCGGACGCGACACCGACCCGCGCTACGACCCGCGCCGCCTGGTCGACCTGCTCCTGCGCGGACTCCGGCCGTCCTGACCCGCGTCAGTCCTTCGCGGCGGGCGTGCGCAGGACCAGCATGGCGACGTCGTCGTCGTTGTCGTCCGGGCGCACCTGGTCGAGGAGGGTGTCGCAGAAGGACTCGAGAGGGCGCCGGGCGAGCGCGGCGGCGTACCGGCGCAACTGGTCGAGGCCGTGGTCGATGGAGCGGTGCGGGCTCTCCACGAGGCCGTCGGTGTACAGGACGAGGGTGGAGCGGGGCGGCAGGACGGCGACCGCGTCGGGCCGGGCCTTGGTGATCCCCGTGCCGAGCAGCAGGCCGTGCGCGTCGGTGAGGTACCGGGCCTGGCCGTCGTGGTGGACGAGCAGCGGCGGCGGATGCCCGGCGTTCGTCCACTGCAGCCGCCACAGACCGTCGTCCTCCCCGACCGCGAGCCTGGCCAGGATCATCGTCGCCATGGACGCCTCGGCGATGTGCCGCACGGCCTCGTCGAGCTGGGAGACGATCGCGCTGGGCGCCGCCCCGGCCCGGGACCAGGCGAACGCCCGCAGCATGTTGCGGACCTGCGCCATCCCCGCCGCGGCGTCCAGATCGTGCCCGACCACGTCCCCGATGGCGAGGGCGTGGTCCCCGTCGGCCAGGGCGAACGCGTCGTACCAGTCGCCGCCGACGGCGGACGCGTCCGGCGCGGGCACGTAGCGGGCCCACATCTCCACCCCGGGCACGGACGGCAGCTGGGGCAGCAGATGGCGCTGCATGGTCTCGGCGACCTTGCGCTGACGCTCGTACAGGCGCGCGTTGTCCAGCGCGAGGCCCGCGCGGCGGGTGACGTCCTCCAGGAGCGGCAGGTCGGCCGCGGTGAAGGCGTCCGGGCGCTGCGAGCGGCCGAGGGTCAGGGCGCCGAGCACGTCACGCAGGCCCCGGATGGGCGCGATGGCGGCGCTGTGCATGCCGGTCTCCGAGAACAGGCGGCTCTGCTCGACGGCGATCCCGGAGTCGGGCGGCCCCTGGTAGGTGGCCGGGGTGGCGAGGGACGAGGCGGCGCCGCGCAGCGCCCGCGACAGGGGCATGGGCGACTCCTCGAACACGGGCGGCATCGGCCCCTGGAGGTCCTCCCGCTCGGCCAGGAGGTCGTCCTTGCGCTCGACGACGAGGGCGCGCCGCACCTCGCCCCGGTCGGTGACCAGGTCGATCACCGCCCAGTCCGCGAGGCGCGGCACGGTCAGGGCGGCCAGGCGGTGCAGCGCCTCGTCGACGTCCAGGGTGGAGGTGAGCTGGGTCGTCGTCTCGGCGAGCAGCGCCAGCCGGTCCAGCTCGGTCAGCGGCTCCGGGAGGCCGGCGGGCTCGTCGACCGGGAGCGCGGACTGCGACCGGGCCCCGTAGAGGAGGACGAACGTGCCCCCCGGCTCCGTCCCGCACGCGCGGGGCGTCACCAGCCACGAGGAACGGACGAGGGAGCCGTCCTTGCGGGCGAACCACTCCACCTCGCCGTTCTCGGTGTTCCCGGTCAGCAGCGCCTGGCGCAGGCGGCAGCGGGTGCGGGGCATGGCCTGCCCGTGGTCGTCCCGGTGCAGCAGGTCGTGCGCGTCCTCACCGACCAGCTCCTCGACGCCCCTGCGGAACATGGCGCAGGCCGCGTCATTGGCGGCGACGATACGGCCGTCGTCGTCGACGAGGAGCGCGGCCGCGCGGAAGCCGTCGAGCGCGCCCTCGTGCGGGGCGCCCTGGGGCTCCGGGATCCCGGCCGGGCGGGGATCCCCCATGCCGTTGTCGGCGACGTCCATGCGTGTCCTCGGTGATGACTGCTGCTGCGGGGAGGTAAAGACAACAGTGGATACCCCGCCAACACTAGGTCAACCCTCGACGTGCGCACCGTCACGGGCTGGGCCCGGAGCGCCGTCCGACGTGGCCAAGACGTGGCGAAGGGGTGTCAATTCCGCGTTTTCGGGGGTACCTGGTCGCCCGGGGGTACTGCACGGCTACAGAAAGGAGGACCCAGGATGGACGAGACAGCAGCCAGGCGGACAGCCGGGCAGACGTCCGGGCCCGTGCCCGGCCACACCACCGTTCCCACCGGCACGTCCGGGGAGCCCGTCGGCGAGCTGGTCCAGCGTGCCTCGGAGCAGTTGACGCAGCTCGTGCGCGGTGAGATGCGGCTGGCGCAGGCGGAGATGAAGGAGAAGGGCAAGCGTTACGGCAAGGGCGGGGGCCTCTTCGGCGGCGCCGGCCTCGTCGGCTTCCTGACCCTGCAGGCGCTGGTGGCCACCGCGATCGCCGCGCTGGCGGTGCCGCTCCCGGTCTGGGCGGCGGCGCTGATCGTGACGGCGGTGCTCGGCGTGGTCACCGCAGTGCTGGCGCTGACCGGCAAGAAGGAGTTCAGCCAGGCCGCGCCCCCCACCCCCGAGCAGACCATCGACAGCGTGAAGGCCGATGTGGCCGAGATCAAGGAGAGTGCCAAGCGATGACGCAGCCGCCCCACGACGAGCCCACCGCCACCAGCACCGAGGAGCTGCGCGAACAGGTCGAGCAGACCCGGCACGAACTGGGCGACACGGTCCAGGCGCTTGCCGACAAGGCGGACGTCAAGGCTCGTACGCAGGAGAAGGCCGCCGCGCTCAAGGAGCAGACGGCGGCGAAGGCCTCGGAGCTGTCGGCGACGACGGCGGCGAAGGCCTCGGAGCTGACCGCGCAGGCCAAGGCGAAGGCGGAACAGGCCCAGCAGGTGTGGCAGGACAAGGCCCCCGAGCCGGTCCGGGACAAGCGCGCGATGCTGATCGCGGCGGGTGTGGCGCTGGTGACCGTCATCGCGCTGGCGCGCCGCAAGAAGAAGTAGCCGACGGGAGGGCGACCACCTCCCCAGAACCGTCCGGGGCCCGTGTCGCACGGGCCCCGGACGCGTGTCGGTCGCGGGAAGCCTCGCGCCGTCGCCCTGGCTATCGCCTCGACGCCAGGTCCAGCGTCCACCACGGTCCGCGCGGTCCGTCGACGCGGCCGACGCCCGCGTGCGTGAAGCGGCACGTGAGGATGAGGTCGTGGTGGGAGGGGCTGTTCATCCACAGCCTCACGACCGAGGCCGCGCTCGCCGTGCCGCGGGCGATGGCCTCACCGGCGTAGGCGGCCCGGAAGCCGTGGGCCCGCATCCGCTCCCGCGGGCTGCTCCCGTTCGTCCCGGGATGCTGGAGCCGCCGGTGGCGGGCCATGTCGGCGCTGTGCGCCCGCGCGGAGCGGCTGAGCGCGGCCTGCGCGCGGACCGGGCGGCAGCCGGCCGCGGCGCGGTGTCTGTTGATGCCGGAGAGGACGTCGTCGACGACGGACGCCGCGCGGTGCTGTGCGGGTGGCGCGGGCGCGGGGGGCGGTGCCGCGTGTACCGTCTGCGCGGCTGGGAGCAGGGCGGTGAGGAAGGCGAACGCGCCGCAGAACAGGGGCCTGAGCGGTATGGTCACGGTTTTCTCCCTTTCTCTGTGTCCCTTTTCTCTGTGTTCCTCCCTCAGGTGTACGTGGCATCTTCCGCCGTCGCGCGAACAGGGCGGCGAATGGGGTGAGGGCCCCCGGACGGACCGTGACCGTCCGGGGGCATAAGGGGCGTAAGGGCGGGTACTGGCGTGACATCGGCCCCCGCGGGTTGTGCAGTGGGAACCCTGCGCCTCCGTGCTCGCGGGGGCCGGTGCCTCGCCCGCGGGGCCGCGACGGCTAGGACGTGGGGCCGTCGGGAGGCATCGTGCCGATGTCGAGAAGTTCCTGGACGCGCCGCACACCCTCGTCGCGCGTACCGGCCAGCTCCAGTACCTCGGTGACCCCGGTGATCTCGAAGAGCCGCTGGACGCCGCTGTGGTACGGGCCGGACAGGACGAACGGCCGCCCCTGCTCCTGGTGGTCCGCGTGCGCGCGCAGGATCAGGTTGAGCAGCGTGCTGTCGGCGAAGGTGAGATCGGCGAGGTCGAGCAGGGTGGCCGCGGTGCTGGTGTCGGTCCGCGCGTCGGAGAGCGCGAGGCCGGCCTCGTCCTGCTCCTCCAGTTCGATGGTGTTGCGGAACGAGACGATGACCACCCGCTCCTGCTGGGTGAGTTCGATGCTCGGGCTGTCGGGAACCATCCTGCGACCCTCCCACATCACCGCCACCTTGTGACAGGCGGATCCCCGAGCCCGCCCCAACCTGTGCACGCGCCATGTCCCATGGCGCCCGAAAACACGAAAACACCTGGTCCGCCGGTGTTTTCCGCAGATGTGAACACGCCGCGGGGATATGCGGGTTTTGCCCGGACGGAGGAGTGTGCGGCTCCAACAGGCGGGCACGCGAGGGCTTACGACGACATATGAGCAGTGTTTGCACGGGTGCAGAGAAAGGATCACGCCGTGATGAGCGTTCCCGAGACCCTCGAAGGAGAGCGCGCCAACTGTGCGGGGGTACGGTCCGTCGTCCGCTCGGTGCTGATGGAGGTGTGCTGCGGCCTGCCGCTGAACACGGCGCGACGCCTGCGCGACGACGCCCTGCTCGTGGCCAGCGAGCTGACGTCCAACGCGCTCCAGCACGGCGGGGGAGTCACCAGCTTCAGCGCCCGGCTGCGCGGCGACGCCCTGGAGCTGCGGGTCAGCGACCGCAGCCACGACGTGCCCCGCACCACACGGCCCGAGCGCGGCCGGCCCGGCGGCTACGGCTGGATGGTGGTCCAGCGCCTCAGCTCCCGCCTCGGCATCGAGATCGAGCCCGGCGGCAAGACGATCACCGCCATGGTGGCGCTGCCGTAAAATAGTTTCCCTACAGCATGTGTGTGAGGCGGAAGGCTGGGTAGCCGGACGCCTACGGGGAGGCAAGGTCGACATCGACATACGTAGGGCGGGATTTATGAGCAGCGTGGCAGAGCGAGAGCAGCTCCAGCAGACGGCCGGCACGGTCCGAGCGGTCGAGGAGCGGCTGATCGAGCGCGCGTACGCGGACCCCGCCTCGGTCGCGCCGAAGGATGCCCGTGAGGTCGGCCGTCACTTCTTCGACCGGCTCACCCAGCTCGAAGAGGGCACGCGCGAGTACAGCTATGTGCGCAACGCGCTGATCGAGATGAACCTCTCGCTGGTCCAGTACGCGGCCTCCCGCTTCAAGCACCGGGGCCCGCAGGAGATGGAGGACATCGTCCAGGTCGGCACGATCGGCCTGATCAAGGCGATCGACCGGTTCGAGCTGACCCGCGAGGTCGAGTTCACCTCCTTCGCCATTCCTTACATCACCGGCGAGATCAAGCGGTTCTTCCGTGACACGTCGTGGGCGGTGCACGTGCCGCGCCGCCTCCAGGAAGCCCGCATCGAGCTGTCCCGGGCCACCGAGGAGCTGCGGACCCGTCTCGGCCGCTCGCCCTCCACGGCGGAGCTGGCCGAGCTGATGCAACTGGACCCGGCCGAGGTCGCCGAGGCGCAGAAGGCGTCCAACGGCTACAACAGCGTCTCCCTCGACGCCGCCGTCTCCGGACAGGACGACGAGTCGGACACCCTGCTCGCGGACTTCATCGGCATCGACGAGGACCGCTTCGAGCTGGTGGAGAACTTCCACTCGCTGGCCCCGCTCATCGCCGAGCTCGACGAGCGCGACCGCCGCCTGATCCACCTCCGCTTCGTCGACGAGCGCACCCAGCAGGAGATCGGCGAGGAGCTGGGCTGCTCGCAGATGCACGTTTCCCGGCTGATCTCCCGCGTCGTGAAGAAGCTCCGCGAGGGCCTGCTCACGGCCGAGTGACCCACACACCGCACCGGCCCGCACGGCGATGAGTCCCGCCGTGCGGGCCGGTCTGCATCTCCGACAGTGCGCGTTCGCACCCGAGGAGAGCGTCATGACCGTCATCTACACGTTCGACGTCTTCACCAGCCTCGACGGCTTCGCCGTCGCCGGCGGCGACTGGACCGGTTACTGGGGCAAGCAGGGCCCCGAGCTGCTCGACCACCGCCTCGCCCTGTACGAGGAGGACCAGCGCATGGTCTTCGGGGCACGCACCTACCGGCTGTTCGCGCAGATGCTCGCCGCGAGCACCGAGGGGTCCGAGGTGCGCGACCCCTGGGTCACCCGGATGCGCGCCCTCCCCGCCACCATCGTCTCCAGCACCCTCGACGCGGCGCCCGACTGGCCCGACGCCACCGTCGAACGCGGAGACGCCGTGGACGTCATCGGCCGGCTCAAGGAGAAGTCCGAGGTGCCGCTGCGCTCGCACGGCAGCCTCTCGCTCAACCGGGCGCTGATGTCCGCCGGGCTCGTGGACCGGGTCCAGGTCACCGTCTTCCCGGTGATCACCGGGAAGACCGGCCTCCAACCCGTCTTCCAGGGCGCGGACGACTTCGACCTGGAACTGATCGGGCAGCGGACCCTCGACCGCGACATCCAGGAGTTGGTCTACCGGCCCACCCTGCACCTGCAGCCGTAGCCGGCCCCCGGCGTCACACCTCCTTGAGCGTGGGAGCCGGGACCCCTTCGGACGTCTCCACCGCCACGGCGCCCGCGTCGTCGGCGGTACGCCGTACGCGGTACGAGGCGGCCTGGCTGCCGTGGCGGTCGGGGACCGTGACCGTCACGTCGTGCGCGTCCGGGGTGACGAGCAGGGTGAGCCCCTCGGTCCAGTCGCCGTCCGGGCGCTGCTCGTCCGCGCCGAGCGGGAGCACCGCGCCGGGGCGCACGTACAGCGGCAGGCTGTCGTAGCCGTGGGTCTCGCGCCGCCAGGCCGGGCCCTCGACCCGCTCACCGGTGAGCAGGTGGGTCCAGGTGCCCTCCGGCAGATAGAACTCCACGTCCCCGTCCGCCGTGAAGACCGGCGCCACGAGCAGGTCCGGGCCGAGCATGTACTGGCGGTCCAGGGCGCGGCTCGTCGGGTCGGCCGGGAACTCCAGGAGCATCGGCCGCATCAGCGGCACACCCGTCGCGTGGGCGTCGGCCGCGACCCCGTACAGGTACGGCATGAGGCGGTGCTTCAGCTTGGTGAAGGCGCGCGCCACGTCGACCGCATCGTCACCGAACTCCCACGGCACCCGGTACGAGCTCGATCCGTGCAGGCGGCTGTGGGAGGAGAGCAGGCCGAAGGCGAGCCAGCGCTTGAAGACCGCCGGGTCGGGCGTGCCCTCGAAGCCGCCTATGTCGTGCGACCAGAAGCCGAAGCCGGACAGCGACAGCGAGAGCCCGCCGCGCAGGGACTCGGCCATGGCGCCGAACGAGGAGAAGCAGTCGCCGCCCCAGTGCACGGGGAACTGCTGGCCTCCGGCCGTCGCCGAGCGCGCGAAGAGGACCGCGTCACCGACGGAGCGCTCCTTCTCCAGGAGCTCGAAGACGACCTGGTTGTACAGGTGCGTGTAGTAGTTGTGCATGCGCTCCGGGTCGGAGCCGTCGTGCCAGACCACGTCGGTGGGGATGCGCTCGCCGAAGTCGGTCTTGAAGCAGTCCACGCCCTGGTCGAGCAGGACCTTCAGCTTGGCCTGGAACCAGGCGCACGCCTCGGGGTTCGTGAAGTCGACGAGCCCCATGCCCGCCTGCCACAGATCCCACTGCCAGATGTCGCCGTTCGCCTTCCTCACCAGGTAGCCGTGGGCGGCCGCCTCCTCGAAGAGCGCCGACTTCTGGGCGATGTACGGGTTGATCCAGAGCGAGATCCGCAGGCCGCGCTCCTTGAGCCGGGCCAGCATCCCGGCCGGGTCGGGGAAGACGTCCGGGTCCCACGTGAAGTCCGACCACTGGTACTCGCGCATCCAGAAGCAGTCGAAGTGGAAGACGCTGAGCGGGATGTCCCGCTCGGCCATGCCGTCGACGAACGACGCCACGGTCTCCTCGTCGTACTGCGTGGTGAACGACGTGGTCAGCCACAGGCCGAACGACCACGCGGGCGGCAGCGCCGGGCGGCCGGTGAGCGCGGTGTAGCGGCGCAGCACGTCCTTCGGGGTCGGGCCCGCGACGACGTAGTACTCCAGGGCCTGGTCCTCGACGCTGAACTGCATCTGGCCGACGGCCTCGGAGCCGATCTCGTAGCTGACCCGGCCCGGGTGGTTCACGAAGACGCCGTAGGCGCCGGCGGGGGAGAGGTGCAGGCTGAACGGCACGTTCTTGTACGCCTGCTCGCTGCTGGTGCCGCCGTCCGCCTGCCATATGTCGACGGTCTGGCCGTTCTTGACGAACGGGGTGAACCGCTCGCCGAGCCCGTAGACCTGCTCGCCGACGCCGAGCGTGAGCTGGGCGGCCATGTGGTGCCCGCCCTCGGCGGTGGTGAAGAAGGCGGTGCCCTTGCGCCCGGCGCTGGTCACCTCGCGCCCGTCGGCGTCCCGGAAGGAGAGCGTCCAGGGCTCGGCGGTGTCGAGGCGCACGGAGAGGGCACCGCTGGTCAGCGAGACGACGTCGCCGTCCAGGGTGACGTCGCCGGCCGGGGTGTCCGCACCGGCCAGGGCGAAGTCGGGGCCCGGGTGCCGCTTGCCCGCGTGGTGGGTCGTGCGGACGCCGATCACCCCCTCGGCGGGGGAGAAGCACTCGGTGGTGAGCAGCGGGGCGTTGAGGGTGTCGCCGCGGCGCTCGACGCGCTTGACGGATGCGTGGGCGGTGAAGCGGCCGGTGTCCGTGCGGACGTCGCGGACCTCGGTGGCGTACGAGGCCGTGACCCCGTCGCGCATCAGCCAGAAGCCGTCGGTGAACTTCATGATCTTCCCTGGGGGCGGAGGCGGGTCAGAGCTGCATTCGACCGTACGGATGTCGAAAGATCAAGGTGTGCGAGGGAAAATTGTCGAAGCGCTTCGACAGGCTGTTTTACAGGGAGAAAACTGTTCCGAGCGGGCACGGATCGGTGTTCGGGGTCTAGCGCTTCGACGGCGCATGGCGTATTAGTCAATCCAGCAAACAAACGCCGGGTGACCGGGCCGCGCGACCCTTCCGCAAGGGGTGCGCGGACCCCGCGCGGAACACCGGAGTTCCGCCCGGGGCCGGTCGTCCCTCCCACGCAAGGGCAACCACCGTGACAGCAGTTCCCCCGCCGGAGGCGCGGCGCGCAAGGCGCCGCCGCCCCGGCCGCCGGGCCCGACGAGCCGCGGCCCCGCTCACCGTTGTCTCCGTACTCGTCGCCGGCGCGGCACTCGCAGGCTGCGGTGCCCAGCGCGACGACGACGTCTACACCGTCCTCAACTCCTCGACCGACGACTCGTACCACGGCTGGGACGCCGCCACCCTCGCCCGGTGCAGCAAGCGGCTCGGCATCCGCATCGAGCAGCAGAGCGTGCCCGCCGCGCAGGTCATGACGAAGTCGCTGCGCATGGCGTCGTCGAAGTCGCTCCCGGACGTCATCCAGTTCGACGCCTCGGAGATGCCCACCTTCGCGGAGGCGGGCGGCCTGGTCGACCTGCGCTCCCTCGGCCTGTCCACCCAGGACATCCCCAAGGGCATCGTCGACTTCGGCTCGTACAAGGGGACGTACTACGGTGCCGCGCGCACGGTGAACACCCTCGCCCTCTTCTACAACAAGGACATCCTCGACAAGGCGGGCCTCGACGTACCCACCACCTGGGACGAGATGCGGGAGACCGCGAAGCAGCTCACCCAGGGCAAGCGGTACGGCATCGCGCTGAGCGCGGGCGGCGCGGAGGACGGCGTCTTCCAGTTCACCCCGTTCATGTGGTCCAACGGCGGCGACGAGACGAACCTCGCGACGCCGCAGGTCGCCGGGGCGCTCGACTACTGGAAGGCCCTGCTCAAGGACGGCTCGCTGTCCAAGTCGACCGTCAACTGGACGCAGGCCGACGTCAACGACCAGTTCATGGCGGGCAACGCCGCCATGATGATCAACGGCCCGTGGCAGGTCGAGACCCTCAACACCAAGAAGAGCCTGCACTGGGAGATCGCCCAGATCCCCGTGCCGAAGGCGGGCGACGACTCGGTCGGCCCGCTCGGCGGCGCCGTCCTCACCGTCCCGAAGACCGGTGACACCGCGCGCCAGAAGACCGCCGCGAAGATCATCGGCTGTATGGCGAGCGAGAAGGAGCAGATCTCCTACGCCCGCAACAGCTGGATGGTGCCGGCCAACGAGAAGGCCGCCGCGCTCTGGCGCAAGGAAGTGCCCGAACTCGACGCCCTCGCCGACCAGGTGGCCACCGCCCGCTCCCGCACCACCAAGGTCGGCGCGCGCTGGTCGTCCGTGTCGCTGGCGCTCCAGAGCGCCTTCCAGTCGGCGCTGACCGGGCAGTCCAGCGAGGCCGCGCTGAAGAAGGCGCAGAGCCGCGCCATGAGCGGGAACTGAGGGGACGCGAAGCGATCATGTCGACCACCACCACGGCGCCCGTCGCCCGCCCGGCCGCGGCCGCGCCCGCGAAGCCGCGTGACACGCGGCGCCGCCGCAAGCTGTCGCAGTGGGGCTTCATCCTCCCCGCCGTCCTGTTCATGCTGCTGTTCTTCGGCTACCCGCTCGTCCGCAACGTCGTGATGAGCTTCCAGGACTTCTCGCCGTCCACGTTCTTCGACGGCAAGTCCCCCTTCAACGGCACCGACAACTGGAGCAAGGTCTTCCACGACGACCTCTTCGGCAAGGCGCTGTGGCACACCATCGTCTTCACCATCGGCTCGCTGATCGGCCAGTTCGGCATCGGCCTCGCGCTCGCCGTCTTCTTCACCAAGAAGTTCCCGCTCAACGGCGTGCTCCGCTCGCTCATCCTGCTGCCCTGGCTCGTCCCCATGGTCGTCTCCGGCATCGTCTGGCGCCGCATCCTCGACCAGGACACCGGCGTCCTCAACTCCTTCCTCGACACCCTCGGCCTCGGCGGCTCCACCCCGTGGCTGACCAGCCCGAGCATGGCCCTGTTCTCCGTGATCATGGTGAACATCTGGATCGGCATCCCGTTCAACATGGTCATCCTCTACGGCGGACTCCAGGAGATCCCCAAGGAGCTGTACGAGGCCGCGTCCCTGGACGGCGCCTCCGCCTGGCGCACCTTCCGGTCGATCACGCTGCCGCTGCTCAAGCCGGTGATCACGGTCGTGCTCGTCCTGGGCTTCATGTCGACGGTGAAGATCCTCGACCTGATCCTCGCCCTCACCGACGGCGGCCCCGCCGACTCCACGCAGACCCTCGGCACGCTCACCTACCAGAACTCCTTCGTCCAGCTCGACTTCGGCGCGGGCGCCGTCGTCGGCAACGTGCTCATCCTGATCTCCGCTGTGTTCGCGGTGTTCTACCTGCGGGCCAACCGCACCGAGGGGAAGTGACCGGCATGGCGACCGCGTCTGTCTCGACCAGCGCATCCGTCACGGCCAAGCCGAAGCGGCGCTGGGGCGCCACCGTCGCCGGTGTCGTCATCCTCGGCGTGATGCTCTTCCCGCTCTACTGGATGATCAACACGGCGCTCCAGCCCGAGTCCGGGCTCCTTGACGTCTCGCCCGTACCGCACTCCCTCGACCTGTCCGGCTTCACCTCCGCCCTCAGCGAGCAGGGCGGCCACCTCCTCACCTCGCTCGCCGTCGCGCTCGGCGCCGTCGTCATCTGCCTGGCGATCGCCGCGCCCGCCGCGTACGGGCTCGCCCAGTTCCGGCTGCGCGCGGGCCGCGCCATCGTCTTCGGCACGCTCATCACGCAGATGGTGCCGGGCATCGTCATCGCCAACGCCCTCTACAGCGCCTACGTCGATCTCGGCCTGGTCAACTCCTACTTCGGGCTGATGCTCGCCGACGCCTCGCTCGGCATCCCCTTCGCCATCGTCCTGATGCGCTCGTTCATGGTGGCCATCCCCAAGGAGGTCATCGAGGCGGCCGAGGTCGACGGCGCCGGCAAGCTGCGCACGTTCGTCCGGGTCGTGCTGCCGATGAGCCGCAACTCGCTCATCACCGCGGGCCTGTTCTCCTTCCTGTACGCGTGGAGCGACTTCATGTTCGCGCTCACGCTCAACACCACCGACGACGTCAAGCCCGTCACGCTCGGCATCTACCAGTACATCGGCGCCCACGTCGGCGACTGGGGCTCGGTCATGGCCGCCTCCGTCCTGTCCGCGATCCCCGCGGCCGTACTGCTCGTCCTCGCCCAGAAGTACATCGCCGCCGGGATCACCGGCGGCTCCGTCAAGTAAGGCTTGTTCCCATGAGCGACCTGCCCGTGTTCCCCGAAGGCTTCGTGTTCGGCGCGGCCACCGCCTCGTACCAGATCGAGGGCGCCGTCACCGAGGACGGCCGCGGCCCCTCCATCTGGGACACCTACAGCCACACGCCCGGCCGCACCGACGGCGGCGACACCGGGGACGTGGCCTGCGACCACTACCACCGCTACCCCGAGGACGTGGCGCTCCTGCGCGAGCTCGGCGTGGACTCGTACCGCTTCTCGATCGCCTGGCCGCGCATCCAGCCGATCGGGGAGGGGCCCGTGAACCACAAGGGCCTCGACTTCTACTCGCGCCTGGTGGACGAGTTGCTGGAGGCGGGCATCGAACCGGCCGCCACCATCTACCACTGGGACCTGCCGCAAGCGCTCGAGGACCGCGGCGGCTGGCGGGTGCGCGGGACCGCCGAGCGGTTCGGTGAGTACGCGGCCATCGTCGCCGAGCACCTCGGGGACCGCGTGCCGCGCTGGATCACCCTGAACGAGCCGTGGTGCAGCGCGTTCCTCGGCTACTCCGTGGGCCGTCACGCGCCCGGCGCGCGGGAGGGCCGGGGCGCGCTCGCCGCCGCGCACCACCTGCTCGTCGGCCACGGCCTGGCGATGAAGGCGCTGCGGGCTGCCGGGGTCCGCGAGGCGGGCATCACGCTCAACCTCGACCGCAACGTCCCCGCGACCGACTCCGCCGCCGACCGCGCCGCCGCGCTCCGCGCCGACACCCAGCACAACCTCGTCTGGACCGAGCCGCTCCTCGCGGGCCGCTACCCGGCCTCCGAGGAGGACACCTGGGGCGAGCTGATCACCGGGCAGGACTTCCGCCGCGACGGCGACCTCGCACTCATCGGGCAGCCGCTCGACTTCCTCGGCATCAACTACTACCGCCCCATCATGGTCACCGACGCCCCGCACCGCGAGCCGGACCCGGCGGCCCGGGTCGCCACCGACAACCGCTACGCGGAGGTCGGCTACCCCGACGTCCGGCGCACGGCGATGAACTGGCCGGTCGTCCCCGCGTCCTTCACCGACCTGCTGACCGACCTCAAGGCCGTATACGGGGACGCCCTGCCGCCGATCCACATCACGGAGAACGGCTCGGCGGAGCACGACGTGGTCGCGGCGGACGGCGCCGTCCACGACACGGACCGCGTCACCTACCTCCACGACCACCTCGCGGCGCTCCGCGCGGCCATGGACAAGGGCGTCGACGTACGCGGCTACTACGTCTGGTCGCTCCTGGACAACTTCGAGTGGGCCCTCGGCTACGCCAAGCGCTTCGGCATCGTCCGCGTCGACTACACGACCCAGGAACGCACCCCGAAGGACAGCTACCGCTGGTACCAGAAGGTGATCGCGGCCCACCGCTCAGCGAGCTGACCCGACTGCGTCAGACGCGCTACGGACTCGCCGCCGAAAGAGTGACGGGCGGCGATTCCGCGGCGCGTGACCGATATGAATGGAGGTTCCCGAAATCTAGGAGGATGTTCCATGTCGTCTCGGCTCCGCCCTGTCCTGGGCACGACCCTCGGTGTCTCGCTCCTGCTGGCCGCCCCGGCGGCGACGGCCGCCGAACCGTCCGAGTACGTCAAGGTCGACCCGGTCGGGCAGATCACCGAGGACGGCACGGTGACCCTGTCCGGCACCTACCGCTGCGTCAAGAGCACCTCCGTGACCTTCGTGTCCTCCTCCGTCAAGCAGGGCAGCGGCAACACGCGCTACGGCATCGGCGGTTCGACGGCGATGTGCGACGGCGCCGAGCACACGTGGAAGAACAGCGGCAAGGCGCACACGCTCTCGGACGCGGACAAGGTCAAGCCCGGTGTCGCGCACGTCGAGGCCACCTTGATGGAGATGCGCATGCACGGGCTGATCCCGCTGCCGCACTTCCACGCGGTGCAGCAGCAGGACGTGACGCTGAAGGGCTGAGCCGCGCCCCGGGTTCGCGGGCCGGTCGCTGAACGCGGGCCGTCCCGCGCCCGTATCCCCGATATCGGCGCGGGCGCCCCCGCAGTCGGCGAGGCGCCCGCGGTACGTCCATGCGGGGAGGACGGAAGTGGCGCAGACATCGGAGCCTCTGATCGGCCGCGCGGCGGAGCGCCGCGCGCTCGCGCGCGCGGTGGCCCGCCTCGGCGACGGGGCGGGCCAGGCGGTGGAGATCACGGGTGAACCGGGCATCGGCAAGACACGGCTGCTGGCCGAGCTCGGCCGGATCGCGGCGGCCGGCGGCTGCCGGGTGCGGACGGGACGGACCAGGGACCGTGCGACGGCGCCGTCGGCGAAGGTGTGCCGCCTCCCCATGGGCGGGACGGGTGCGAAGGCGGCGCGGTTCAGGAAGCGGCTGGAGTCGGTCACCCCGCCCGGCGGCCTCGTCGTCCTCCTCGACGGGCTCGAACGGGCCGGCGCGGACTGCGTCGCGACGCTCGACGCCCTGTTCCGGGACCCGCCCCGCACCCCGGTGCTGTTCGCCCTCGCCTACCGCCACCGGCAGGCGCCGCCCCCGCTGCGCGCGCTCCTCGGCACCGCGCTGACCGGCGGACTCGGCGTCGAGCGCATCGCCCTCGGACCGCTCGGCCCCCTCACCCCCGAGGACGCCGAGCGCCTGACGGGCCCCTTCACCGGGGACTGGCGGGCTTTGTACCGCGCGGCCGACGGCAATCCCCTCCACCTACGGCTCCTGGCCCGCGCCGGGAAGGGCGGCGACGACGTCACCGCCGCGTTCGAGGCCGAGGTCGCCCGGGACCTCGCGCGGGTCTCCGCGACGGCCCGGCAGGTGGCCCGCGCCGCCTCGGTCATCGGCACCTCGTTCACCTGCGAGCTGGTCGCGGGCGCGGTCGGCGCCGACGAGCTGCCCGTCCTCGCCGCCCTGGACGAACTGGTCGGGGAGGACCTGGTCCGCCCGGCCGCGGAACCCCGCACGTTCACCTTCCGCCACCCGCTGCTGCGGGACGTCGTGCACCGCTCGACCCCGCCGGGCCGGCGCGTCGCCGTGCACACCGCCGTCGCCGCGGCGCTCACCCGCGCCCGCGCGGAGCTGCCGGAACGCGCCCGCCACCTGGAGTACGCGGGCCGGGCGGGCGACCTGGAGGCCGTACGCGTTCTGGCGGACGCCGCGCACCGGATACGCCTGGAGGAACCCGAGTGCGCGGTCCGCTGGCTGCGGGCCGCGCTGCGGCTCCTCCCCGCGGACGCCGAGGGCCCGCGCATCGACCTCCGGCTGCGCCTCGCGCATCTTCTCGGCGCCGTCGGGCGGCTGCGGGAGAGCCGGGACCTGCTGCACGCGGTCCTCGCGGAGCTGCCACGGGAACCGGCCGGGCGCCATGCCGAGGCGGTCGCCGCGTGTGCCTTCGCCGAGCGGTCGCTGGGGCGGCGCGCGGAGTCCCGTTCGCTCCTGACGTGCGCCCTGCGCGGGGCCCGGGACGGCGAGGAGGCCGGCGTCCTCGAGTTCGCGCTCGCCCGCACCGAGCTGGCGGACGGCCGGGCCGCCGACTGCGCCACCCGCGCGGGACGCGCCCTGGCCGACGCCGAGCGGTCCGGCGACCGCCCCCGCGCGGCGGCCGCGCACGCCCTGCTCTCCCTGACCGGCGTCCTCACCGGGGACACCGCCACAGCCCGGGAGCACGGCGCGTCCGCCGCCGCCCACCTCGACGGGCTGCTCGACGGCCACCTGGTGCGCCAGCTCGACGCCCCCGTCTGGCTCGGCTGGAGCGAGGCGCTGCTCGGACGGCAGCGGGACGCGCTCGGCCACCTCGACCGGGCGGTGGCCCTGGCCCGCGGCTCCGTACGGGACTTCGCCCTGGCGCATCTGCTGACGGCCCGCGCGTTCGCCGCCCAGCTGTCCGGGCTGCTCGGCGAGGCGGAGGCCGCCGCCACGGAGGCGCTCGACCTCGCGGTGCGGTGCGGGTCGCAGGAGGCGCGGTCCGGCGCGCTCGCCCTGCTCAGCCGGATCGCCGTCGCCACCGGCGACCACGACGCCGGGCTCCGCGCCGGTGACGAGGCGCTGGACGGGCGGGCGCCCGGCGCGGACGCCTGGTTCGGGGCGTCGGTCGTGCACGCCGTCGCCGAGGCGCGGCTCGCCACGGGGGACGCCGCGGCCTGTCTCGCCGCCGTGCGCGACGCGGGCGGTCCCGGACTCGGCGAGGTTGACCGGTGGTCGCGGGTCGACTGGTGCGAGCTGCTGACGCGGGCCGCGCTGAGCGCGGGGCGCGCGGACGTGGCCGCGTACTGGGCCGGGCGGGCCATGGAGGAGGCCCGCCCCCTCGACCTGCCGGGCCGCACGGGGCTCGCCCTGCTGGCGCGCGCCCATCTGCTCGCCGCCGAGCACCCCGAGACGGCGTACGGCACCGCCATGGCCGCCTGCGAGGGGCTCGGCGCGGCCGGACAGGTCGTCGACGCGCACCGCGCCCGGCTGCTCGCCGCCACCGCGCTCGCCGCCGGCGGGGACGCGCGCCGCGCCGCCGCCGAACTCGTCTCCGTACAGCGGGTGTTCGCGAGCTGCGGAGCCCGCGCCCTCGCCCGTACGGCGGCCACCGAGCGGCGCCGCGTCCTTGGCCGCGCCGCCCGGCCCACCGCGCGCGAGGACGGCGTGGAACTGCTCACCCGGCGCGAGGGCGAGGTGGCCCTCCTCGTCAGCGAGGGGCTGACGAACCGGCAGATCGCACACCGTCTGAAGGTCACCGAGAAGACCGTGCAGATGCACCTCTCGCACGCCTTCGCCAAGCTCCGCGTCCCCTCGCGCGCCGCGCTCGCCAGCGTCGTCGTCCGGGCCGCCGCGGGCACCTGACGGCGGCACGAACCTGGGGTATGTGCCAATACCCCGGAGCCTCCCGCCTTCCGCACTGTGGAACCTGTCGGAACTACTTCGCCGGGGAGGTGAACAGCATGTCGATCGTCCTCAAGACCCGCAAGACGAGCATCGCCGGCCGCGCCGTCGCCACCTGATGAACGTCGCGGGCGTGCGGCCCGCGCCGCACGCCCGCCTCCGACACCCGCCCACCACCGCCTACGGGGGACGCACCATGAGCCAGCACCAGCCGCACCGGACCCGACCACGGATCAAGCCGACCTTGCCGGTGTACCGCGTGGCCGGCCAGATCCACATCCAACTGCCCGGAAAGAACATCGAGTTGGCCGACGAGAACGGCGCCGTCGCGGCGTTCGTCCACCTGCTCGACGGCACCAGGACCGTACCGGAGGTGGTGGAGGCGCTGCGCGCCGAGGACGCCGCCGTCACCGAGCGGGAGGTGGAGCAGGCCGTACGGGACTTCGCCGCCGCCGGGCTCCTGGAGGACGGCGCCGCCGAGACCGGCCTCGACGCCCACCACCTGGAGCGCTGGAAGCGCAACCTCGGCTTCCTGGAGAACTACAGCTCCCTGGAGACCAGCAAGTACGAGCTGCAACGCCGGATGCGCGACTACCGCGTCGTCCTCCTCGGCCTCGGCGGCGTCGGCAGCCACATGCTGTACGACCTCGTCGGCCTCGGCGTACGCGACATCCGGGTAGTCGACTTCGACACCGTCGAGCTGTCCAACCTCAACCGGCAGATCCTCTACCGCGAGGAGGACATCGGCCGCGCGAAGATCGAGGTCGCCGCCGAACGCATCCTCGCCTACGACCCGCTGCTCAAGCTCGACACCCGCTCCACCTACATCGGCAGCGCCGAGGAGGCGCTCGCCGTGGTCGAGGGCCGCGACCTCGTCCTGTCGGCCGTCGACATGCCGAAGATGCAGGTCGTCAACTGGATCAACCAGGCGTGTGTCGAGGCGGGCGCGACCCTGATCACCGGGGGCGTCGACAGCCGCCGCATCGCCTACTACACGATGATCCCGGGCGTCACCGGCTGCGTGGAGTGCTGGAAGGCCGACGTCGCCGAGCGGGACCCCGTCCTCGCGGAGCTGAGCGCCAAGAAGACCGAGTGGGCCGAGACGCACGGCTCCGAGCCCCGCTTCCCCGAGGACATGTCGGCGTTCGGCGCGCTCGTCACGCTGTACACCGCGCACGTGCTCGCCGAGGTCGTCCGACTCTCCACCGGCATCGCGCCCTCCACCTCGCAGGGCCGGCTCATGGAGGCGTACTTCGACGACGCGGTGCCGCGCGAGTCCGAGCGCTGGAGCCGCCGCCCCGACTGCCCGGTCTGCTCCCACCTGCCCGCCTCGGCCGCGGCCTGACCGGGACCTCACCGGAAGAGGGGGAGGACGACCCGATGCGAACACCCCGTGTGCGGACGCGCGCGCCCGAGGACCCGGGCCGCTGCGTCGAGCGCAACCGCGACCTGTGGGACACCTGGACCGGCTTCCACGTCACCAGCGGCCACTACGACGTCCAGGGCTTCCTGCGCGGCCGCTCCACCCTGCAACCCTTCGAACCCGCCGAACTGGGGGACGTCACGGGACGCTCCCTGATCCACCTCCAGTGCCACTTCGGCCTCGACACCCTGAGCTGGGCCCGCCGCGGCGCCCGCGTGACCGGCGTGGACTTCTCCCCGGCCGCCATCGACCAGGCCCGCAAACTCGCGCAGGAGGCGGACCTGCGAGCACAGTTCCTGTGCGCTCGCGTCGACGAACTCCCGGAGTCGCTCGACGGCTCCTTCGACATCGTCTACGTGTCGTGCGGCTCCGTCGTGTGGCTGCCGGACATCGCCCGGTGGGCCCGCTCGGCCGCCCGACTCCTCGCGCCGGGCGGCGTCCTGTACGTGACCGAGTACCACCCGGTCCTGCACACCCTGGACTTCGACGACGACGCCCGCGAACCCGTCCTGCGCTACCCGTACTTCCACCGCCCCGAGCCCATCGCGCACGAGCTGCACGGCACCTACACGGACTCCTCCGACGACGTCACCGAGTCCGGCTACACCTGGGCCCACTCGCTCGGCTCGATCGTGACCAGCGTGGTCGACGCGGGCCTGCGCCTTGAGTTCCTGCACGAGTTCCCCTCCGCGCAGTTCGCCGTCCTGCCCTACCTGGAGCGCCACGAGGACGGCAGGTACCGGCTCCCCTCGCACGTCGAGGGCGAGCTGCCCCTGCTGTTCACGCTGCGCGCCGTCCGGCCGGAGGGGTGAGCGGGCCGTGCGATGGGATCTGACGTCCCTTGCGCCACCGCCCGACGGACCGGCCGTCGCGGCACGCGCGCGTGGCTGCGCCGAACGCTGGCGCGGCCGCGTCGCCTCCCTCACCCCGCGCGATCTCGCACGGCTCCTGCGCGACCTCGGGGAGGCGCGCGCGGGCCTGCTGCACCTGGTGGCGTACGCGGCGCTCCACCAGGCCCTGGACGTGTACGGCGAGAAGGGCGCCCAGCTCGCCCTGGAGGCGGACGAGGTGACGGACACCGTCGACCGGGCGCTCCGCTTCTTCGACACCGAGTGGCAGGCGCTGCCCGAGGCCCGCGCCGAGCGGCTGCTCGGCGCAACGGGCCTCGCCACCTACCGCCACCTGCTGCGCACCGCGCGGCAGGCGTCCGCCGTGCGCCTCCCCGAGCGGGACGAGGCGCTCCTCGCGGCCCGCGAACCCCTCGCCCAGGCGTGGGGCCTCCTGCACGACCGGCTGCTCGCCCCCTACGACGAGGCCCTGTACGGGATCGCCCACCCGGACCCGGCGGTGCGCAGGACCGCGTACACCACCCTGGCCGAGGGCCTGGAACCGCACGCCGCCACCCTCGCCCTCGCCTACGACACCCTGGTCGCCGACCGGCTCGCGACGGACGGGCTGCGCGGTGTGCGCCACCCCCGCGCCCTGAGCGACCTCGACCATCAGCTCGACCCGGCCACGGTCGACCACATGCTCGCCGAGACGGAACGTCACAGCCCGCTCGCCGAGCGGTGGTTCAGGCACAAGGCGCACCGGCTCGACGTACGGGTCCTCGCGCCCTGGGACGAGCGGGCGCCGCTCACCGCGCCGCCCGGGGGCCCGATCGAGCTGCCGGAGGCCATCGAGATCATCTGCGCGGCCTTCGCGCGGGTGTCGCCGGAGATGGCCCGCGTCGCCCGGCGCGTCGTCGCGGAGGGGCGGATCGACACCGTGGCCCGCCCCGGCCGCGTCTCCCGCGCCTTCTCCCTGCCGGTCCCGTCCGAGCGGACCTGCTTCGTCCTCGTCAGCTACGAGGGGCGCCCCGCCGACGTCCTCGACCTGGCCCATGAACTCGGCCACGCCGTCGCCTTCGTCCTCGCGGCGGAGGAACAGCCCGCACTCGTCTACGACGCCCCGACCGCGCTCTCCGAGGTACCCGCGTGCTTCGCTGAGCTGGCCGTCCTCGACCGGCTCATGGCCGACCGGAACCCGCGGCGCGCCGAGGCGGCGGCCGAGCTGTGGCTCGACCGCTGCGTGACCACCGTCTTCCGGCAGGCGCTCATCACCTCCTTCGAGCAGGCCACGTATGAGCTGCGCGGCCGGGGCAGGGTCCTGGACGCCGCCGCGCTCGGCGACCTCTGGGAGACGGCGCACCGGGCCACCTACGGCACCTCCCTCGCGCCCGGCGCCCTGCACCGCCTGGGCTGGATGCGGATCCCGCACCTGTTCCAGGGCCGCTTCTACAACTACGCCTACACGTTCGCGTGGCTCGCGGCGGTCGGCCTGCACGCCCGGCGGCGGACCGCCCCGGCGTCGTTCGGCGCCGACTTCACCGCGTTCCTGCGGGCGGGCGGCACCGAACCGCCCCACCTGCAACTGGCCCGTCTGGGGCTGCGGATCGACGCCCCGGCGAGCTGGCGGGCGGCCTTCGCCGAGATCCGCCTCCGCCTCGACGCGCTCACCGCGCCCGGCCGCCCGGACGGCGGCAGGCCCCTTCCTCACCCCTCTCCCGACTCTTCGGACCGGAGCCCGGCATGATGTCCGACCGCTACCACTGGAACCGCACCCACCCCGGCCTCACCGGCCTGCACCTGGCCGTCGAGCCCGACCGCCTGCTGATCGTGAACCACCGGATGTACGACGGGCTCGACCGGCTCGACCGCATCCGGGTCTTCCTCCAGCACCACGTCTTCGCCGTCTGGGACTTCATGTCCCTCCTGAAGAGCCTGCAACGCGAGCTGACCTGCGTCGGCGTGCCCTGGGTGCCGCAGGGCCCGACGACCAGCCGCCGCCTCATCAACGACATCGTCCTGACGGAGGAGAGCGACGAACTCGGCGACGGCTACCTCAGCCACTTCGAGCTCTACCTCCGCGCCATGGCCGAGGCGGGCGCCGACACCGCGCCCATCCACTCCTTCGTCGACCGGCTCAGGGCCGGCACCCCGGTACCCGAGGCCCTCAAGCTCGCCGAGGCGCCGCAGGCCGCCGTCGACTTCGTCGCCGGGACCTGGGACATCATCGAGTCCGCGCCCGTCCACGCGCAGGCGGCGGCCTTCGCGTTCGGCCGCGAGGACCTGATCCCGGAGATGTTCGAACGCGTCCTGCGCATCGAGGACGCCCAGCCTCAGCTCGCCACCTTCAAGGACTACCTGGTCCGCCACATCGACCTCGACGGCGAGCAGCACACCCCGATGGCGATGCAGATGCTCATCGACCTCTGCGCCGACGACCACGACAAGTGGGCCGAGTGCGCGGTCACCGTGCGCCGCGCCCTCGTGGCCCGGCACACCCTGTGGAGCGCCGTCGCCGACCAGCTCATGCGGGCATGAGCACGAGGATCGTCGCGGCGGTCGGGGACGTCCTGGTCGACCGGGAGCACCCGGGGCGCGCGCTCGACGCGGTGCGGCCGGTCCTGGACGGCGCCGACCTGGTCTTCGGCAACTTCGAGGGCGTCCTCACCGACACGCACCCCGTGGCGCCCGGCATGACCGCGTCGACCGTGGTGGCGACCGCCAACGCCGCGCCGCTCGCGGCCTTCGACGTCATGTCGCTGGCCAACAACCACGCCATGGACGCCGGTCACGCAGGTCTGAAGGACACGGTGGCGGCCCTCGCGGCGCGGGGCGTCACCACGGCCGGGGCCGGCGGGAACCTCGCGGAGGCGCTGCGCCCCGCGGTGGTCCCGGTCGGCGGCGCCGAGATCGCGGTGGTGGCCTGCGCGTCCGTCCTGCCGGTCGGCGCGCAGGCGGGCCCCGCGACACCGGGGATCGCGCCCTTGCGCGCCGAGGACTGCTACACCGCGCCGCTGCCGGGCCACATCTGCCCCGGTGTCCCCGCGAAGGTGGTGTCGGTCCTGGACGAGCGGGACTGGGCGGCGGTCGAGGAGGCCGTCACGCGGGCCCGCGCCCGGGCGGGGCTGGTCGTGGTCAGCGTGCACTGGGGCGACCACACCCGGCCGTGGGTGATCACCGAGCACGAGCGGTTCTGCGCCGAACTCCTCGCGGCGCGGGCGCCGATCTCGTCCTCGGCCACCATCACCACCTGTGGCGCGGCGCCGAGTTCCTCGGGGACACGCCGGTCCTCTACGGCCTCGGCCACCTCGTGTTCGACATGCCGCGCTTCCCCGGTGAACTCCGGGCGCACGGCGTGGACGTGGACCGTGCGACCCCGGCCGAGCTGGAGGCGGCGTTCGGCCCGTACGGCTTCTATCCGCGGCCGGACAGCAGCCCCGCGTACCCCTTCCACCCGGCCTCCCGGATCACCGCCGTGGCGCTCGCCGAGTTCGACGACGCCGGGGGCGGTGTCGGCCGCTGCGGTCTGGTGCCGTGCCTGATCGACGGTGAGGGCACGCCCCGGCCGGTCGGCCGCGACGACCCGCGCTGGGACGAGGTCCTCGCGCACTTCAGGGCGGCCATGACCGAGCCCCGGCTCACCACACAGGTGGTGGACCGGGGCGAGGTGTTCCGCGGCTTTGCGCTGGTGACCCTGGAACGAGGGTGAACGTAGGTGTCAGCGGCGGCCCTTGAGCTGCTCGACGCCCGCCACGCCGACGGCGGCGAGGCCGACCTGGATGGCGAGTTCGATCCAGTCGATCCCGGCCGTGTCCGCGACGCCGAAGGCACCGGCGAGGGCCGTGCCGACGAGGGCCGCGATGATACCGACCGCGATCGTCCACAGAATGCCGATGCGCTGACGGCCGGGCAGCACCAGGCGCCCCAGAAGCCCGATCACGATGCCGATCACGATCGCGGTGATGATTCCGGAGATCTCCACAGCGCCCGCCTCCCTTCGGCTTCCCTGTGAAGCCGTCCGCGTACGAGTGCCCCGGCGCGGCGGTGCCACTCCGGCGCACGGCTCAGCGGCTCGCCTCGCCCTGGGCGACCTCGACGGCGTGGTGGAGGACGAGGGCGCCGTCGGCGCCGGTGGTGACGGCGAGGAGCGCGCAGGCGGCGAGGGACGCGGCGAGCCAGGCCGCCGCGCGGGGCCGCGTGGCGGGGGAGAGGAGCGCGGCGACCCGCTGCGGAACGGGCCCGGTCGCGGCGGCCGGGGCGAAGTCCGGCCGGACGGAGGGCGTGCCCCGGCCCGCGAGCGCGGCGCGGGCGACGGCCCGCGCGGTCAGGCGCCGGTCCCCGGTGGCGCGGGCGGCGGCCTCGTCGGCGGCGCGTTCCACGGCGAGCCGCAGGGCGGTGCGGGTGGTGCGCAGGGCGGGGTGGCAGTGGGCGGCCAGTTCGGCGGCGGCCAGGACGTAGTGGTGGCCGCCCCGGTTGTGGGCGCGTTCGTGGGCGAGGAGGGCGTCGCGCTCGGCGGCGTCGAGGCTGCGCAGCATCGCGGTGGTGACCACGATCCGGTGCGGCCTGCCGGGCAGCGCGTAGGCGTCGGGGTGCGGCGACTCGATGACGCAGAGGTCGCCCGCGACGGGCCGGTGGTCCGCCTGCCGGGTCGCCGTACGGAAGGCGCGCAGCTGGCGCACCGCCCAGCGGGTCAGTGTCCAGGCGCTGACGGCGAGCGCCCCGGTGGCCGCGGCGGCGACGGGGAGGGTGAGCAGCCCGGACGGTGTGCTCAGGGGGTGGACGAGCTCGGCGAGCGCGGCCATGCCGGGCAGGGTGAGCAGGCCCGCGAGCACGAGGGTGCCGAGGGCGACGACCGAGGCACCGGCGAGCGCGAGCGCGCTGGCGGTCAGCACGTACACGGCCGTGACGGGGGCCAGGCGGCGTACGGCGCGGCGGGCCAGCGGCGCTGCCGTGAACGGCAGCAGCAGCGGCGCGAGGAGGAGCAGCGGCGTCACGAGCCGTCGTCCTCGAGGAGCCGGCGCAACACCTCTTCGTCGTCGGGGGAGAGCTGGGCGACGAAACGCGCAAGGACGGAGGCGCGGTCCTCGTCCCGGTCGAGCTCGGAGTGCATACGGCGTGCGGTGAGGCCCGGCGCGTCCTGCACGGGGAAGTACGCATAGCCGCGACCTTGGCGTTCGCGGCCGACCATGCCCTTCTCGTACAGACGGGTGAGGATGGTCGTCACCGTGGTCCGCGCCAGGTCACGGGCGAGACCGGCCTGCACCTGGCCCGGGGTGCGCGGGCCGTCGGCGGCCCACAGCGCGGCCATGACGGCCGCCTCCAGCTCGCCCGCCGGGCGGCGTTCGTCACCTTCACCCGATGTGGTCATGGAACGTTCCTCACCCCGTTATCGTCTACAGTCACGTAGACCGTCTACATCATTGTAGTCGGTCACCGCGATGTGCCACGGCCCCGGCCGGTCACGGACGCAACGCGGACGACGAACGACCACGACGCGAGGGCACACGACGATGACCACAGCCATACACCACCTATCGTCTCAGCTCGCCGCCGCGACGCCGGACACCCGCCCCCCGCACCTCGACGGCCCGGCCTACGCGGACGTGGTGCGGCTCGCCGGGCGCGCGCCCGGGTGGCTGGACACGGCGGTCGCCGACTGGTCCACGTACGGGCTGCTCCTGTTCGCCGTGCTCATGGCCTGGGGCTGGTGGCGGGCGCGCCGGACCGACGCCGAGACCGCGCTGCTCGCGCTCGCCGCCCCCGTCCTCGTCGTCGCGGCGTTCGCGGTGGACCTCGCGCTGAAGTCCGCCGTGCGCGAGGACCGCCCCTGCCGCACCCTGCGCCTCGCCACCCTGGAGACGTGCCCGGCGCCCGGGGACTGGTCCTTCCCCAGCAACCACACCGCGCTCGCCGCGGCGGCCGCGGTGGCGCTGTGGTGCGTCTCGCGCCGCCTCGGCGCCCTCGCCGTGCTCGCCGCCGCCGCGATGGCCGTCTCCCGCGTCTGGGTGGGCGCGCACTACCCGCACGACGTCCTCGCCGGAGCCGCCGTCGGCGCCCTGACCGCCCTGGCCGGCACCACCCTGCTGCGCCGCCGCCCGTCCCTGGCCAGAAACCTCGCCGCCACCCGGCTGCGGCCCCTGCTCCTCGCGGCGTCACCGTGAACCGCCGCGACCTGGCCGACCTGGCGGGCAGCGTCGGGCTCGGCGCCGGGGCCGCCCTCGGCCTCCTCACCATGATCGTCGTCGGCCGCGACGGCGCCCCGCTCGACCAGGACACCCACGCGCTGCACTGGTTCCTCGGCCACCGCTCCGCCGAGACCGTGGCCCTGGCGCGCGGCGTCACCGCCACCGGCACCGGCGTCGTCCCCTACGCCCTCGTCGTCCTGGCCGGCTGCCTCGTGGGCCGCTCCGCACGGCAACGGCTCACCGCCACGGCGCTCGGCCTGCTCTGCCTCGCCGGGGGACAGGCCCTGCGTCTCACCGTCATGCTCCTGGTCCACCGGCCGCGCCCCCCGGCCGCCGACTGGGCGGGCCACGCGTCCGGCTGGGCGTTCCCCTCCGGGCACACCACCACCGCCGCACTGACCGCGGGCATCCTGCTCATCGCCGTACGCCTGCGCGCGCCACGCGGCGGCACCCCGCTGATGTGCGCGGTCGTCCTGTGGGGCCTGCTGGTGGGGGTGAGCCGCGCGGTGCTCGCCGTGCACTGGGCCACGGACGTGCTGGCGGGGTGGCTGTTCGCCGCGGCATGGGCCGGCGGGTGCCTGTGCGCCGCCGCCTGGTGGCTGCCCCAGGACCTCACCCCCGCACGCGCACCGGCCCCGCACGACCCGGCGGAGGCGTCATGACCGCACCCGGCGAACGAGCCACCCACCTGCTGCGCCGACATCTCGGATGGGCCGTCACCGCCGCCTACCTCGCCGCGCTGCTCGCGCCCGGCCCGGGGGAGTGGCTGCGCCGCCCGCACACGATCGCTCTCGCGCATGCGGGCGCGCTGCCGGTCCGGAGCGCCGCCTGTCTGCTCGCCCTGGTGCTGTTCGCGGCGGGACTCCAGGTGGACGTACGGACACTGGGGCGGCTGTCACGACGGCCCGGCATCCTGCTCACCGGGATCGGCCTGCACCTGGCCGCCCCGCTGCTGATCATCCCGCCCGTCGTCCTCCTGCTGCGCCAGTCACCGGACAGCGACGGCGGCAGCGGTCTGGTCACCGCGATGATCCTCATCGTGGCGATGCCGGTCGCGGCCGGGGCCACCGTATGGACCGGCAAGGGCCAGGGCGACCAGCCGACCATGGTGGCCCTCGTCCTGACCTCCACCCTGCTCAGCCCCCTCACCATCCCCCTGACCGTCACGCTCCTCTCCCCGCTCCTGTCGGGCGGCTACGCGCACACGCTCGCCGCCGCCGGACAGCGCCTGCACAGCGGCTCCACGCTCGGCGCGGTGGTGCTGCCCTGCGCGGCGGGTCTGCTGTGCCGCCTGCTGTCGCCGCCGCGCTGGACCGAACGGCTCTCCTCCGTCGTCGCCCCCGCCGCCCTCGCCGGCTCACTGCTGCTGACCTACGTGAACGCCAGCGGCGCCCTCGGCTCCTTCCTGGCCCGGCCGCGCCCCCTGCTGCTCCTGGCGGCGGTCGCCGTCGCCGCGCTGGTCTGCGCGTTCTCCTTCGCCCTGGGCCGCCTCACCGCCCGCGCCCTGCGCCTCGACCCGCCCGTGGCGTCCTCCCTCACGCTGGCCTGCGGCATGAACAACAGCAGCGCGAGCGCGGTCCTGCTCACCACCGCGCTGCCCGACAAACCGCATCTGCTCATGCCGGTCCTGGCGTACGGGCTGATGCAGAAGACCGCCGCGAACCGCGTCGTACGCCCCCGTGCGCGGGCCGGGGCCGCACCCCGGAAAAGCGGTGGAGCCCGCCGCTGACGCAAGCTACGGTGCTGCCGGACCACACCGCCCGACACCCCTGTGAGGACGTGCCGTTGTACACCTCGTGAGACACCCCGAACGCTGACCGGTCGCGCGCCGCGCCCACGTGTCGCGCTGCTCTCCGCTGCGGTCCCGTCTCACCGAGAACGGTGCGTTCCTGTGCTCACGACCTGGTGGGTCACACCCACCTGTCTTCCTCTCGTCCGGCGTCGTTGTCCCACGTGTGCGGCAGGGTCCGCGTCCGCGTCCGCGGGCTTCCGGACGGACGGCAAGTTCCGTGTCAACGCCCACCACAAGCGCATCGACGCCTGGCTCCTCGCGCTCTGCACCCGGTGCGGCGAGACGGCCAAGCTGACGGTCCTGGAGCGCAGGCCCGTCCGCTCCGTGCGGCCCGCGCTGCTGGACCGTATGCACGCCAACGACCCCGCGCTGGCGGCGGAGTTGCTCCAGGACCCGGCCGTACGGCGCCGCAACCACGTCACCCTCGACTGGGAGGGTGCCTGGCGCCTCGACACCGGCGAACCCGCCCACCCGCGCGGTGAACGCCGCGAACCCCTCGATGTCGCGGTGCGTTTCGCGGCGCCCGTACCCGTCCGGCCGACACGGCTGATCGCCGAGGGGTGCGGTCTCGCGCGGGCCGAGGTCGGGCGGCTGATCCGGCAGGGCCGTCTCGTCTCGGCGGTCCGCCTGGAGGGCAGGCTGTCCGCCGACTTCACGTTCACGCTCCGTCCCCGCGCCCATGGCGTGCCCCTCGCACCCCTGTCTCGTTGGTCTGTGTGTCTGACACCTGTTCGATGAAGAGAGAGGCGCCGCATTGACGCGTACGAGCAAGCAGATCAAGAGGAGCAACAAGAAGAGCAAGAAGAAGGGCCGCAGGCACCGGACGGTCAACCGGACGCCCCGCCCGGTCGGCAGCCCGTCCCGCCCGGACCCGACCCCCGCGACACCGGAAGGCGCGCGCAGACAGGCCCCGGCCGTCCCGGCCCCGGCCACCGAACCGCGCCTCGACGGTGAGCGGGGCGGGGCCGACGCCGAGGTGATCGCCAAGCTGAACCGGACGACCCACACCACCTGGTCCTGGCTGCGGCAGGCGACGCCGGAGCGTGCCTGGACGGTGGAGGAGGTGAGCGAGGCGGTCGGCTTCACCCCGCGCACCGTCACCCGCCACCTCCAGACCCTGGCGACGCACGGTCTGGCGGACCAGGACGCCACCGGTGCCTGGAGCGCGACACCCCAGGTCGCGGCGCGCTGACGATCTTCCCCCAGCGAGGGAGCGCCCTGGTGGGGCCGGGCCGGAAACCGAACGGGATCCGACCCGGCCCGACCGGGCACGCAAGGGTGGAAGCGTGTGCCGCGTCCACCCGGGAGGGCACCGGAAAAGTCTGTTGAGCGGCGCGGCTGACCTCCCCTACGCTCCCGGTTCATCGGCGTGTAGCTCAGCAGCAGAGCACCGGGCTCCGGACCCGGAGGGCGCAGGGGCGGAACCTGCCACGCCGGCTTATGAACGATGACGCTGAACAGCAGCACTCCGGACCCGCCCCGATGCCGGCACCGGTCGTCTCCACGGGGTACGCGCGCCACCAACTGGCCAAGGCCTTCGTCACCGCGCTGACCCATGAGGACGACGCCGCGAGGGACCGCGCCGAGAGGCGCGTACGGGACTGGCGCGCCGTGCTGGCGGGGATGGCGGCCGGAACCCTCACGATCGGGTCGCGGACCCCCGTGCGCGGGCTGCCCGCCTGGATCACCCCCAAGGTCGTCCGGGGCGGCTTCGTCACCGGCGAGGCGAGCGCCTCCGGCCCCTTGCTGCCGTACGAGACCGAGGCGGCCCGCGCCGCGGGCGTCCCCGCCGACCGGGGCGCCCTCTTCGCGTACAGCCTCACCGAGCCGGGGCTCGCCCGCCTCGGCGCGCTTCTTGACTCCGGGCGCTACGAGGTGACCGTCCCCGAGGAGGCCGTGCTGCTCACGGTGGCGTGGCTCGTGCGCGCGGGGGAGGTGGAGGCGGCTGTCGAACTCGTCGGCGCCGTACGGCCGTTCGCTGACCGGCTGCGCTTCCTGCCCCGGCCGTCCGCGACCCCGGCGCCCGACGCCCGCGCCGTCCACCGCCGCACCGTGGGCGACGCCGCGCACACCCTGTCCCGGCGCCGTCCGAACGACGCCGTCGAGACGCAGCGCGAGGCCCTCACCGTATGGCAGCCCTTCGGCGACGAACTGCTCGCGCTGTGGCTGGAGACGGCCGACGACAGCGGACAGGTGCTCCGGTCGGCCCCGGACGCGGCGTGGCGGCGGCGCGCGGCCGAACTGCTCGACCGGTACCACCGGTTGGCGGTCGAGCACGCCCGCTGCACCAAGCACCGCAGGCCGAAGGAGAACCTGGCCGTCCTGCGCGGCGCTCTGGAGGAGACCGTCGCGGGCCGCGCCCTCGACGCGCGGCGCCTCGGTCTCCTGCGCCACGTCGTCGCGTCCATGGTCCGCCGTCGCGGCGCGCCCGGCTCGGAGCGGCTCCGCGCCCTGCGCGACCGTCAGGCGGCCCAGGCGGCGCTCCCCTCCCACCACGCGTTCGCCCAGCTCCTGCTGCGCCGCATCGCACCCCTGCCCCAGGACGCGGGTGCGGCCGACGTCGCCCCGCTGACCGCTCCCGTGACCGATGAGGAGAGCCGGGCGACCGGACTGCTCGCGGGCGCGCCGGTCCCGGACGCCCTGTGCCGCACCGTGGAGACCTCGCTGAGCGCGAGCGTCGACGTACTCGTGGAGCGCGGCGTCGTGCCCTCCGCGGAGGTCCTCGCCGAACTCGTCCCGCAGCTGGTCGCCGCCACCACCGCCGAGGCGTACGCCGACGACGCGCTGCGCACCCTGGTCGCGGTGAACTACCGGGCCTTCCGGGCGCGCCGCTCCCTGCTCCTGCTCAATCTGGCCCATCAGATACGGGTGGAGGAACTGCCGTGGGTGAAGGCCCTCGCCCCGCATCAGAACGCCGAGGCGGTCGAGGACACGGCGCGTGAAGTGCTGCGTCAGGTGGGCGAGTTGGCGGTGGGCGCGTTTCCGGGCACCCTCCTGCCCAACCCGCTGGTCCGTGAACTGTCCGTCCTCGCCCGGCAGGCGGAGCTCGGCGCGCCCTTCGTCGAGGAGCTGGCCGCCGACATCTTCATGGGGACGTTCACCCCCAAGTTCCTCCAGGCGGCCCGCGTCGCGGCCGAACTCCTCACCGGCACGCTGTACGAGCGGTACTACGGCATCGACTACGCGGCCGTCCGCAACCTCGCCATCGCCGAGACGGGCACCGACCTGACCCGGACCCGCCGGTCCCGGACCTCACCGGGCTTCGCCGAGCTGTGCAGGGCGCGGGCCGGGGCCGGTGACACCCGGTCGGTCGCGGTCAACGGCACGGTGATCGAGCAGGCGCAGATCCTCACCACGCACAATCTGGCCACCCTGGTCCACCGCGTCGGCATCGCGCCCGGCCCCGGCTGGGACGAGCTCGCCCGCCACGCCTACCGCACGGTGTGCCGACTGGTGGCCCGGGTGCGGGGCAACCCGCGTCCGCTCGCCACCGTCAAGGACGCGGCGTATGCCTGGCGCCAGATGATCTTCTACGTCTCCCTCTGCCCGGCCCGCACGCAGCGCGCCTTCCTGGACTGGACGGACGAGGAGACGGCACGCCACCCGGGCCACGTCGCCGCCCGCCTGGCCCCGGCCCGCGCGGGGCTGCGCCTGGCGACGGCCGACCCGGACTTCCGCTTCGCCCCGGACGGCACCGACGGCACCGGCTCCGCCTCCCCGGCCAGACGCTTCCAGGGCTGGACGACGAAGCGGCACTGGATCACCGAGCGGCCCTGACCCGCCCGCGGCAGCGGTGGCCGCGTCGAGTGGCTGCCGCAAACATGGGTACCGGGAGTCTTTCCGAGCAAGCGTCCGTCCGGAGTGAGACATGGGCAGCAACGACCAGAGCGAGACGGCCACGATGAAGGCCATCACCTACGACAAGTACGGGGACAACGGCGTCCTCACGCTGACCGAGCGGCCCGTGCCGAAGGTGGGGCCCGGCGAGGTCCTCGTACGGGTGCGGTACGCGGCCGTGAATCCGGTCGACTGGAAGGTGATGTCGGGCGGCCTCGACGCGATGATGGACACGTTCTTCCCGGTGATCCCGGGCTGGGACGTCTCCGGGGTCGTGGAGCGCGTCGGCATCGACACCCCGGAGTTCACGGCGGGCGACGAGGTGTACGCGTACGCCCGTAAGGACTATGTGCACGCGGGCACGTTCGCGGAGTACGTGACGCTGCCCGTGCGGGCCGTCGTCGCCAAGCCGCGCTCGCTGAGCTGGGGCGAGGCGGCCGGGGTGCCGCTGGCCGGGCTGACCGCGTACCAGTCGCTGACCCGGCTCGGCACGGGCAGCGGGGACACGGTGCTGATCCACAACGCGGCGGGCGGTGTCGGCACGTTCGGCGTGCAGATCGCCAAGGCGCTCGGGGCGCGTGTCATCGCCACGGCGTCCGAGAGCAACCACGACAGGCTGCGCGAGCTGGGCGCCGAACCGGTCGCCTACGGGGACGGCGCGGCCGACCGGATCAAGGAGCTGGCGCCCGACGGCGTCGACGTGGTCGTCGACTATGTCGGCGGCGTCCTCGACATCACGCAGGCGGTCCTGCGCGAGGGCGGCCGGCACGCCTCGATCGCCGACCCCGACGTCGTCGAGGCCGGCGGTCAGTGGCTGTGGGCCCGCCCGGACGCGGAGGGCCTGCGCGCCTTGGCCGACCTCGCCGACCAGGGCAAGCTCCGGGTCCCCGTGGCCGAGACGTTCCCCCTGGAGCGCGTCGCCGACGCCTTCGAGCTCAGCCAGGGAGGACACGTCCACGGCAAGATCCTCATCCGGGTGTCGGACGAGTGAGAACCCACCTGCGGACGGGCCCCGGGCAGGCAGGAGCCGCTACGGGCCTATGAGCCCGCCCGGCGGCCCGTCGCCGAGCCGAACCCCAGCCAGGTGTGCCGGTTGCCCCACCAGCACCAGCCGACCTTCGGCGCGTCGCGCCGCTCGCGGCCGTCCCGCCCCGTGCCGTTGCTGATCCACAGGGCCGGGGTGCGGGCGTCCAGGGCGCCGTCGGCCTTGCGCAGCCGGGAGCCGATGGTCATGAAGCACTTGTTGCGCTCCAGCGCCGCGGGCTGCTGGAGCACCCAGTGGATGCCTTCGCTGAGCAGGAGCGGCGTGCGGTCCTTCCCGGTGAGGGCGGGCAGCGCCTCCTCGGGGCTCCAGTCGGCCAGGTCGTCGCCGCGGTCGACGCCGGTGACGAGGTAGAGCGGCGCGTCCGGCAGCTCGATGCCGTGGGGGAAGAACGCGTCGACGTCGGCCATGTCGGTGACGACGAAGCCCGGCTTGTCGCCGCGGCGCAGCAGCGGCGCGAGGACCGAGGCGGGGACGCGGTCCGGGTGGACGGCGAGCAGCACGTCACCGTCGGACGGTCCCGCGCTCGCGGCGAAGGTGCGCACGTCGTCGGCGGACATCCCCGCGTGTGTGTGCACCCCGAGTTCGATGAGGCGTTCCGCCTGGGCCGCGAGCGGTGCAAGAGGAGGGACGGTGACGGTGGGCGAGGCGGACGAGGTCTCGGGCAAGGCTCTCCTTCGGTCGTGGTGGGGCAGGGGCGATCAGCGGTCTCGAAGCCAAACGGGGCGACCCGCCGCGGTGTTCCCGGTTCCGCTTAGGTCAGTGCGTACGTGGCGCCGGGGGCCGGATAGCGGTACGGGGGTGACGACGCGGGGACGTCGCTCAGGGGGAGCCGGTCGCGTACGGCGCTGAGGGACAGGGCGTCGGCCACGCACCGGCTGGGGTTGGCGAGGGTGAGGCTGCCACCCGCCTGGTGGAGGGCGTCGCGCATGCCGAGGAGCGTGTAGAACGTGGCGTTGTCGCACCGGGTGACCGCGGAGAGGTCCACGAACAGATGGCGGCTGCCCTCGGCCAGCACCTGCGACGTCGCCTCGCAGAGCGCGCAGATGCTGCCGGTGTCCAGCTCACCCGTCAGCGCGAACGCCATGAAGAAGCCGGGTGTGTCGGGGGTGCGGCGTACTGTCATGCGCGGGCTCCGGCCGCACCGCCCGCCCGGATCGGCGGCCACCCCGCCTCATGCCCGCGCGGGGGCGCGTCTAGGCGGCGCAACGGCGGCGGCACGCGCCGCCCCGGGTCCTTCGCGAGCGGTCTGTGATGTACGCATGGGGCCCCCAGGGGTGCATGCAGCGGACCCATCGTCCCACCGTCGGGAACCGGCCATCCACCCGACGACGCGACTTCACTCCCTCCGGCACCGTCGTGGCCGAATCGTTATCCCTACGGTGTTCGCCGAACCGCTGCGGGGTCACACGTCTCTCGACGCCCCCGGGGACCGGCCCCCGGGATACCGTGCGAGCGAGGTTGGGAACACAGCCTCGGGGTTTCCCGGGACTGCCACGCGGCCCCGGGAAACCGCACCGCCGGCGGCGCGCCGGGTGCGCCCGCCCCGTTCGTGGCCGACGATGGGTGCGGGTGTCCGGGCGGACGGCGAGGGCGGCGAGTTGTCCGAGGCCGTGCGGCGCCGCCACCCCGACGGGAAGGCCGAAGAGCACCTCGACGCGGATCCTCGCTGGTCGACCCGGCACGGCGGGACGGCGCGGAGGAGCACGGCAGGTGAGCACGGGTACAGCGGAGGACCTAATGACGTTCGGGCACGGCACGGCGGAGCGTGAACGCCTCGTCGAGCTGGTGCGGGGCGCGGGGGTGCGCTCGGTGGTGGACGTGCGGATCGGGCCGGGCAGCCGCCGCCACCCGCATCTGGCCCGCGACCGCCTCGCCGAGTGGCTCCCCGAGGCGGGGATCGACTACCGCTGGGAGAAGGCGCTGGGAGGCTTCCGCAAGGCGCCGCCCGACTCGCCGGACGTCATCTGGCGCAACGACTCCTTCCGGGGGTACGCCGCCCACACCCGCGACCCCGGCTTCGTCACCGCCATGGACCGCCTCCTCGCCGACGCCGCCCGCACGCGGACGGCCGTGATGTGCGCCGAGGCGGTCTGGTGGCGCTGCCACCGGCGGCTGATCGCGGACTTCACCGTCGTCGCCCGGAAGGTCCCCGCCCACCACCTCATGCACGACGGGCGTCTGGTACCGCACCCGCCGACGCCCGGCGTGCGCCTGCGCCCCGACGGACTGCTGGTCTACGACGACGTGGCAGCGGCCGGGGGGAAAGAGACGTGACGACGACGAAGGAGCCCTGCATGCGCGCGGTGACCGTCCGGCCCGAGCACCCGGACTCGCTGGAGGTCGGTGACGTACCCGAACCGGTCCCCGCCGACGGTGAACTGCTCGTCGACGGGCTGGCCGTCGGCGTGTGCGGCACCGACAAGGAGATCGTCGCGGGCGACTACGGCTGGGCGCCGCCCGGCCGTGACCGGCTCGTCATCGGCCACGAGTCCCTCGGCCGGGTGCGCCGGGCGCCGGAAGGGAGCGGGTTCAGCGCCGGGGACCTGGTGGTGGGCGTGGTGCGACGGCCCGACCCGGAGCCCTGCCCGGCCTGTGCGCACGGCGAGTTCGACATGTGCCGCAACGGCGACTACACCGAGCGCGGCATCAAGCAGCGCGACGGCTACGCCTCCCAGGTGTGGACGGTCGAGCACGACTACGCCGTGAAGCTGGACCCCGGGCTCGACCGCGTAGGCGTGCTCATGGAGCCCACGACCGTGGTCGCCAAGGCGTGGGAGCAGGTGGAACGGGTCGGGGCGCGGGCCTGGTTCGACCCGCGGCGCGTCCTCGTGACCGGCGCGGGCCCGATCGGGCTGCTCGCCGCGCTCCTCGGCGTGGAGCGCGGCCTCGACGTGCACGTCCTCGACCAGGTCGACAGCGGGCCGAAGCCGGACCTCGTCGGGGAGCTCGGGGCGAAGTACCACAGCGACGGCATCGAGCGGGCCGTCGAGTCGGTCCGGCCCGACGTCATCATCGAGGCCACCGGCGCCAGCCACATCATCTTCGAGGCCATCGCGGGCACCGCCGCCTTCGGTGTCGTGTGTCTGACCGGGGTGTCGCCGAAGGGCCGTCGGATCACCGTCGACGCGGGCGCCCTCAATCGCGAGCTCGTCCTGGAGAACGACGCGGTCGTCGGCTCGGTCAACGCCAATCTGCGCCACTACCGGCAGGCCGCCGACGCCCTCGCCCGCGCCGACCGCGACTGGCTGGAACGGATGATCACCCGGCGGGTTCCCCTGGAACGCGCCGCCGAGGCCTTCACGGCACAGGACGACGACATCAAGGTCGTCATCACCCTGGACGAGAGCGCGTAGCGACGACAAGGAGCACAGGACAATGGAGCATCGCATCATCGCCGAGCGGACCGAGCCGGGCGGCGACAGCCTCAAGGAATGGCACATGGTCCGCGAGGGCGAGCGGACCGCGATGTGCGGCCGGGAGATCGACCCGATGGAGACGCGACTGCCGCCTGAGGCGTGGGGCACCGAGGAGGCGAAGCCGTTCTGCCACTCGTGCGGCGCGCTGTTCCTGCGGGAGTCCCCGTGAGCGGACAGGGCGGGCATGAAATGTGCAGCGGGGGCTACTGATGCACCATGGCACATCATGATCTCGTCGTGATCGGTACGGGCTCCGGGAACGCCGTCGTCGACGACCGCTTCGCCCACCTGGACGTGGCGATCGTCTCGGAGGGCCCCTTCGGCGGCACCTGTCTCAACGCGGGCTGCATCCCCAGCAAGATGCTCTCCGTCACCGCCGACGTCGCCGACACGGTCCGGGACAGCGAGCGGCACGACGTGACGGCCCCGCTCCAGGACGTTTCCTGGCCGCGGGTGCGGGAGCGGGTGTTCGGCCGGCTCGACGCGCAGGCCGCGGAGGGGGAGCGGGGCAGACGTGACACGTCCTGGGTGACGGTGTACCGGGGACGGGCGCGCTTCACCGGTGACCGCGAGCTCCTCGTCACCACCGAGTCCGGTGAGGAGCGGGTGACCGCCGACCGGTTCGTCGTGGCGGGCGGCGGCCGTCCGGTCGTGCCGCCGCCGATCGCGGAGTCGGGTCTGCCCTACGAGACGTCCGACACCGTGATGCGGATGCCGTCCGTGCCGGAGCGGCTCGTCGTGGTGGGCGGCGGATACATCGCCGCCGAGCTGGCCCACGTGTTCCACACGGCGGGCGCCGAGGTCACGGTCGTGGAGAAGAGCGAACGGCTCCTGTCGGGGGAGCAGGACGAAGAGGTGTCCCGGGCGTACACGGACCACGTGCGGTCCCGCTGGGATTTGCGGTTCGGCCGTGAGGTCACCGGCCTGGAGGGCAGCCCCGGCGACCTGACCGTCGTCCTCGACGACGGCACACGGCTCCGCGCGGACACCGTGCTCGTCGCGGTGGGGCGCCGCCCCAACACGGACTCGCTCCACGTCGACGCGGCGGGCATCGCCTGTGACGACCACGGGCTCATCAAGGTCGACACACATCTGCGCACGAGCGTCGACGGGGTGTGGGCCCTCGGTGACATCACCGACGGCGGCCCTCCGCTCAAACATGTCGCCAACCGGCAGGCGTCGGTGGTCGCGCACAACCTGCTGCACCCGGACCGGCCGCGCGAGATGTCCTACGCGGTCGTTCCCTCGGCCGTCTTCGCCCACCCGCAGATCGGGCAGGTCGGGATCACCGAGCGGGACGCGCGGGACCAGGGTCTCGACTATGTGGTCGGCCGCCGCGCCTACCAGGACGTCGCCTACGGGTGGGCCCTTGAGGACACCGAGGGCTTCTGCAAGGTGCTCGTCGACCGGAACACGTGCTCGCTCCTCGGCGCACACGTGCTCGGCCCCCAGGCGGCCACACTGATCCAGCCGCTGGTCCTCGCCATGACCCAGGGCATCTCCGCACGCGACCTGGCCGAGGGCCCGCTGTGGATCCACCCGGCGCTGACGGAGGTCGTCGAGAACGCCCTGCGGGACGCGCTCGACCGCCTGAAGTAGAGGGCCCCTACTCGGCAGCCGCGCCGGGCGTGTCGCGGATGCCCATGCGCAGGTGCTCCACGTGGTAGAGCGCCTGGTCGAGCAGTTCGGCCACGTGGTTGTCGTAGAGGGCGTAGATGATCGAGCGCCCGTGGCGTTCGCCGGTGACGAGGCCGAGGTTGCGCAGCAGGCGCAGTTGGTGGGAGCAGGCCGACGCCTCCATGTCGACGGCCTCGGCCAGCTCGCCGACGGAGCAGGACCCTTCCTGAAGGCGGGCCAGGATCCGCAGCCGGGACGGGGTCGCCAGGGCCTGGAGGGTGGCGGCGACATCGGCGGTGCCGACGGCGTCGAGGCGCTCGCGCGTGGTGGCGCTGCTTGCGGTGTCCGTTCCGTGGCCCATGGAGGCATCATACCGGCGACATGTGAAGACCTGTTCAGGTGTTCCTGTATGGTGTGCGCGTCGGCCGGCCCCCGCCCGGCCCGCCTCCGACCCGTACCCGCGAAGGGTTGCTCCGCCATGCCTTCTGTCCTCGACCGGCGGCCCGCACCGGCCGCCGCCGGGCCACGCCCGACGGCCCCGCGCCGACGCACCCGCGCCCTCGCGCTGCCCGAGGCGCGGTGGGCCCTCGCCGCCCTGCTCCTGTTCCTGCCCGCCCTCGCCCTCGACCTCCTCGGCGCCCCGGCCTGGACATGGGGCCCGCTGTACGCCGCCGTCTACGTCACCGGCGGCTGGGAGCCTGGCTGGGAAGGGCTCAAGGCGCTCAAGGACAAGACCCTGGACGTCGATCTGCTCATGGTCGTCGCGGCGCTCGGCGCCGCCGCCATCGGACAGGTCCTCGACGGCGCCCTCCTCATCGTCATCTTCGCCACGTCGGGAGCGCTTGAGGCGCTGGCCACCGCCCGTACCGCCGACTCGGTGCGCGGCCTGCTCGACCTCGCCCCGACGACCGCCACCCGCCTGCTGCCCGGCGGCGGCGAGGAGAGCGTGCCCACCGAGGCCCTGGCCGTCGGCGACACGGTCCTGGTGCGGCCCGGCGAGCGGATCGGCGCGGACGGCCGGGTCCTCGACGGCAGCAGCGACGTCGACCAGGCCACCATCACCGGCGAGCCGCTCCCCGTCGCCAAGCGGGCGGGCGACGAGGTGTTCGCGGGGACCGTCAACGGCACCGGCGCGCTGCGCGTCCGCGTCGCACGGGACCCCGGGGACTCGGTGATCGCCCGCATCGTGCGGATGGTCGAGGAGGCCTCCGAGACCAAGGCGCCCACCCAGTTGTTCATCGAGAAGGTCGAGCAGCGCTACTCGCTCGGCATGGTCGTCGCCACCCTCGCCGTGTTCGGCATCCCGCTGGCCGTCGGCGCCGATCTCCGGTCGGCCCTGCTCCGCGCCATGACCTTCATGATCGTCGCCTCGCCGTGCGCGGTGGTCCTCTCCACCATGCCGCCGCTGCTCTCCGCCATCGCCAACGCGGGGCGCCACGGCGTCCTGGCCAAGTCCGCCGTGGTGATGGAGCGCCTCGGCGCCGTCGACACCGTGGCCCTCGACAAGACCGGCACCCTCACCGAAGGCACCCCGCACGTCACCGACGTCCGCCCGCTGCCCGGCTCCGGGCTGACCGAGGACGAGCTGCTCGCGCTCGCCGCCGCCGTCGAGCACCCCAGCGAGCACCCGCTGGCCCGCGCCGTCGTACGGGCCGCCCGCGAGCGCGGACTGAGCCTCGCGGCGGCGGACGGCTTCACCTCGGAGCCCGGCAGGGGAGTCACCGCTGTCGTCGAGGGACGCACCGTCGAGGTGGGCGCACCCGCGCGGCTGACCCCGAGCGGCATCGGCGCCGCCGAGGACCTGGAGGAAGCGGGCCGTACGGTGATCCTCGTCGCCCGGGACGGAGCACCCGTCGGGCTCCTCGGCATCGCCGACCGGCTGCGCCCGGACGCCGCCGCCACGGTGGCCGCCCTCACCGCGCTGACCGGCCGGGCCCCGGCCCTGCTGACCGGGGACAACGCGCGTGCCGCCCGTCACCTCGCCGCCGAGGTCGGCATCACCGACGTACGGGCCGGGCTGCTGCCGCAGGACAAGGTCGCGGCGGTGCGGGAGTGGGAGGCCGAGGGGCGCCGGGTGCTCGTCGTCGGTGACGGCGTCAACGACGCACCGGCCCTCGCCGCCGCCCACACCGGGATCGCGATGGGCAAGGCCGGTTCCGACCTCGCCCTGGAGACCGCCGACGCCGTCGTGGTCCGCGACGAACTGGCCACGATCCCCGCCACCGTCACCCTCGCCCGCAGGGCGCGCCGCCTCGTCGTGCAGAACCTCGTCGTCGCGGGGGCGTTCATCACCGTCCTGGTCGCCTGGGACCTGATCGGGACGCTGCCGCTGCCGCTGGGCGTCGCCGGGCACGAGGGCTCCACCGTCCTCGTCGGCCTCAACGGGCTCCGCCTCCTGCGCGACTCCGCCTGGGCCGGGTCACGGGGCGGGCGGGAACGAGGCGTCATGCTGGACGCATGATGAATCAGCCCGTTCTCGTCTTCGACGGTGACTGTGGTTTCTGCACCACCTGTGTGAACGTCGCCGAGCGCTGGGTCCGGCCACGCTGTGCGATCGTCCCGTGGCAGTTCGCCGACCTGGACGCGCTCGGCATCACCCAGGAGCGCGCCGAGTACGAGGTGCTCTGGGTGACGCCCACGGGCACGGTCCACGGCGGCGCCCGGGCCGTGGCCAAGGCGCTGCTCAGGGCGGGCGGCGCGTGGCCGGTGCTCGGCGCGCTCCTGACCCTGCCCCCGATGAGCTGGGCCGCGCACGGCGTCTACCGCCTGATCGCGAACAACCGGCACCGCCTGCCCGGCGGAACGGCGGCCTGCGCGGTGGTGGGCCACCGCCCGACGGGGTCGTAGCGGCGCTCGCGGGCTCAGGCCGCCAGCAGGGAGTCGTCCTCGGGGCGGGCGCCCGGGAGGCGGTGGCGGGCGGCGATCAGGGCCGCGTCGATGTCGGCGGTGCCGGTCGCGATGCACAGGGTGTAGGCCACGTCGTCCATGCGCTGCTGCACTCCGTCGCTGCCCTCGGCGGCGTTGAGGGCCCGCAGCGTCTCGTACTGCCGGACCAGGTCGTTCAGGACGGCGGGGTGGGCCATCAGCATGGCGTGGACTCCTTCGGGTGCGGAGCGCGGGGGCGCCTCGGGCGGTTCGACGCCCCAGTGCCCCCGCCCGTCCCCCTCACACCCGCATGTGCCGGCTCACACGCGGCGGCACTCACAGGAGTTGCAGGCCGAAGCCGTGGCACTTCGGCTTGAAGTCCTTCGGGCCGCCGTCCAGGGCGTTCATGGTGATCTGCAGGGTCGGGTCGTCGTTGAAGAGGCCCATGTGCCCGGCGCGGTCGGTCGGGCAGGCATCCTGCAACACCACGTTGTTCACGTCCTCGCCCGTGAGCGCCTGACTGGTGTAGGGCGTCACGACGGTGTCGTACTTCGTCATCACGACCGTGTAGCGCGGCCCGGCCGGTACGGTGTCGCCGTCCGCCCACATCTCACGGGTGTAGGCGGAGGTGTCGGTCTGCTCGATGACGCCCGGGAACCGCGCCACGTTCGACAGGTGTGTCACGAACCCCATGAGGTTCAGCTTCTCGCCGAGGCCGACGATCCCGTTGAGGTCCGTGCCGTGCGAACTCGGCGCCCAGCCCACGTATTTGTCGACCTTGCGCGCCCCGTCCATCTTCTTCATCCACCACATCGGCACGTTCCCGCCGAGCGAGTGCCCGACGATGTTCACCTTGCCCGCGCCGGTCGAGGCGAGGACCTTGTCCACGAACGCGTCGAGCCGCGCCGCCGACTCGCGGTTCGGACCGAGTCCTCCGACGCGGTTCAAGGAGAGCGGCGTGAAGCCGAAGTTCATGGCGTAGACGCAGTACCCGGCGTTCTTCAGCCGGGGCGCCGCCTTCACGAAGTTCGCGCCGAAGTTGAAGAACGTGCCCGGCAGCAGGACGACCGGCTCGGGGTGCTCGGCGCCCGGTCTGCACGACCAGTCGTTGGCGCCGGGCACCGCGTCCGGGGAGTTCACGTAGTTCCACAGGGCCTGCGCCACGCCCCCTTCACGCAGCGGGGGCGCCTCCTCGGCCTGCGCCGGAGCGGCCGACGCGACGGTCAGGACGGTGGCGGCGCAGACCGCCGCCGAGGTCAGCGCCGCGCGGAGCGTGCGCGCGGACGACATGGTCACTGACATGGGGTCTCCCGAATGCGTGGTGGGGGGCGTGTCCCAGCAGACTGAAGGACCGGCCGCCCCACGGACCCCGGCTGTCGTCCAGACATCCAGCACACCGTTTGTGAGCCGTCACAACAGAGGATCCGCTCCGAGACCTCGCTCACACCAGCCGCCACGCCCTTGACGCCCCGCGCGGGGCCAGCGACTTTGGCTGTCTCCAGCCAGGGACGATCACGGTCCGGGGGAAAGAGGAGCGGTCGCATGGAGCGTGACGAGGGAACACCGCCGCCGTCCCTCGCCTTCGACGGCGTCGACCTCCACCAGCGCCTCAGCGACGCCCTGCCCGAGCTGGCGGAGCGGGTACTCGAACGGCTGGTCGACCACGTACCGGTCTACGACACCATGCCCGCCGAGCAGCTCAGGGGAGAGATCCGCCGCGTCGTCGAGCAGGGCATCGGCTCCTTCGCCGCCATGCTGCGCACCGGACGACTGCCCACGGACAACCAGCTCCTCGCCCTGCGCCAGTCGGCCGCCAAACGCGCGGAGGAAGGCGTGCCCGTCGAGGCCGTCGTGCGCGCCTACCACGTCGGCGCGCAGGAGTGCCTGCGGCAGATGCTCGCCCAGGCCACGGCCGACGACCTGGAACATGTGCAGGCCGTCACCGTCCTCGTGCTCCAGTTCCTGGAGCGGATGACGGTCACCGTGGTCGCCGGCTTCTTCGCCGAGCGCCAGGCCGTGCTCGGCGAGGAACAGTCCGCACGGCAGGCGCTGCTCACCGCGCTGGTCGAGGGCGCGGACGTGACGGGCACCGCCGCCCGCTGGGGCCTGGACGTGCCGCCCTGCTACCTCGTCCTGGACCTCGCGGTCGGCGCACACCCGGACGAGGCGCTCGCCGGGGTCAGCCCCGTCATCGCGGGCAAACGCAAACTGCGCCGGATACGTGTCGAACTCGACCGGCACGTCGAAGGCACCGTCCTGACCGCCCTGTCCGGTGACGGCGGCCTCGCGCTCGTCCCCTGCCGCACGGCGCCGGGCCACGTCACCGACCAGGAGTGGGCCCGGGTCACCGCCGCGCTCACCCATATGCGGCGGGTCGCGGGCGTCGACATCATGGCCGGTGCGGCGGCCGCCGCACCCGGCGACGTCCCGGCCGCCGTGGCGCTCGCCCAGGAGGTGCGCCGGGTGGCGGCCGCCTCGGAACGGCCGCCGGGCCTCTACCGCCTCCCTGACGTGCTGCTCGAGTACCAGCTCATGCGCCCGGGCCCGGCGCGGGACGAACTGGCGCGCCTCATGTGGCCCCTGACGACCCGTCCGGAACTCCTCGACACGGTGCGCGCGTATCTACGGTGCGGGCTCAGCCGGCGCGCCGCCGCACAGGAGTTGTGCATGCACCCCAACACGGTCGACTACCGGTTGCGCCGCGCCGCCGAGATCACCGGGCTCGACGTGACGAGCGGCCCGGACGCGCTGCGGGTCCGGGCCGCCGTCAGCGCGCTCGACGCGGCGCAGGGCACCATCGGGACGTCACCCTCGGCAGCGAGACGAAGCCGGCGAGCGCCTGCTGACCCGCCACGTTGACATGGACGCCGTCCCCGGTGTCGTAGGCCGGGCCGATGCCGTCAGGCCGCGCACCCGGTGCGATGTGCCGGGGCCAGGTGTTAGGAGCTACGGGCGTCGCCGTCCGCCGCGCGGGGCACCAGGACCACCGGCAGTTCCGCGTGTCCGTTGGAGATGAACGAACCCGCCGGACGCAGCGACTCGGCGGGGACGGCCAGGCGGAGGTCCGGGAAACGGGTGAACAGGCCGCGCAGCGCCGTCTCGCCCTCCATCCGGGCGAGCGCCGCGCCGAGGCAGACGTGCACGCCGTGGCCGAAGGCGAGATGGGCCTTGCTCACGCGGGTCACGTCGAAGGCGTCGGCGCTCACCCCGTGCAGGTCGGGGTGGCGGCCGGCGGCCGCGTAGGACGCGAGGATGGCCTCGCCCTGCCGGAACACCAGACCGTCCGCCAACTCGATGTCCTCGACCGCGTACCGCATCGGCAGATGGGCGACGGGCGCCTCGTAACGCAGCGTCTCCTCCACGACGTCCGTCCACGTCCGCGCGCCGTCCCGGACGAGGGCGAGCTGATCCGGGTGGGTGACGAGCGCGGTGATCGCCTGGTCCAGGAGGTTGACGGTGGTCTCGTACCCCGCGCTGACCACGAGCAGCAGCGTGTCGAGAAGCTCCTGCTCGGTCAGCGCGGAGCCGTCGTCGTCGCGGGTGGCGATGAGTACGGAGGTCATGTCGTCGCCGGGCCGGGCGCGCTTGGCCGCGACCAGATCGGCCATGATCGCGTACAGCTCCTCGGTGTTCGCCGCGGCCTCCTCGGGGCCGAGACGGGTGTCGAAGACGTTGTCGACGGTGCGGCGGAAGTCGCGCTGCGCCTGGTCGGGGAGGCCCATGAGTTCACTGATGACGCGGATCGGCAGCGGGTACGCGAACCGCTCGCGCAGATCGGTGACCGCCCCGGCCGGGGCGGCGGCGAGCTCGTCGAGCAATGTGCGGGTGATCTCCTCCACGCGCGGTTGGAGCGCGGCGATGCGGCGCGCGGCGAAGGCCGGGCTGACCAGCCGCCGCAGTCGCCGGTGGTCGCCGCCGAACGCGGTGAACATGTTGTCGACGGCCACCCACAGGGCGAGCGGCCAGACCCCGACGATCTTGTCGGGGAAGAGCGGCCAGTGGCGCCGGGGGTCCTTGGAGACCCGCGGGTCGGTGAGCAACTGCTTGAGCAGGGCGGGGTCGGTCACCGCCCACGCCTCGACGCCCAGGACGTCGACGCGGGTGGCCGGGCCGCGCGAGCGGAGCTCGGCGTCCTCCGCGTGCCGGTCGCTCCCGGCGGCGTCCAGGACGAGGATCTGCGGCTGATGCATGCGAGGCTCTCCTCAGGACGCGGCTGAGCGGCGGGCGTGCACAACGCGCCGGACGTGGCCGGCGCCTGCCTCGGAAGAACAACTCGGGCGCGTCCCACAGTAGTTGGTCGTCGCGGACCGGTGAAGGGCGCTTCGCCTCGGAGACGCGGCGGTACGAAGAGGAACGTGGGAAGGAGGCCGCAGGTGCTGGAGCGGCTCAATGAGGCCCTGGAGCACATCGAGCACCGGCTCGACCAGCGGATCGAGGTGGCCGAGCTGGCGCGGATCGCGGCCACCTCGGAGTACCACCTGCGGCGGATGTTCTCCGCCCTCGCGGGTGTCCCCCTGTCGGAGTACATCCGGCGCAGACGCCTCACGGTGGCGGGCGCGGAGGTGCTGGCCGGAGGGACATCGCTCCTGGACATCGCGGTGCGCTACGGCTACGGGTCGGGGGAGGCGTTCGCCCGGGCGTTCCGCGCCATGCACGGGGTCGGACCCGGCGAGGCCCGGCGCGACGGCGCGGCGCTCGTGTCACAGCCACGGCTCACCTTCCGCCTCACCGTCGAAGGGAGCAGCAGCATGCGCTACCGCGTGGTGGACCGGCCGGATCTCACCGTGGTCGGGCTGAGGACGAAGGTGTCGCTGGTCCACTCGGGGCCGAACCAGGCGATCATCGACTTCGTCCGCGGGATCGACCCACGGGTCCTGGACTGCTTGGAGAAGCTGTCCGACCAGGAGCCGCACGGCATCGTCGCCGTCTGCGACGACCTGGACCCGAGCCGCGCGGAGGGCACCGACCTCGACTACTACCAGGGGGTCGTGACGTCGGTGGAAGCCCCGGAAGGTTACGCCGTACTGGCGGTGCCGGCCGGTACGTGGGCCGTCTTCACCACGTCGGGGCCGGTGCCGGGGGCCATCCAGGAGTTGTGGCGGGACGTGTTCACGGAGTGGTTCCCGTCGAACCCGTACCGCACCAGGCCCGGCCCGGAGATCCTGCGGACCACCCTTTCGCCCGACAAGACCCGTGCCGACGCCGAACTGTGGCTGCCGGTGGAGCGAGAAAGGGCCTGAATCACGGCCGAAGGGGTGACGGCCGCGGCGCCGGGCACCGCGACCGTCACTGTCACTCGTCTGCCGCTCAGTCCGTGGAGAGCGCCTCGACCAGACGGCCCGCCTCCGGCTCCTTCAGGGCCCGGGCCGCGTCCGCGAGCGCCACCATGCCGACGAGGTCGGTCCCGTCGATCACCGGCAGACGCCGCACCTTGTGCTGGGTCATCGTCGCGAAGATCTCGTCGGCGCCGTCGTCCGCGCCGATCGTCACGGCCTCGCCCTGGGCCAGCGTGCCGGCCTCCACCTCTGCCGGGTCGAGCCCCTCACCCAGGACCTTCACGACGATGTCGCGGTCGGTGAGCACACCGATGAGCTTGTTGTTCTCCCCGCAGATGGGCAGCGCGCCCACCCCGTACTCCTTGAGCTTGTGCGCCGCGTCGCGGACGCTCTCGTGCGCCCCCACGCACTGCGCTCCGCCGGTCATGATGTCGCGCGCCGTAGTCATGATGTACAGCCGTCCCTTCGTGGCGTTGCGGATGTCGAACGCTCTGCGAGTGACCGCGTGCACGAGGACTGAAACAGGGAGATTCCGCCGAACGGCCCCGGGCGGCGCGTTCGGCGGTGATGATGGACTACGCCGCCTCGAAGGCGGCCCAGATCATCTTTACGAAGTCCATCGCCGCGCATCTGGCCAAGCGTGGCGTCCGCGCCAACGTGATCGCCCCCGGTCCCATCTGGACCGTCCTCAACGTGGCCGGTCAGCGGCGTCGGACGCCGACTCCAGCTACACGGTCGGCGAGGTCGTCGCCGTCACCGGCGGCATGACGGACAGCCGCTGACGCGCGGACGGACGGCAGGTGTCACCCGCGCCAGGGCGAGCACACGGTGGTCATGACGCAATGGAAGATCGCCATAGAGACCGAGGACGAGGGTGGCCTGGTCACCGAGGTCGCGCCGGACGCCGTCGCCCATGCCTTCGATGTCGACGGCGGCGAGTTCCCGCACCCGGTCTCGTCCCCGTACGCCCTCAAACGTGACGTCGACTGGGAGATGCCGCTCCAGCGCGGGAAGCGGTGCACCGTCTGCGCGGACATGGTCGCGCCCAGCAAGGAGCCCTGACCGGGACTGCGAGAACGGCCGGGCTCCCGACGGCCTGAACGGCCGCCGCCACGAACCGCCGGTGTCGACGGTTCGGGGCGAGCAGCCGCTCAGGATGTGTGACGTTCGACGCCGACTGTGTCAGTCGTTGTCGAAGTCGAAGCCGTGCTCGAAGCGGTAACCACCGGCGTTCTCGTAGCCCGCCGCCCACATGCCGTGGTTGGTGACGCCGAGCGGGCCACCGACGTTGGACGCGTTCTGGCCGGCCGCGTGTCCCTCGTTGTAGTAGACACCCTCGCCGCGAGAGCCGCCGTCGTCGTCGGAGGAGGCCATGGCAGGCCCGGCCGCCAGGAACCCGGCGACGGTGGCAACGGCGAGAGCGGTCGTGATGCGATTCAGCACAGTTTTCTCCTTGTGTGCGAGTGGAGTGGATCTCTTACACAAAAAGCTGTTCTGAGCTGCGCCGCATCTTCACAGGCCCAGTTGGCTGACCCGGCGCGAGGACGGCCCGTGCCCGGCCGGGGCGGTTCCCGGGTGGTGCAGGATGGGTCCATGGCCACCGAACACGCGAGCGAGATCGTCCTGAGCAAGCGGGAACTGCGCGCGGTCAGCGCCTTCGCCGTGGCGTGCGCGGAGACGGTGCTCGACCTGTTCGAGGCGGAACGGCCGGACGACACACGGCCCCGGAAAGCCATAGCCGCGGCCCGCGAGTTCGCCCGGGGCGGCGAGCGCGGGAAAGCGCTGCGCGACACCGCGTCGGCCGCGCTCAAGGCGGCGAAGGCCGCGGAGACGGGCGCCGCCCGGGAGGCGGCCTGGGCGGCGATGTCGGCAGCGGGCTCCGCCTACCTGCACCCCCTGGCCAAGGCCACCCAGGTCAGACACATCCTCGGAGCCGGTGCCTACGCGGCCAGAGCGGCCGAGCTCCACGCGGGCGACGCCCCGAGCGTCGCGGCGGCTTACATCGAGCGGGCGGTACGGTGTGCGACGCCCGAGGTCGTCGCCGTGCTCCTGCGCTATCCGGCGGCGCCGAACGGGGGTGGGCGCACAGGTGAGTTGACCCGCAGGCTGGACACCGAACTCCGGGCACTCGACGTGCGGAAGTCACTCGACGCACCAGCATCTGTTTCTGACGACGTGTGAGCTAGGCAAGTGTGCGCCGATAGCGCAGTTCCGTGAGCGTGGTCGTGTCGTAGACATCGTCCTGCGCGGCGCCGTCGGCCTGGTAGCCGGCGCGTTCGTAGAAGCCCCGGGCCCGTCGGTTGTCGCGGAGGACCCACAGGGCCGACACGTCGTGTCCCGCCGCCGTCATACGTACGTGTGCCTCGTCCAGGAGACCGCGACCGACCCCTTGCCCGAGCAACTCCGGTGCCACGTACAGGGCGTAGACCTCACCTGCCTTCCTGGCGCCGGGCAGCTCGCTCCGGCACGGTCCGAGGCAGAGCCAGCCCACCGGCCCGTGATCGTCAACCGCCACGAGGTTCTCGACGCCCGGCCGGGGTCGGGCGAACGACCGCCGTCGCCGCTCGGCGTCCTCCTCCACGGTCATCGCCGCCAGGTACGCCCCGGGGACGATGCCGGCGTACGCCGCTCGCCATCCCCGCACCCGGATCGTCGAGACGGCCTCGACGTCGGCCTCTTCCATCGCTCGCACCCGCACCACGTCCGGTGACACCTCACTCGAAGAACTTCAGACTCCACCCCGTGTTGGTCTCCGCGCCGGGAACGTTGGCACGTTTGTAGGTGGTGTTGCCCCACCATACGAACGAGCCGCTGTACCACTGCCGGTTCTCCCAGGAGTACGGGGTTCCCTTGGCGACCGCGTGGAACATGAGGGGGAACCTCGGCCCGGCGGGCGGGCTCGTGTTGATGTCGCCGTCGAGCAGGACGAAGCTGTGGTGCCCGGGACCGTCGACATACAGCGTCGGGTCCCAGCCGGTCATCATCGTCTCGCGGTGCGAACCGAACAGGCAGCCGTTGGACTTGTACCAGTCCCATACGTACGTCGGGTCGCCGCCCGCCCGCAGCCGCAGGTCGGCCAGGCAGTACTGGTTGCTCCAACTGCCGTTGGCCGAGTACACGATGTGCAGTTGCCCGTTGGGGTCCTTGATGGCTTCGGGCGCCTCGTTGATGTACGGGTTGCCGACGACGCGCTCCCAGCCCTCGCGCGGCTGCGAGATGACCGACCGCCTGCCCGTGGGTGTGGTCGGGTCAGTCATCCGCGCGATGTAGAGGTTCTGCTCGACGTTGGTGTCCCCGGCCCAGCCCGACCAGACGAACCAGCGCTGTCCCTGGAAGGTGAACAGGGTGCCGTCGATCGCCCACTTGTCGTCCGGCAGCGCCAGCTTCTTCGCCGCCGTGTAACCGCTGTCCGGGGCGGCGGAGCTGATGACGTACATGCGGTGGGCGGCGGAGCGGCCGGCCGAGAAGTAGATGTAGTACCGGCCGCCGTCCCGCACGATCTCCGGCGCCCACACCTCCCCGAGCCCCCCGGTGTCCGACCAGACCTTCCGCGTGGGGGCGGAGGCGAGGGCGTCGAGCGACGACGCCTGCCGTACGACGATCCCGCCGTCCGCCGACTGGACGGCGACATAGGTGCTGCCGACCCGCAACACGCTCGGGTCCGCGGCCCGCAGCCCGGTCGCGCCCTGCACGGTCGCCGCGCGGTCCGGCGCCGCGCCCTGGGCGGTGTCGGGCACCGACAGGGACAGCGGGACGGCGAGGGCGGCCGCCAGCGCGAGTGCGCAGAGAGCTGAGGAGCGTCTGAGGAGTCCCATGGGCTCTCTCCCTTGTGTCGTCTGGGTCGTCTGGGTCGTCTGTGTCGTCGCCGGACGGGAACGGGGACGGGACGACACCGTCGCGCTAGTGGGTCGTTGCGTCATTACATCGTTGGAAGTGCCCCCACAGGCTCCCGAAGCGCATGGGACATGTCAACGCCTCAGTCAACGATCGCCGCTCTCCCACAAAGCGGTGCTGCGCGCCTCGACCAGGGCCGAGATGCGGGCCAGGGCCTCACCGGCCGGCAGCGGGTCGAGCCGGCGGCCGTCCCGCAGGCGCAGGGCGACCCGCTGGTCGGCGGCCTCCTTGGGGCCGATCACAGCCTGGTAGGGGGCCAGGCGTGCGGCGCGGACGCGGGCGCCCAGGGTGCCCCGGTCCGGCCCGACGACCTCGGCACGCAGCCCGCGATCGAGACACTGCCCCGCGAGGGCGGCGGCGTCCGGGAGTTCGGCGTCGGAGACGGGCAGGATGACGAGTTGGATGGGGGCGAGCCAGGCGGGGAAGGCGCCGCCGTGCTGTTCGATGAGGAGCGCCATGGCCCGTTCCACGCTGCCGATGATGCTGCGGTGGATCATGACGGGGCGGTGCGCGGCGCCGTCCGCCCCGATGTAATGCAGGTCGAACTGTTCGGGCTGGTGGAAGTCGACCTGGACGGTCGACAAGGTGAACTCCCGCCCCGCGCTGTCGCGGACCTGTACATTGATCTTGGGCCCGTAGAACGCGGCCTCGCCCTCGGCCGCCTCGTACGGGAGCCCGGAGCGGTCGAGGACGTCGGTCAGCAGCGCGGTCGAGCCCCGCCACTTCTCCGGGGCGGCGACGTACTTGCCGCCGGGACCCGGCAGGGAGAGGCGGTAGCGGGCCGGGACGATGCCGAGCGCCTCATACGCCCGGCGGATCAGTTCGAGCGCGGCCCGTGCCTCCTCGGCGGCCTGGTCCAGGGTGCAGAAGACATGTGCGTCGTTGAGCTGGATGGCCCGCACCCGCGAGAGGCCACCGAGGACACCGGACAGCTCGGAGCGGTACATGCCGCCCAACTCGGCCATGCGCAACGGCAGTTCACGGTAGCTGTGCGGGCGGGAGCGGTAGATCACCGCGTGGTGCGGGCACAGGCTCGGCCGCAGGACCACCTGTTCCCCGCCCAGCTCCATCGGGGGAAACATGTCGTCGCTGTAGTGCGCCCAGTGCCCCGAGATCTCGTACAGCTCCCGCTTGCCGAGCACCGGCGAATACACGTGGCGGTACCCGGCCCGCCGCTCGACGTCACGGATGTACTCCTCCAAGGTGTGCCGTACGGCCGCGCCGTCGGGCAGCCAGTACGGCAGGCCCGCGCCGATCAGCGGGTCGGTGTCGAACAGGGCCAGCTCACGGCCGAGTCTGCGGTGATCGTGCATGGTGGTCTCCTCACGGTCGCCGGGCGAGCGACCGCAGGACGAAGCCCCGGGCGGCTCGACCCGGGGCTTCGGACTACGACATCGGTCAGCGCGCCGGGACACTCTCCGGCGTCGTCGTCACAGCGGCGCGCTTCATGCTCCGCAAGGTAGCAGGGCGGGCGGAACGGGTGCGCGGGCTTTTTTCGTCGGACCCCCTTGGCCGGGGCAGGCAGCCCGCCTTGATCGAACCCGACCCCACTGCTTGGCTGACCCGCATGACCGACCCCGACCCCGACCCCGGCCCCGCCCCCTGCCCACGTAGCCGTCCACCGCACGCTTGACTCTCACACCGTGTCAGGCGGTCAGCTCGGAGACATCATGTTCACCATCGGAGACTTCGCCCGGCACGGCCGCGTGTCCGTCCGGATGCTGCGCCACTACGACGCCACCGGCCTGCTGCACCCCGCCCGGGTCGACACGGCCAGCGGCTACCGCTACTACAGCGCCGCACAACTCGCCCGCCTCAACCGCGTCATCGCGCTCAAGGACCTCGGCTTCACCCTCCAACAGGTCCGGGACATCATCGACGACAAGGTCGGCGTCGAGGAGCTGCGCGGCATGCTGCGGCTGCGGCAGGCCGAGCTGGAGAGCGCGGTGGCCGCCGCGGAGGCGCGGCTCGTGCAGGTCGAGGCGAGGCTCCGAGCGATCGAGAGCGAGGGGCGCATGCCCACGAACGACGTTGTCCTCAAGAGCGTGCCCAGTGTCCGGGTGGCGGAGCTGAGCGCGACCGCCGACAGCTTCGATCCGGCGGACATCGGCCCGGTCATCGGGCCGCTCTACGACGAGCTGTTCCGCCGTCTCGGCGAGGCCGGGGTCAGCCCCGCGGGGCCGGGGATCGCCTACTACGAGGACGCCCCCGAGGGCGGCGGCCGCATCACCGTCCACGCCACCGTCCAGGTCTCCGCGCCGCTCCAGGACGGCGCCTTCCGCGTCCACGACCTGCCGTCCCTCGACCAGGCGGCGACGATCGTGCACCGCGGCTCGATGGACACCGTCCTGCCCACCACGCAGACCCTCGCGCGCTGGATCGACGCCCACGGGTACCGGTCGAGCGGGTACCCGCGCGAGATCAACCTGGAGTGCCCGGAGAACCGGGACGAGTGGGTGACGGAGCTGCAGTCCCCCGTGACCCACCCCTGAGTCGCGTGAGCGCAGTCCGCAGATCGTCGGGGACGCGGTAGAGCAGGCCGGTCATGCCGAGCGCGATCGCGGCCTCGACATTCTCGGGCCGGTCGTCCACGAACAGGCAACGGTCCCGGGCGACCCCGGCGCGACGCGCCGCGATCTCGTAGATACCCGGGTCCGGCTTGGCCACCCGTACCCGGGCGCTGCTGACGACATGATCCGCGAAATCGGCCAGCCCCAGCGTCTCCAGGTCCTCCTCCAACCGCAGGGTGGCATTGGTGACGAGCACCAACGGCACGTACGCCCGCATGCGCGCCAGCAGTCCGACCACGACCTGATCCGCGTGGAACGGGGCGCGGGCGAGCGCGGCCGCCAGTTCATGCGCCCGCGCCCCGGACACCCGCCCCGCGAGGCCGACCGCTATGGACTCCACCCACTGCTCCGTGGAGATCGCGCCGAGCAGCAACGGCAGATCCCTCTCGGGCGCGTAGGCGACGCTTTCGGTCGTCCCGACGGGAAGCCCGGACGCCCGCTCAAGTTCCGCCAACTCCGTCGTGTCATAGAACCGAATCACATTGTCGAGGTCACAGAGCACCGCGTCGAAGGGCCTGCGTGCATTCCTAAGGGTCACGGTCCGACTCAACACCCTGGAACGGGTCGGCGACGCCCTCGTAGGCGGGCAAGAGGACATTTGTCCCGGCCAGGACGGTACTCGTTGCTCTGCCGCTTCGGCCGCCCGTGTTCCACACTCGGTTCATGGGCACATCACACACACCACAACGGGACGAGGCATGGGAAGGCGTCGTCGAGGACAAGTCACGCGGCATGCTCGACGGGGCGAACATGTATCACTTCGTCGTGGTCCGCCGGACGGACGGGGAGTCCATGCGGATCCGCGTCGAGCGTCGGCTCTGGAAGGCGGTCGCCGTCGGTGACCGCCTGGTCAAGGCGGCGGGCAGCGATCCGGTCAAGGGCTGAGCGCGCGTAGGGCGTGGACGGCGGGGCCCGGCTCAGCGGGGGGTGTCGATGACGCCGGGGCGTGCGGGCGCCTCGGCGTCATCGACAGCGGTGGAGACGGTGAGCGGGAGCACGGCCCACCGCCTCAGATACCTCTTCTCCGCCTGAACCCCGTTCGGATGCACTTCCTGCCCGATACGTTCGGCGCACCCCGAACGGACGTCGTCCGTCGCGCTCGCCGGGGGAGCCGCCGCGTACGACAGCGCCAGTACGAGGAGCGCGGCCACGGCGCACACGGCGATCTCGGCGCGCAGGACGAGGGCGCGGCGGGCGCGGCGGGTGCGGCTGCTGTGGAGGAGCCGGTTGAGGGAGCGTTCGGCGCGGTGGTGGAGGGGGCCGTCCGCGTAGCGGGGGTCGTCGGCCGGGACGGGGTTGGCGCGGCGCACCAGGGCGAGGTCGTCGAAGGCTTCAGGCACGGTCGCGGTCTCCTGAGGTCACGGTCATGTTCATCCGGTCGATCTCGGCGCGCAGCCTGCGCCGGGCGCGGTGCAGCCGCATCGCGGCCGCGTTCTTGCCGCACTCCAGGGCGACGGCCAGTTCGTCGAGCGTCAGCTCCTCCCAGGTGGTGAGGCGCAGCGCTTCCTGGTCGGCGGGGCTCAGCCGGGCCAGCGCGTCGCGGACCCAGGCGCCGGGCTGTTCGGCGTCGGGCCCGGGGACGACGTGGCGGCGGTGGGCGCTCTCGTGGTGCGTGATGCGGTCCAGGAGCCGGCGGCGCCGGCCGAGCCCCCGCACGGTGTTGGCGAGGCAGTTGCGGGCGACGGCGTACAGCCAGGGCAGCGGTGTCTCGGGCGGGAGTTCCGCCCGCCGCCGCCAGGCTATGGAGAAGACGTCGGCGACCACCTCCTCGACCTCGTGGGCGGCGCCCGGGTCGAGTCGGCGCGCCACGAAGCGGCTGACCGCCCAGTAGTGCGCGCGGTAGGCCGCCGCGAAGGCTTCGTCGTCGGTCGTGCTCATGCTGCGTTGGTGTCCGGCACGGCACCGATCTTCACAGGTGTCCCGTGTGATCTTTTCGGTGGGGTCGGACGGGCCGGTGCGGTGAAGCGCGGGGCGGGTCCGGACACGTACGGGGCATGAGATCTTCGAGGTGGGTCACGTGGCTGACCAGCACGGACCACAAGACCATCGGCACGCTGTACCTGGTCACGGCGTTCGCCTTCTTCTGTCTGGGCGGTGTCCTGGCCCTGTTCATGCGGGCGGAGCTGGCGCGTCCCGGCACGCAGATCATGTCGAACGAGCAGTTCAACCAGGCGTTCACGATGCACGGCACGATCATGCTGCTGATGTTCGCGACGCCGTTGTTCGCCGGGTTCGCCAACTGGATCATGCCCTTGCAGATCGGCGCCCCGGACGTGGCGTTCCCGCGCCTGAACATGCTCGCGTACTGGTTCTATCTGCTCGGTTCGCTGATCGCGGTGGGCGGGTTCCTGACGCCGCAGGGGGCCGCCGACTTCGGGTGGTTCGCGTACGCGCCGCTCTCGGACGCCGTGCACTCGCCGGGCGTCGGGGCCGACATGTGGATCATGGGTCTGGCCCTGTCCGGGTTCGGCACGATCCTCGGCGCGGTCAACTTCATCACGACGATCGTGTGCATGCGCGCGCCCGGCATGACCATGTTCCGGATGCCGATCTTCACCTGGAACGTGCTGCTCACCGGCGTCCTGGTCCTGCTGGCCTTCCCGGTGCTCGCGGCCGCGCTGTTCGCGCTGGAGGCGGACCGCAAGTTCGGGGCGCATGTCTTCGACGCGGCGAACGGCGGCGCGCTGCTGTGGCAGCACCTTTTCTGGTTCTTCGGACACCCGGAGGTCTACATCATCGCCCTGCCGTTCTTCGGGATCATCTCCGAGGTCATCCCGGTGTTCTCCCGCAAGCCGATGTTCGGCTACTCGGGCCTGGTGGGCGCGACCATCGCGATCGCGGGTCTGTCGGTGACGGTGTGGGCGCATCACATGTATGTCACCGGAGGTGTGCTCCTTCCGTTCTTCTCCTTCATGACGTTCCTGATCGCGGTGCCGACAGGTGTGAAGTTCTTCAACTGGATCGGCACGATGTGGCAGGGCTCGCTGTCGTTCGAGACCCCGATGCTGTACGCGATCGGGTTCCTCATCACCTTCGCCTTCGGCGGCCTCACCGGTGTCATCCTCGCGGCGCCGCCGCTGGACTTCCACGTCGGCGAGACCTACTTCGTGGTGGCACACTTCCACTACGTCATCTTCGGCACCGTCGTCTTCGCCATGTTCTCCGGATTCCATTTCTGGTGGCCGAAGTTCACTGGCAAGATGCTCGACGAACGGCTCGGCAAGATCACCTTCTGGACGCTGTTCATCGGCTTCCACGGCACCTTCCTCGTGCAGCACTGGCTCGGCGCCGAGGGCATGCTGCGGCGCGTCCCCGACTACCTCGCCGTGGAGGGGCTGACCGGACTCAACACCGTCTCGACCATCTTCTCGTTCGTCCTCGGCATGTCGTTCCTGCCGTTTCTCTACAACGTGTGGCGGACCGCGCAGTACGGCGAGCCGGTCGGCGTCGACGACCCCTGGGGGTACGGGCGTTCCCTGGAATGGGTCACCTCCTGCCCGCCGCCCCGGCACAACTTCGTGGCGCTGCCCAGGATCCGCTCGGAGTCCCCGGCGTTCGACCTGCGCCACGACAGCGACAGCGCCGGTGACAGCGACGCCGCCGCGCGCGGGCAGGTGGCGGTGGGGCGGTGACCATCCAGGAGATCGAGGGCTACTTGATGGTGGAGGCGGCCCGCACGGAGGGCCGGGCGGCGGCCGAGCGCTTCGTCGCGCGCCTGCCATGGCTGACGGAGTCCCAGGCCGCCGAGGTCCGCGACACATATGCCGCGACCTATGTGGAGCTGCGCCGGGACGGTTGGCAATGGTGTGCGCGCCGGGCCCGGTCGCTGCGGGACGAGTACGAGGAGCGGTACCGGGTGTTGCGGCGGCGGGTGTGCGGAATGGTGTGCACGGGTGTCGGCGCCGGGGTGGTCGTCGTCGCCGGGTGGGTGGTGCGGTGAGCGCCGGGGCGGCATGACCTTCGTACGGGACCGGGTGTCCGCGCCGCGTATCGTCCGGGCATGAGCAGACGGTGGTGGGGTGCCGGTGTCGCCGTGGTGACGGTCGCGGCGGGTCTGGGGATCCGGGCGTGGACGGGCGGGCCGTTCGCGAAGTACGCGGGGGACGCGCTGTACACGGTGCTGGTGTGTGCCGTTGTGATCATGGTGGCGCCCAGGCTGCGGCCCGTCGTGGTGGCGGGCGTCGGCCTCGGGTTCAGTTGGGCCGTAGAGCTGTCGCAGATCGTCGGTATCCCCGAGGTGTTGCGGCCGCTGCTGGGCGCGACGTTCAACGCGCCGGACCTGTTCTGGTACGTCGTGGGGGCGGGCCTGGGATGGTGCCTCGCGGCGCGTCACTCCGGGGCGTTGGCGGCGCGGGCGTAGCGGGCCGCCAGTTCCGCGAACGCCGTACGCAGTTCGGGCGGGCCGACGACCTCGATGTCGGCGCCGAAGAAGCCGAGCGCGGAGGCGAGCCCGGTCCACGACCAGGAGCCGAGAGTCAACCGGCATCGGCGCGGCCCCAACTCCTCGACGATGCCGTCCCCCGCGAAGGGCACCACATCGGCGGCGGGCAGGTGCAGGATCACCTCGCCCTGACAGGGCCAGTCCGTGCTGGTGCCGTCATTGCCGCGGAAACGGCTGGTGACGAAGGCGGAGACGCTGCCGCCCGGCACTTCCCGCGCCGCGAAACGAGGGCCCGTCGGCGTACGGGGCCGGACGCGGTCGGCGCGGAAGATGCGCCAGTCCTCGCGGTCGAGGTCCCAGGCCACGAGGTACCAGCGGTGCGCCCAGGTGACCAGGTGATGGGGCTGGACCCGGCGCACGGCGGTGGCCGCCCCGGCCCGGTCGTCCGCTTCGGCCGTGCCCGGTCCTGGGACCGGTGCGTAGGCGAAGCGCAGCTCCTCACGGGCCTGGATCACGCGGCTCAGCTCCCGGAGGGTCTCGCCGTCCAACTGCGGCGCGGCGAAAGTCTCGGGTGGCCGGACGGCCGTGACGCGCAGGGAGTCGATCCGTCGGCGCAGGCGCGGGGGCATGACCTGGCGGAGGGTGGCCAGGGCGCGGGCGGCGTCCTCGGCGACGGTGGCGTCGGCGGTCACGGTCCGCAGCGCGACGGCCAGGGCGACCGCCTGACCGTCATCGAAGACCATCGGCGGCATATGGGTCCCGGCGTCCAGCCGGTAGCCGCCGGCCGGGCCCTTGACGGTCGTGATCCGGTAGCCGAGTTCACGCAGGCGGTCGATGTCGCGGCGCACGGTGCGCGGGGTGACGGAGAGCCGCGCGGAGAGGTCGTCACCGGACCAGTCCCGGGGTGTTTGCAGGAGGGAGAGCAGAGCGAGGAGCCGGGCGGACGTCTTCTGCATGTGCTGCTGCCTCGCTGTCACAGTCGAACGCTGCGGACCATTCCCCGAGAACCCGAGAACCCGAGAACCGGAGAACCGGAGAACCGGCAGGAGTAGCGGACACAACCTGTCCTGTACCGCCGCCATAGTGACACATGAGTCGCTGCGAGGCGCAGTCCCACCGAGGCAAGGAGCCCGACATGTCCGTCACCACCACCACGCACCTGAACTTCCGCGGCGACGCGCGCGCCGCACTGGACTTCTATCGCTCCGTCTTCGGTGGGCACACCGTCGCGGTCACCTACAAGGACGCGGGTGCCGTCGGGAACGAGAGCGAGGCGGAGTGGGTCATGTGGGGCGAGGTGGCCGGGGACAACGGCTTCCACGTCATGGCCTACGACGTGCCGTCCCACCTCCCCTGGAGCCAGGGCGAGAACCCGTTCTTCGTCTCCGTACGGGGCGATGACGCCGAGGAGATCACGGCCCTGTGGGGCAGGCTCGCCGAGGGGTCGGACGTCGTGCGTCCGCTGGAGCCCGCACCGTGGGCGCCGCTCTACGGCATGCTCACCGACCGCTTCGGCGTCACGTGGGTCCTGGACGTCGCCGCGCCCTACAACGGCTGAGCGCGTCCGCCCGGTACAACCGAACTTCGACACCCGAACCCCAACACACCCGAACCCCAACACATCGGCACCCACACGTGTGAGAACCCCATGACCGTGCTCGACCGCCGCGCCCTCAATCGCGCCACCCTCGCCCGCCAACACCTGCTCACACGTGCCCACTTCTCGGTGCCCGAGGCCGTGGCCCACCTGTGCGGGTTGCAGGCGCAGGAGCCCCAGGAGCCGTTCATCGGCCTGTGGTCGAGGGTCGCCGCGTTCGAGCCCGGTCAGTTGGACGACGCACTGACCGGCCGCGCCGTCGTCCGCACCCATCTCATGCGCCGCACCGTCCACCTCGTGACGGCCGAGGACGCGCTCTCGTGGCGGGCCCGACACGACACGATGCTGCGTCAGCGCGTCCTCGGAACCTATCGGCGCGAGTTGGAGGGCATTGACCTGGAGGAGGTCGCGGCGGCGGGCCGCGCGGTCATGGCGGACGGGCGGCCCCGCACCATGAGCGAGCTGGTGGAGGCCGTCCGCGACCGGTGGCCGGGCCCGCCCCGCCGCGCCCTCGGTGAACTGCTCGTCGCCGCCCTCGTGCCCATGGCCCAGCTCCCGCCCCGCGGGCTGTGGCGGCGGACCGCCGGCGTACGCAACCTGTCCCTGGCCACCTGGCTGGGGCAGGACATCGCACCCCTGCCCGACGACGGCCCCGATCACCCCGACGGCCTCGACCACGCCACCGACCCGGTCGGACAGCGACTCCTGCTCCGCTACCTCGCCGCGTACGGCCCGGCCTCCAGCGCCGACCTGCGCGCCTGGTGCGGCCTGGCCGGTCTCCCCGCCGCTGTCAAGGCCGTACGGGACCAGCTCGTGACCTTCCGCGACGAACGCGGCCGTGAACTCCTCGACCTGCCCGACGCGCCGCGCCCCGATCCGGACACCCCGGCGCCGGTCCGCTTCCTCCCGGCGTTCGACAACGCCGTCCTCGGCTACCGCGACCGGAGCCGGATCATCGACGACGCCCACCTGGGCCTGTCCGTCGCCGGGCACCGCATGGTCCTCGTCGACGGCCGCGTGGCGGCGACCTGGACCGTACGCGACGGCCGCCCGGAGATCAGCCCCCTGCGCCCCTTCACCACCGCCGAGCGGAAGGCGGTCGAGGCCGAGGCCCGGTACATGGCCGACTTCCTCAACCAGCAGGTCGTCAGAGACCAGCAGGTCGTCATACCGGCCGTTTCACCCGTACGGTCCTGACCGGCCCGGACGGTGCCTTTTTAAGGTGGCATATGCCGCACTTCTCCAGGGCACCGCCCCGTCAACGGCAGGGAAGCGTATGACCATTCCCCCTCAGTCCGCGCGCACGGCGACCGACCACCGCACGGCACCGCTCCGCGAGATCGTCCGCCGCCTCCAGCACACCCGCCCCGCCCTCGTCACCCGCATCGCCGAGTGCGCGATCCCCGCATCTCCCGGATCACCGTCCCTGGCCGACGCCGTGGACGACCTCCACCTGTGGCTCGACGTTCTGGCGGGCGCCCTCCCGCCCGCCGAGGAGAACCGCCGCTTCCGCCGGCTCGGCCAGGCGTACGCCCGTGGGGAGACCCGCCCCGAGGACGCCGTCGCGGTGCAGCACACCTGCGTCGTGGTGTTGCGTCAACTCGTCGCCGAACAAACGCGGTTCACACGGCCCGCGCAGGACGCGGCCGCCGTCATGCGCGCCTTCGACGCGGTGACCCGTCGCCACTGGGGACCCGCCGTCACCGCGCTCACCGAGGCCCACCGCGCCGCCCGGGCCCATGCCTCGCTCACGCCGGACGCGGACCGGGGGTTCGAGGCCGTCGTCCGCGCACTGACCAAGGCCGGCGGCGACACAGTCCTCCCGGCCTTGCCCGGCTTCGTCCGCGCACCTCTGCGCTGGTGCCTCGTCAGCCGCCTCGACTCGGCCGCGCACGCCGAAGAGGCCGCCCGTACGCTCCGGAACGCCAACCCTCGCACCCTGGCCGCGGCCGTCGACCGTACGCTCATTGCCTACCAGCACGAACGGCCCGTCCTGCCCGACGGATTCCCGCCCAGCGGGCTCGCCGCCGTGGAGGACTCACCGGAACGGGCCGCCCGCCACGCCGGCATCTGCGCGGGCCTCGCCCGCGACTACGGGCATCCGCTCGTCGACACCCGGCAGATCCAGCCGCTCCTCCCGGCGCTCGACCAAGGTCCCGCCTTGCGCGAGGAGTTCCTCACCACCTGCCTCGGGCCGCTCTACACCGACGCGCAGAACGCACACCTCGTACAGACGCTGCGCGCCTACCTGACCCACGGGCTGCGCTCCGCGCCCGCCGCCCGCAGCCTCTTCATCCACCGCCACACCATGACCTACCGGCTGCGCTGCATCAGGGAACTCACCCGGCTCGACCTCGACCGGCCGCTCCACCGGCTCCAGGCGGAGGTGGCGCTGTTCTTCCTCCAGGAGGACTCGCGCCACGGACGCGTCCAGCGCCAGTACTGACGTGTCGTCACTCGAAGTCGCACCCCGGGTTGGGGGCGTCCTCGGCGAACGGGGCTCCGTGCGGCAGGACGTACAGAACATCCAGGACGACATCGGTGGTGCCACGGTTCTGGCCGAGGTGCACATGGTCCGCGCCGGACGGCTCCGTGATCGTGCTTCCCTTGCGGTAGACGCCGTCGGAGGCGCACGTCGCGTCGAAGTGGCTGAGAGTGCCCTGTCTGACGAAGCCGTACAGGGTGCCGTCGTGGAAGTGCCAGCCGGTGCCCTGGCCGGGCGGGATGGTGATCTCCCGCAGGATGTAGTCCCGGTCGCCCACCGTCTTGCTGGCGATGAGCTTCGCGGTGACGCCGGGACCGCCGGGGGTCGCCTGGGCGGTGGTGGCGGTGACGGTGGTGACGGGGAGGGCGAGCGCGGCACACGCGGCGCCGACGGCTCCCAGACGTGACAGATGCCGCATGACAGTCCTTCCAAGAGGAGAACGGTGTTGCACGGCTGGACAGTTGCGACAGTGTGCTGCGCGGGGCGGGCCACTGTCTACGGAGCCGTACGACTCCGGCGGCGCAGCTTGTCGAGGCCGATGTCACGAAACGGTTGATCGACCGGTCATGAACGGAGAGGGACCGTGAGCCGTGCAGGAGGAATCGGATGGACCGGCACGAGGTGAACCCGTACGGAACGGGCTGGCGTGAGTCAGCCGCGTGCCGGGGCCTGGACCCCGATCTCTTCTTCCCGATCGGCAACAACACGAGCTTCGCCTTCCTCGTACAGACCGAGGAGGCCAAGGAGGTGTGCCGGACTTGCCCGGTGGTACGGCCGTGTCTGCGGTGGGCGATGAACGCCGGTGCGGTGGAGGGCATCTGGGGCGGCACCACGGAAACCGAACGCCGGGCGGTACGACAACGCGGCACACCCGACCGCCCCGGCCCGGAACCTACCGCCGCCTGAGCACATGTGTGCCCAGCCCACCAGGCGCCAGTCGTGCCCGCCCACACCTCGGTGCCGCCCGCTAGGTTGACCGCGTGTCCACATCCACGCCGCCCCTGCTCTTCCTCGACGTCGACGGGCCGCTCATCCCCTTCGGGGCCACGCGGGAGGAGATGCCCGCCGGTTACCCGGTCTACGAGCCCGCGCGCCCGCCGCGCGGAGCCGGCACGAATCCGCTCGTCAGCCGGATCGACCCAGCTCTTGGACCACGGCTGCTGGCGCTGCCCTGCACGTTGGTGTGGGCGACCACATGGGGCGTCGAGGCCAACGAGTGTGTTGCTCCATGGCTCGGGTTGCCCGAGTTGCCGCTCGTGGAGTGGCCGGATTCCGCCGAGGACGATGATCAAGTCGTCGGGCTGCACTGGAAGACCCGCGCCCTGGTCGACTGGGCCGACGGGCGTCCGTTCGCTTGGGTGGACGACGAGATCAGCGACCGGGACCGGCTCTGGCTCGACGCGGAGCAGCCGGGACGGGCCTTCGCTCATCGTGTCGACCCGCGTCACGGGCTGACGGACAGCGATTTCACCGCTCTGCACCGCTGGCTGAGGACGAAGGCGCCCTCCGCACCCGCACAGTCACAGTCACCCGCACCGCCCCCCTCAGGGCACCGGCAACCGCACCGTGAACACCGTTGAGCCCGGGCGGCTCGTCAGGGTGAGGGTGCCGGTGTGGGCGTGGGTGAGGGAGCGGGCCACCGAGAGGCCGAGGCCGCTGCCGCCGCGTGCGCGGGTGCGGGCCTTGTCGACGCGGTAGAAGCGGTCGAAGACCCTGGCCCGGTCGGCGGGCGGGATGCCGGGGCCCGCGTCCTCGATCCGGACCACCGCCGTGTCCCGCTCCTGGGCGACCTCCACGCACACGTGTGTACCCGGAGGTGTGTGCACGGCCGCGTTGGCGAGCAGGTTGTCGAGGACCTGCCGGATGCGGTCCGGGTCGACGCGGAGGGGGAGCGGTGCCGCGCGCGGCGGGACGGTGACGGTGAGCGGCCGGTCGGGATGCGCGGCCCGGAACGCGGCGGCCGCCTCCTCGACCAGTTCCACGAGGTCCGCGTCCCGCACCCGCAGCGGCGCGTCCATCTCGGCCGCGTCGAGCCGCGCGAGGAGCAGCAGGTCGTCGAGGAGCACCCCCATGCGGGCGGCCTCGGCGCGCAACCGTGCGAGGTGCTTGTCGCGTTCCTCGGGCGCGTTGGCGGCGGCGTACTGGAAGAGGTCCGCGTAGCCGCGTACGGACATGAGCGGGGTCCGCAGTTCGTGCGAGGCGTCGGCGACGAAGCGGCGCAGGCGCTGTTCGGCCTCGGCGCGGACGGCGAGGGAGTCGTCGATGTGCTCCAGCATCGTGTTGAAGGCGGCCCGCAACTCCTCGACCTCGGGCCCGCCGCCCCGCTTGTCGGCGCGGATCGGCAGCCGGGCCGCGGACTCGGTGAGGTCGTGCGAGGCGATGCCGTGGGCAGTGTGCGCCATGTCGCTGAGCGGGTTCAGCCCGCGCCGCAGCATGCGCCGGCCGGACTCCACGAGCGCGGCGAGGGCGAGCGCGAAGGCGACGACCTGGACCCCGATCAGCCGCCGCAGCGTGTCGTCGATGTCGCGGGTCGGCGCCGCGCTGACCAGGACGACTCCGGGCTCCACCGCGCAGGCCCGCAGCCGGTACTCGCCGTCGCCGTCGAGGTGCGCGGTGCGCAGCACCTCCGTGCGGTCGGAGACCTGCTTCTCGGCGAGCGACGTGAGCGGCGCGATGTCACGGGGCAGGTCCCCGCGCTCCTCGGGCGTCCGCAGCTCGGCGGTGCCGCCGGACACGTCGTACACGGCGTAGTACCAGCGGTAGTACTTCTTGCCCTGGAGCGTGCCGTTCCGCGCGATGCTCTTGGACTGGGCGACCTGCGCGAGCCCGAGCTGGTCGTCGAGCTGGTGCGTCAGATAGTCCCGCATGTACGTGGTCAGGGCCGTGCCCACGACGGCGAACACGACCAGGGCGAGCGCCCCGAGGCCGAGCGCGAGGCGGGTGCCGAGCCGCAGCCGCCGGTACGCCCGCCGCACTTTCCCCAGCCCGCGCCGCACCGTCTCCAGCCCGCGCCGCGCACGGATCACTCGCCCGCCTGCCGTATGACGTACCCGAACCCGCGCACGGTGTGGATCAACGGCGCCCCGCTGTCGTCGAGTTTGCGGCGCAACCGGCTGACGACCAGCTCCACGACGTTCGAACGCCCGCCGAAGCCGTACTCCCACACGTGGTCGAGGATCTGCGCCTTCGTCATCACGGCCGGCGACTTGCGCATGAGGAAGCGCAGCACCTCGTACTCGGTGGGGGTGAGGGTGAGCGACCTGTCGCCGTGGCGCACCTCGTGGGTGTCCTCGTCGATCGACAGCTCGCCGACCCGCAGCACGGACCGCTGGAGGTGCGGCCCGGCGCTGCGCCGGAGCACGGTGCGCAGGCGCGCCATCAGCTCCTCCACCGCGAACGGTTTGACCAGGTAGTCGTCGCCGCCCCGGGTGAGCCCCGCGACCCGGTCGGCGACGCCGTCCCGCGCGGTGAGGAACACCACCGGCACCATCGTGCCCGCCGCCCGCAACCGGTCGAGGACCCCGAAGCCGTCCACTCCGGGCAGCATCAGGTCGAGCACCACGATGTCCGGCCGGAACTCGGCGGCCAGCCCGAGCGCCTCCTCGCCGGAGTTCGCGGTGACGGCGTCCCAGCCTTCGTAGCGAGCGACGGTCGCGACGAGATCGGCGATCGGCGGGTCGTCGTCGACGACCAGGAGGCGTACTTTTTCCACCCGCTCATACTGCGCCATCCCGCAGGTCGGGCCGTATGCCCCGGCTCACACAGCGGACTCATTGATAAGGAGTTGTCAGCAGTCCGACAGCTTCCCGACAGCTTCCGCGGGCCAAGCTCGAACCGCCCTCACCGAGAAACCTCCCAGGAGCTGCCGTCCGTGACGACCGTCCAGTCACCCTCCGCGCCGCCCACCGGCATACGCCCCGGAGCGGTGGCCCGCACGGGCCTCTGCACGGTGCTCGCCGCCAACGTGGCCGTCGTCGCCTGGTTCTTCGCCCAGGCGGGCTTCGCCTCCAACGCGCTCATCGTCGTAGGCCGCTTCACGGGTCTCTACAGCGCCCTGATCATGGCGTTCCAACTGGTCCTCGTCGCGCGGCTGCCCTGGCTCGACCGCCGCATCGGCATGGACCGGCTGACGAGCTGGCACCGCTGGACCGGCTTCGCGCTGCTGTGGTCGCTCCTCGCCCATGTCGTCTTCATCGCTTTCGGCTACGCGGACGGCACGGGCGTCGGGCCCGTCACCGAACTCGTCGACCTCGCGGAGACGACGGAGGGCGTGCTGCGCGCGGTCGTCGCCCTCGGCCTCATCCTGGTCGTCGGCGCGGTCTCCGCCCGCTGGGCCCGCCGCCGTCTCGCCTACGAGACCTGGCACTTCATCCACCTGTACACCTACGTGGCCGTGGTCCTCGCCTTCACCCACCAGGTCGCGGTCGGTACGACCTTCACCACGTCGCCCACCGCGACCGCGTACTGGTACGCGCTGTGGGGCGCGGCCCTCGGCGCCGTCCTCGTCGGCCGGGTCGCCCTGCCGCTGTGGCGCAACCAGCGCCATCAGTTCCGCGTCGCGGCCGTCGTCCCCGAGTCGGACACGGTCGTCTCCGTCCACATCACCGGCCGCGACCTCGACCGGCTGCCGGCCCGGGCGGGCCAGTTCTTCCTGTGGCGGTTCCTGACCCGGGACCGCTGGTGGCAGGCCAACCCGTTCTCGCTCTCCGCCGCACCCGACGGCCGGAGCCTGCGCCTGACCGCCAAGGCGGTGGGGGAGGGCAGCGCGAGCCTGCGCCATCTGAAACCCGGCACACGTGTCTTCGCCGAGGGGCCCTACGGCGCCTTCACCACCCTGCGCCGGACACGGACCGAGTCGCTGCTCGTCGCGGGCGGCGTCGGCGTCACCCCGATCCGCGCGCTCCTGGAGGAGCTCGACGGCCACACCGTCGTCGTCTACCGCGTCACCTCCGAACGCGACGCCGTCCTGTACGAGGAGCTGCGCGACCTCGCCGTCGCCAAGGGCGCCGAGCTGCACCTGGTGACGGGCCCGCCGGTCCCCGACCGTCTCGCGCCGCGCGAACTGGCCCGTCTCGTGCCGGACCTCGCCGACCGGGACGTCTTCCTGTGCGGGCCGCCGCCGATGATGAACGCCGTCCTGCGCACCCTCGGCGACCTGGGTGTGCCGAAGGAGCAGATCCACTTCGAGCGGTTCAGTCTGGCGGGCTGACGAGGACGAGGCCAGGAACGAGAACGGGAACCAGAACGGGCGCATGAGGCACATGAGAATGAGGACGAGGAAGCACACGTGAAGCGAACCATCCCCCGGGCCGTCCCCGTCGTCGCGCTCAGCATCGTGGGCCTGGTCGCCGTCTGGCGCCACGAGCCCTCCGTCGGCGGTGGCGGGACGACGACGGTCGCGGAGCCCACGGCCCCGGCCCCCTCGGCGTCGCCCTCCACCTCGACCGGAGCCTCGTCGTCCCGGATCGTCACCGGGCCGACCGTCACGACGGAGAAGGGCCCGGTGCAGGTCCAGGTCACCGTCGAGGGCGACAGGATCACCGCGGTGAGACTGCTCAAGCAGCCGAACCATCCGCAGACGACGGCAGCCGTGCCGAAACTGGTCGTGCACACGCTCGAAGTGCAGAGCGCCGACGTCGACACGGTCACCGGAGCCACGATCACCAGCGACGCCTACGCGGAGTCCTTGCAGGCGGCCCTCGACGCGAAGGGCGCCTGACGTGCGCCGCGTGGAACACGTCATGGGGTTCCCGGTCTCACTGCGGATCGACGACGAGCACGTACCGGAGGACCTCGCCGACACCGTCTTCGCGTGGCTGCGCGAGGTCGACGCACGGTTCAGCCCGTTCAGGCCCGACAGCGAGGTGTCGTCCCACGGCCGCGGCGAGCTCGCGCCGCACGAGCTGAGCGACGACCTCACGGAAGTCCTTGACCTGTGCGAGCGCTACCGGCTCGCGACCGGCGGCGCGTTCGACGCCCGTCTGCCGGGGCGCGGCCTCGACCCGTGCGCGGTGGTCAAGGGCTGGTCGGTGCAGCGCGCCGCGCGGTCGTTGCGCGCGGCGGGCGTGCGACGGTTCTGCCTCAACGCCGGGGGTGACGTCGTCGTCTCCGGCGGGCCCTGGCGCGTAGGCGTACGCCACCCGGACCACGCCGACAAGCTGTGCGCGGTGCTCGACCTCACCGACCACGCGGTCGCCACCTCCGCCCGCTACGAGCGCGGCGACCACATCGTCGACGGTCGCACCGGGCGCCCCGCCACGGACCTGCTCAGCGTGACGGTGGCCGCCCCCACCCTCACCGAGGCGGACGCGGTCGCCACGGCGGCGTTCGCGATGGGCGCCGACGGGATTACGTGGGCCGCGGCGCTGCCCGGCTGCGAGGTGTTCGCCGTGGACGCCGGGCGCCGCGTCACACGTACGGACGGATTTCCGCTGCACGAGGGCGGCTGACGGCGGAACGCGGCCTTCCCGCGTCAAGCAGGTTGTCAGCCCATATGTGTGTGTCCACATCGCCCGGTAGGGTGAGCCGACTTGGTCACATGTCGGACACATGAATAAGCGGCGAGAAATTGAGATCAACGGTTACACCTGAGCTTGCGCGAGGACACGGCAGCGGCGGCTCCGACGCGTGGCGGCGGCTCCGCACCCCGCTGTGGATCACGGCGGGGGTCGTGACGCTCGGCTTCCTCGTCACGCTGGAGATCGTCGCGCGCCGCTACGGCGAGTCCGGGCCCTTCACCCTCGGGGCACGAGAGTTGATCTTCGCTCCGGCGTCGGGGCCCCTGCTGTACGTCAGCATGGCGCTGATGATGGTCGTCCTGAACCGGCGGCAGCGCCTCGTCGCGTTCGGGGCGGCAGTCGGCATCGACGTCGTCTTCTGGCTCGTACGGTGGATCGTCGACGCCAAGATGATGTTCGGCAACGGGGCGCTCATCGTCACCCTCGTCCACGGCGTCATCGCCCTGACCCGCCGCAAGGGCGAGGAACGCACCCTGCTCCTCAAGGGCGTCGGCCTCGCCCTGCTCCTCGTCGCGGGACGCAAGACCGGCGACACGTGGCTGATGATCACGTGGAAGACCAAGCCCACGGTGCTCGACCCGTACGTGGCCGTCGCCGACCACGCGCTCGGCGAACCCTCGTGGCTCGTCGGCCGGCTCGTCGAGGCGAGCGGCACCGTCGGCGCGCACCTCCTCGACTGGGTCTACGTCCAGCTCGCGGCGTGCGCGGTCGTCGTCGCCCTGTACCAGCTCCGCCACGTGACCACGGCGCGCCGCTTCCCGCGCCACCACCTGCTGCGCACATTCCTGGTCATCGGCCTGCTCGGGCCGGGCATCTACATGATCTTCCCGGTCGTCGGGCCCGTCTACGCGTACGGGACCGAAGGCGGGATCTGGGCCGCGGCGAACCTGTGGCCGCACACGCTGCCGGCGCTCACCGCCCCGCACGCGATACCGTTCGACGACATCACGCCGCGCAACTGCATGCCCAGCCTGCACACCGCCTGGTCCACCGCGATCTTCCTGCACTCCCGCAGGGGGCCGCTGCTGCTGCGGTGCGTGGGCGCGTTCTGGCTGGTCGCCACGCTCGCCGCGACGCTCGGCTTCGGCTACCACTACGGGGCGGACATCGTGGCCGGGGTCGTCTTCACGCTCACCATCGAGACGGCCCTGCGCACCTTCGACCGCGACCGGAAGCGGGAGGGGGCGCTGCTGGTGGCCTACGGCGCCGCCGTCTTCACCGCGCTCCTGCTCGCGTACCGCTACCTGTCGTTGACGATGGCCGAGCACCCCTGGGTCTTCGGCCCGCTGATGATCCTCTCGATGGTCTCGGTGATCGTCGGCTACATGCGGCTCACGCGCCGGTGGAGGCAGGAGGACGGCCCCCTGACGGCCCACCTGCCCCAGCCCCGCCTCGCACCGCACCCGACGCCCACCCTCCACCCGGACATCACCCCGGACGACCCGACGGGCCCGAAACAACCGGCGGGTCTGCCCTAGCCGCCCCTTTAGGCCCCCGAGACGGTCGACCCGGGCGGCCGGTCGTACGCGCGCCCCGGACGTGCCCCGTACTGGTGGTGGCCGACACGCTTGTCCACCGCGACGACAGCCACATGTCGGAGACCTACGCGCTAGCCCCTGTCCCCGGTCCTGGCGGCCTTGGCCGGCCGGTCTCAGCCGAGTCGTTCCAGCGCGTCGAGCACCGGGCGTGCCCCGTCCTCCTCGGCGAGGCGCGCGGCGATGTGCCGGGCTCGGCCGTGCAGCGCTGGTTCGCGTACGGCCTCGGTGATCGCGTCGGCCAGTCGGTGCGCGGTGAGGCGCTGGTGGCGGACCGGGCGTGGGGAGACGCCGAGCGCGTGCAGGCGGGCGGCCCAGAAGTGCTGGTCGAGCTGGACGGGGACGGGGACGGCCGGGACACCGGCGCGCAGTCCGGCGGCGGTGGTGCCCGCACCGGCGTGGTGGACGGCGGCGGCGATGCGGGGGAGCAGCCAGGCGTGCGGGACCTCACGCACCGTGATGATGTCGTCGTTCTCGACGTGCAGGCCGCTCCAGCCCGCCTGGACGACGCCGCGCACCCGCGCCCGCCGCAGCGCCTCGCCGATCATGTCGCTCAGCTGTTCCGCGTCGGCGGTGACGAAGCTGCCGAACCCGGCGAACACGGGCGGCGGGCCCGAGGCGAGGAAGTCGACGAGCCGTGGTTCGGGCCGCCAGTCCGGCGGGATCGCGGGCCACCAGTACCCGCAGACGCGGTGCCCGTCGGGCCAGTCGCGCGGGCGGGGCACGACGTGCGGGCTGAAGCCGTGCAGCACCTGCCGCGTCGACACATGGTGCAGCTCCCGCGGGGGCAGGCCGAGTTCGCGGCGCAGGGCGCGGACGGCCGGGGCGAAGATGCGGTCGGTCCCGGCGCGCAGGGCGTGACCGCCGAGCAGGTTGCCGTACGGACTGAGGGAACGGGCGCCGGTCAGGACCGGGGCGAAGGCCGTCGTCGGGTGGATCGGCTGGAGGTGGGCGCCGAGGACGGGAACGCGCAGGGCCTCGCCGAGCGCCGCGCACATGGGCTCGGTGACGGTGGAGCTGAGCAGCACGTCGGCGCCCTGCCGCACAGCGTCGTGGACCCCGGCCGTCAGGGCCGGCATGAACGCCCGCGCCATACGGATCAGCCGGGCCATCTGCACGGCCGGGTTGACCGCGCGGGCCACTCCCTGGCCGTCCGCCGACGCCAGTTCGCCGCGCGGGTCCACGGGCAGCGCCCGGAAGCCGAGCCGGTGCGCGGTCACCGCGGACCGGAACCGTTCGTGCGTCGCCAGCGCCACGTCATGACCCGCGGCGCGCAGCCGCACGCCCAGACCGGTGTAGGGGGCGACGTCGCCCCAGCTCCCTGCCGTCACGATCAGTACGCGCATGGGAGCAGCATGTCAGTGCATGGGCGTCAGCGGCGTAAGGGTAAGGGGCGGGCGGCCCTATTGACGCGCGTAGCGCGGGCCCGGCAGTGTCAGGGAAACCGGCACCTCTCACACCCGCACCCCACGCCACGGGAGGCACTGTGTTCGGCACTGTGTTCAGACGGCACCTGCGCGCCCTGCTCACCCTTGTCATGCTCGCCTCATTGACGGTGCTCGGCGCCGCGGCCACCACCGGCACCGCCCACGCCGACGGCTGCTACACCTGGAACCGCACCCTGAGCCAAGGCGCCAGCGGGGAGGACGTGCGCCAGTTGCAGATCAGAGTCGCCGGATACCCCGGCTACGGCGCCGTCCTCGCCGTCGACGGCCAGTACGGCGCCGCCACCAAGGCCGCCGTCACCCGCTTCCAGCAGGCGTACGGACTCTCGGCCGACGGCATCGCGGGCACCCAGACCTTCGACAAGCTCTACGCACTCCAGGACAACGACTGCACCCCGGTCCACTTCACCTACGCGGAGATGAACCGCTGCAACTCCGACTGGTCCGGCGGCGCGGTCTCCGCCGCCTCCGCGAAGGCCAACGCACTCCAGCAGATGTGGAAGCTGGAGGCCCTGCGCCACGCCCTCGGCGACCGCCCGCTGACCACCAGCAGCGGCTTCCGCTCCACCGCCTGCAACAACGCCGTCGGCGGCGCCGCCAACAGCAACCACCTCTACGGCCGCGGCATCGACCTCGTCGGATCACCGTCGTTCTGCGAGATCGTCAAGCAGGCCCGCAACCACGGCTTCAACGAGATCCTCGGCCCCGGCTACCCGGGCCACAGCGACCACGCCCACCTCGGCAGCCAGAGCTCGCGCTACTGGTCGGCGTCCACCTGCGGCATCTGAGAACGGCCCGCGAACTGAGCCTGCCCTCCCGTCCATTCTCTGACTAAGGTCAGAGAATGGACAGCGAGCAGGTTCACGTGACCCAGGTACGACGCTTCAACCGGACCGTCGCCGAGCGGGTCGGAGTACTGCACGACCAGTACCTCGGCGGCGCACGCCCCTACGGACAGGCCCGACTGCTCTGGGAACTCGGCGGCGACGGCGCCCACGACGTGCGCAGCCTGCGCGACCGCCTCGGCCTCGACTCCGGTTACGTGAGCCGCCTGCTGCGCGCGCTGGAGAGCGACGGCCTCGTCACCGTCGCGCCCCACCCCCGCGACCGGCGCATCCGCACGGCGCGGCTCACCGCCGCCGGACGCGAGGAGCGCGCCCACCTCGACGACCGGAGTGACGCCCTCGCCGCTTCCCTCCTCGCACCGCTCGACGCCCGCCAGCGGACCCGACTGACCTCGGCCATGGCGGAGGTGGAGCGCCTGCTCACCGCCTCCGTGGTCTCCCTCGAAACGGTCGACCCCGGCCACGCCGACGCCGCGCACTGCCTGCGCGCCTACGCCGCCGAGCTGGCCGACCTGTTCGATGAGGGCTTCGACCCGGGAAACAGCCTGCTGCCCGACCCCGGCGAACTGCGCCCGCCGCGCGGCCTGTTCCTCGTGGCCCGGCTGCACGGCGAACCCGTCGGCTGCGGCGGGCTCAAGCTCCCGCCCGGCGCGCCCGCGGAGATCAAACGGCTGTGGGTCAGCCCCCGGGCCCGCGGCCTCGGCCTCGCCCGGCGCCTCCTGGCCGAGCTGGAGGAGCGCGCCGCCCGGCACGGCAGCGACCGCGTCCGCCTCGACACCAACAAGGCGCTGGAGGCCGCCGTACGCCTCTACCGCACGAGCGGCTACCGCGAGGTGCCCGCCTTCAACGACGAGCCGTACGCCCACCACTGGTTCGAGAAGGACATCGGCGCGCCGGGCGCTACAGCCAGTCGGTGAACGCCTCGGCCAGGACCCGCCACTCGGCCCGGGGCAGTCCGGGCCCGTCCTCGGCGGACGTGAGGACTTGCAGCGCGACATGGTCGGCGCCCGCGTCGAGGTACTCCTTCGTCCGCGCCCGCACCTGATCGGTGTCGCCCAGCGCGAAGAGGGCGTCGAGCAGCCGGACGCTGCCGCCGCCGTCGAAGTCGCTCTCGGAGAAACCGAGGCGCAGCAGGTTGTCCGTGTAGTTGGGCAGCCGCAGGTACATGTCCAGCATGGCGCGCGCGGTGGTACGGGCCCGGCCCAGATCGGTGTCCACCACCACGGACAGCTCGGGCGCGAGCAGCGCGTCGGGGCCGAGGGCCTCCCGCGCCTGCGCCGTGTGCTCGGCGGTGACCAGGTACGGGTGGGCGCCGGCCGCGCGGTCGGCGGCGAGGCGGAGCATCTTGGGGCCGAGCGCCGCGAGGACACGGCGGGTGGCGGGCACGGGCGGCACAGCGGCGTCGAGCGCGTCGAGGTACTCCACCATCGCGCTGTACGGCTTCGCGTACCCCTTCACCATCGGGCCGTGGCTGACGCCCAGACCGAGGACGAAACGGTCGCGGTCCTCCTCCGGCACGGCCGCGATCCGCCCGGCGACCTCCTGTGCCGTGTGCTCCCAGATGGAGAGGATGCCGGTGGCCACGGTGATCGTACGGGTGGCGGCGAGCGCGGCGGCGGCGTCCTCGGGGGAGGCGTTCCCGCCGAGCCAGACCGTGCCGTAGCCCAGCGTCTCGAGTTCGGCGAGCGCTTCCGCGATGCCTGTGCGTTCCTCCGCGGTCTCGGCCCGCTGCACGCTGAGCGCGCTGCTCCAGATGCCGATCCGCCCGAATTCCGTGTGCGCGTGTGAGGTCATGGTGTGATCAACCTTGCCCGGCCCGGGCTATTCCCGCCAGCGGGGCGTCTGCGCGGAGTGTGGCGGGGGCGGGCGGCGACCCCTGGACACCACCCGACAGGTGCCGCCCGCCCGAGCCACTGGCAGACCCGCCAACGGGGGGCGTAGTGCGGGCCTGCTCATCACCCGGGTGCCCCTTGCACAGCCGTGCACACGTGTGTTCTTGAAAACCGGACCGCATGCCCTGGCGGTCGTGAAAGAAACGTGCCCTTTGTGTGTTTGTAGGGACGGGATAAGAGCAAACGAGTGCCAGGAGGTAATAACTATGGTTCCCCTGCTTCTGGTCCTTCTTCTGGCTCTCATCCTCTTCGGCGCGGGCTTCGCACTGAAGGCACTGTGGTGGATCGCCATCATCGTGCTCGTGGTGTGGCTGCTCGGCTTCGTGATCCGGCCCGCCGCGAGTGGCGGCCGCAAGGGTCGCTGGTACCGATGGTGACCCACGGATAGACGCGCGTAAGCAAGCGAGCAATGAGCCCCGGCCGGACAGACGGCCGGGGCTCATCGCTGTGCGCGCGAGCGCAATCAAGTACGAAGGGGAGGCGCCAGCACGGCGCTGACGGTCTTCCCGCCGCGATGCCGCTCGACGCTGACCGAACGGGCCAGGTTGCGCACCATGAGCCAGCCGAAACCGCCGGGCACGGTGGGGTCGTGGGGGAGCAGCAGCGGCTCTCGCTCACTGCGGTCGCTGACCTGCACCACCAGCACGTTCTCGTGGACGCAGGCGCTGAAGCGGGTGATGCCGCCGCCGTGGCGCAGCGCGTTGGCCGCGAGCTCGCTGGCGATCAGCAGCGCGTCCTCGTGCAGCCGGCGCGCCTGGTGGCGTGGCAGGCCCTCGCACAGGGGGAGCACGGCCGTACTGGTCTCGGCCCGCGCCTGGGAACAGGTCATGCGCTCCGTGAACGGCATGGCGGGAGCGCTCATGGCGGCAACCTCCTTTGTGCGTACATGCTTGCTCGACTTGCTGCGTACTCACTTGCCCGCCACCCGACGAGGGCACACGCCGCCACCCGCCCCGGCCCGGCCCGCGCGGACCGGACGTACCCGTTCCGTGACGCGGCCGGCACAGGCTGACGACGTGCGCGCGGCTAACGTCGGCGGATGATCGTATGGCTCAACGGGACGCACGGAGCGGGCAAGACGACCACCGGCCCGCTCGTGCAGCGACTGCTGCCGGACTCGCGGGTGTTCGACGCCGAGAAGGTCGGCGAGACGCTCATGGACATCAGGCCGGGGCTGCCCGAGACGGACAACTTCCAGCACTGGCCGCCGTGGCGGACCCTGGTCGTCGAGACCGCGCGCCGCGTCCTCGACTACACCGGCGGCACCCTGGTCGTCCCCATGACCGTCCTGGTCGAGGAGTACTGGCGCGAGATCAGTGCGGGCCTCGCCCGGCACGGCATCCCCGTGCACCACTTCGTCCTCCACGCGGATCAGGAGACCCTGCGCGGACGCATCGAGGGGGACACGGTCATGGGCCCCTCCGCCTTCCGCCTCGCCCACCTGCGGCCCTACGCCGAGGCGTCCCGCACATGGCTGCACGCCGAGGCGGAGGTCATCGACACGACCCACCTCACCCCGGCGCAGGCGGCGTCGCGCATCGTGACCTCCGTCAAGAGCTGAGGTTCTTGCGCTGGTTGGCGTGGAAGCGGGCCTTCTTCTGGCGGTTGCCGCACGTGTTCATGTCGCACCACTTGCGGGTGCGGCTCTGACTGGTGTCGAAGAAGGCGGCCCGGCACGTCGGTGAGGCGCACAGCGCGAGCTTCCCGTCCCGTTCGCCCGCGATGACGCTGATCGCGTCGGCGGCGACCACGCTGAGGGCGTCCTCCACGCGGGACGCCGACAGGAGCCGCCACTGCCGCTCGCCCCCGGGGGAGAGGGCGGCCGCGGCCCGGCCTTGCGCGCTGCAGTCGTTGATGACCTGGAGGGCGGGGGCGGGGAGGGCGTCGTGGAGCGCGGCGGCTGTCGCGGCGGCGTGGATCGACTCCCTGAGTTCACGGGCGCGATCGAGCTGGGCGGGTGTGCAGGAGTCCACGGCGAGGCCGTACACCGCGAACCAGTCGATCAGGCGCTGAGGTGTGGGAACGCGCTCGACGGCGGCGCCATGACGCTCCGTCAGCGTCGCCGTGAAGCTGGTCGCCAGCACCTTGCCGAGACGGAACTCGGGAAACTCACCACGCATGGAACCACCTTAGACGGTTGCGGCAGGGCGGAAAACCTTGCTAGAACCGTCTTAGCCGGTTCCATGTATGGCCTGGAGGTCACATGTCCCGTCCGACCGAAGACGTGCACGTGTTCACATTCCGCGCGACCGACGCCGACCTCGAAGAACTCCGCGCCCGCCTGGCTGCGGCGCGCCTGCCGGAGCCCGAGACGGTCCACCCCGCCCCGCCCGGCCCCCGCCGGTGGAGCCAGGGCGTCCCCCTCGCCGACCTGATCGATCTCGTCGCGTACTGGCGCACGGAGTACGACTGGCGGTCCTTCGAGGCGCGCCTGGACGAGATCGGCCAGTTCCGTACGGTCATAGACGGCCTGGGGATCCACTTCCTGCACCGCAGGTCCCCGCGCGCGGACGCCACCCCGCTGATCCTCACGCACGGCTGGCCGGGCAGCGTCGCCGAGTTCGTCGACGTGGTGGACGACCTGGCCGACCCGAAGGACCCGGACGCGCCCGCGTTCCACGTCGTCGCTCCCTCGCTGCCCGGCTTCGGCCACAGCGACAAGCCCGCCACCACGGGGTGGGGGACCGAGAAGATCGCGGCCGCCTGGGTGGAGCTGATGGGACGGCTCGGCTACGACCGGTTCGTCGCCCACGGCGGCGACTGGGGAGGGAACATCACGACGATCCTCGGCGGCCGGTTCCCCGATCACGTGCTCGGCATCCACTCGACGTTCGCGGAGGTGCCCTCCGGCTCGTCGACGGACGAGCTCTCGCCGGCCGACCGCGCCGTGGCCGAGGAGGCCCGCCACTTCTGGCTCCACCGCGCGGCCTACGCGAAGCAGCAGGCGACACGGCCGCAGACGATCGGCTACGCGCTCGTCGACTCACCGGTCGGGCTCCTCGCCTGGCTCCTGGACAAGTTCGCCGAGTGGTCGGACACGGAGGACAGCCCGTTCGAGACGATCTCGAAGGACCGCGTCCTCGACGACGTCACCCTCTACTGGCTGACGCGTACGGGCGCGTCGGCGGCCCGCATCTACTACGAGAGCCACAACTCCCTCGACCCCGACCTCCGCGTCGACGTCCCGTCGGCGCTCACGATGTACCCCCGCGACACCGAGAAGTGCCCCCGCCCGTGGGCGGAGAAGCGCCACCGTCGGCTCGTCCGCTGGCGGACACCGGAGACGGGGGGCCACTTCCCGTCCCTGGAGAACCCGGCGTTCTTCGTCGAGGACCTGCGGGAGGGCCTGGCGGCGGTCCTGGCGGCACACCGCTGAACCGGGCGGCCCCGGCCACATGGACAGCGGGGCAGTCGCCGGAACCGCGGACGCATAGGGTGGGGCCGGTAAGTCCGTCGCCATGGAAGGTCTGTGATGCCCGAGCTCCCCCCGGACCCCGCCGTCGCACAGTTCGGTCCCCAGGGGCTGCGCCGCATCAGCGTGCCCGCCTCGTACGGGACCGTGCCCGCCTCGGCCCGCGCCCACCTCGCGCAGGTCGGGGTGCCGCTGCACGTCGGCCCGTACTTCATCGCGGCGGACGACACCGACGGGATCACCCTCGGGATGTTCACCGGCCACCGGGGCGTCGCGCTTCAGGGCGACTGGGCGGAGTGGGTGCGCATCGGCACCGACCGCCTGGCGCACCTGTGCGTCCGCACCGACGGCTCCGTGCAGGCCCTGTTCCTCGGCCGCGGCGAGCCCGCCCTGTTCGTGAACTCCGACGTCGCCGCCTTCACCCACTGCGCCGCCGCCCTGGACCGCGCCCTGCCCGTGATCGCCGCCTCCGAGGGGCTCCAGGCCGCCGCCGAGGCGTTCGCCGCCCTGGTCCAGGAGATCCGGCAGATCGACCCGGAGGCCGTGGCCGACCGGGAGAACTGGTGGTCGCGCGTGCTCGACGACGTGCGGCACGCCCTCAACTTCCCCTTCTCCTCCGCGTTCGAGTTCGTGAACAAGGAGGGCGCGAAGCAGATCGTCACCGCCCAGGCCGGCCCCGGCCGCCTGCACCCGGAGGAGCAGCTGTGGCAGCAGCTCTCCTCCGCGGGCGTGGAGCCCGAACAGGTCAGCCGCGTCTACTGCGAGCTCGAACCGTGCATGATGCCCGGCCACTACTGTGCGGCCTGGCTCGAAGCGGTGCTCCCGCACGCCGAGTTCACGCACAGCTTCGACTACGGCGACACCGCGGAGTCCCGCGAGGAGGGCCTCAAGGAGCTCATGACGCACGCCGTCCAGCAGGACCAGCGGTGACCCGCCCCACCACGGCCCGGGAAACAGGAGAGGTGCACGCATGACCGCCGAACCCGCCCTGCCCTGGTCCCGGCCCGCCTCCGGGCGCGAACCCGCCGCGGCCGCCCTGCTCGCCTGGCTCGGCGACCCGGACGCCCCCGGCCTCGCCGTGGTCACCGGCTCCGAGAACCGCGGCAAGTCGCAGTTGCTCGCCTGGCTGATCGCGCACGGCACCCGGCCCGGCACCGTCACCGAGCGCCGCGTCCACGGCTTCGTACCGCTGCCCGGCCAGACCGTGACCACGACCGCCTGGATGCTCGGCGAACAGCTGTCGATCGCCGCCGGTTCCCCGGGCGCCCTGCTGGCCGGGCTCGCCGCCGACCGGCGCCGCACCGTCATCGCCCTGCCCGACCTGCACGCGGCCGAGGAGCCCGGCGCCCTCGCCGAACTGGCGCTGCGCCTGGCCTCCTTGCCGCACCTGCGCGTCCTCGTAGAGGTCCGCTCCGGCACGCCGTGGGAGCGGACGCTCACCGCCGGACCGTGCGCGCGGATGGACCTGGACGAGCCGCGGTGGACCGACGAGGCGCGCCGCGCGTCCTGGGACGCGGAGCACCCCGAGCCGCCCGGGGCGCGGGACCCCGAGCCGGAGGAGTCGTTCGACCTGGACGACCCCGCCTCCGTCTGCGCCGCCGACCCCTGGCGGGTGACCACCGCCTACGAGCGCTCCGAGGAGAGCCACGGCGGCCTACGCGCCGCCTGGCTGCGCGCCGGTGCCTCCCTCACCCGCGAGCAGCCCGTCGCCGAACGCGCGCTGGTCCTGCTCGCCGCCCTCGGCGACGCGGGCGACCCGCGGCTGCCCGCCGCGCTCACCTCCCTGGCCCGGGACGCGACGTGGTCGGTCGTCTGGCACCGGGTGCGCGGTGACGTGACCCCGCCGTGGCCCGGCCCGGTCCGCTCCGCCGCAATAGGCAGCGGCCCCCTGGCCGGACGGCTCGTCGTCGCCGACCACCAGGGCACGGTCCGCGTGCTCGACCTGGAGACCGCCGCCGCCGTCGGCCGCCTCCCGCACTCCGCGCCCGGCGGGCGCGCCGTCGCCGAGCACGGCGACGGCACCGTCACCGTCCTCGACGAACACGGCCGTCTGCACACCCAGCGGGCCGCCGACTCCACGAAGCCCGGCGGGATCGCCGCGCTCCTGGAGGACGGCCCCTCCCCGCAGGGCCAACTCCTCGAAGCCGTACGGGAGTACACGGAGCGTCAGCAGGAGACCATCACTGCCCTGACCGGCGGCGCCGGGGGCCGGATGGTGCTCGGCGACGCCGCCGGAACCGTTCATGTCCTGACCGTCGGCGCCGAGCCGCGCACCGCCGCCCTGCACCGGGGGCGCGTCACCGCGGTCGCCGGAACCGATCTGCCCGTCTCCGCCGAGGGCGACACGGTCCCCCTGCTCTACACGGGCGGCGCCGACGGCACCGTACGCGCGTGGGCCCCGCACACGGACCCCATGCCCGAGCCGGTCGCCGCCCGGGACTGCGCGGTCGTGGCGCTGGCGGTGACGACGGCGGACGGCGGCCCTGTCCTCGCGGTCGCCTGGGCCGACGGCCTCGTCGAGCACCGGGTCCTGGAGGACGACCGGCTGCGCACCTTCCGCCCCGGCGGCCAGGCCAACGCCCTCGCCTACACGGCGGAGGGCGACCTGATGGTGGGGACGGACGAGGCGCTGGTACGGCTCCGGCAGCGGTGACAACAGCGCCCGACCCGCCACCACATACGGATCTCGTCACAGAACTGCTGTGCGGCGGGGCTCCCTTGTGCACCTGACAACCGACACCGATAACCTGAGGGGGCAGGTGTCGCAGCAGGTGTGGGTGAGCGGAGCGCGCGCGTATGGGTCTGGTACTGCCGAGCGTCATTGATGAGGCGCTGGATCTCATCGGGGTGAGCTGGCCCAACGTCGACGAGGACGACTACTTCGAGATGGCGACGTCCCTGCGGGACTTCGCCGAGAAGTTCGAGGGCCACGGCGGTGACGCGGACAAGGCGGTCAACCGCATCCTGTCCTCGTCCGAGGGCTGGGCCGTCGAGTCCATGCAGAAGCACTGGTCGCATGTGAAGGCCGGGCACCTGGACAAGATCCCCGAGGTGGCGCGGCTGTTCGCGACCGCCTGCGACGGGGTCGGCGAGATCATCCGCGGTCTGAAGGTGAAGGCGGGCGTCGAACTCGGCGTCCTCGCGGGCACCATCGTCGCCGAACTCGCCGCCGCCCCCTTCACCTTGGGGCTCTCCGCCGCGGCCGCCGCCGGTGAGATCGCCCTGATGCGCACGGTGGTGAAGCGGCTCATCGACGAGGCCGTCGACCAGATCGTCGACGCGCTGATCAGCAAGGTCACCGAGCCCGTCACCGGCAAACTCGCCGAACTCGTCTCGGACATGACGCTCGATCTGGCCGAGGGCGCCTTCAACCCCGGGGACAACCCGGGCGGCATGCACCTGGCCTCCGCGGGCGACGAGGCCGGCGGCTCCGGCTCCGGCGGCGCGGGCAAGAGGACGGTCATCGACCACCTCGAGTTCGAGGACGGCGCGGGCAAGGTCTCCCGGCACGGCAGCGACATGGGCAGCCAGTCCGGGGTCCACCTCGGCAAGTCGCGGAGTGCCTTCGGCAAGACCAAGGGCAAGGACGCGATGACCTCCTCCTTCGACGCCATCCTGGAAGGGGCGATCGACGGTCTGGAGAAGGCGTCGCTGAAGGTGACCAAGCACGTCACCGACACCGTCCCGGACCGCGTGAAGGCCGCCTCCCGGCACCAGAAGCGCAAGGACCGCGACGTCGGCGACGAGACCGAGCGGGTCGACGTCAAGAGGGTCAAGCGCGACGGCGACACCCCCATGTACCTGCTCAGCGACGACGGTTCGATCCGCCAGCTCCACCACGACGGCACGACCAGCCCGGTCCGCACCAACGACACCTCCGGCGTGCACGACGTACTGGGCGACAAGGCCTGGTACCCGTGGAACAACAAAGAGAAGCAGCGCTCGAACAAGAACAAGGACAACAAGGACAAGAAGGTCAGCTCGACGAAGGTGGCGCCCGGCTCCACCGACCTGGCCCGCGCCAGCCAGCTCGGCCGGTACGCCAACCGGCAGGACCCCAACACCAAGTACATCCCCGGCGGCAACTACGCCTCGGCGCTGTACGACGACGGCAAGGGCCGGAAGTTCATCCTGGTCGGCGCCAGCGGCAGGTCGCACTCGGAACGCTCCATCGGGCACCCGCTCGTCAAGAAGGAGCACGAGAAACATGTGAGCGAGCTGTACACGGAGCGCGAGCCGTGCCAGAAGAACCCCAAGTGCGACCGATATCTCGCGCAGGAGTTCCCCGAGGACCTCAAGGTCACGCACAGCCAGAAGTACGACCAGTCGGAGAAGGACGACTCCGGCAAGGACCTCAGCGGGCACAAGAGGGACCGCGAGCACAAGGCGTACGTCAAGTGGCTGCACGAGCAGTGGGACAAGCACGGCGTCGACGGCGGACGCACTGATACGGTGATGAACCTTTCGCCTTCGCAGAACAAGTTCGTCCCGTAGCAGCCCGTAAGCCCTGAAGGCACGCAGCCGGCGCGCGAGCGCCGCCGAGTCCGAAAGTTCCCGCAGTGCTTTTCGACGTCACCCGCAGCGAACTCGCCGACATCTTCGGCGAGGACCGCCTCGCGACCCTGCCCGCCACCGCCTTCCCGCCCGCGGCCGCGGACACCGAGGGGGCCCGACTTCTGCAGACCGTCGGCGCCCCCACCGGGACGCTCCTGCTGCGCGAGCCCGACGAGGACTCCGGCGCGCTGCCCCTCGTCCAGGACATCGTCGAGCTCGACGACTTCGAGGACGTACCGCGGGGCGCGGGGGAGTGGCCCGTCATCGGCTGGCTGCTCAACGCCCACCTCGCCCTCGACCCCGCCTCGGGCGAGGTGCACGCCTTCGACGCCGACGAGGAGACGGCGCGGGCCCTGCACACCGACGTCTCCTCGCTCGTCCAGGTCACCGCCCGCTTCCAGCGCCTGCTCGACGCGTTCGCCTTCAGCGGCGACGAGGACGACGAGGACGCCGACTTCGAGCGCCTGGAGGGCGAGGTGGAGCGGATCACCGAGGAGATCACCGACGTCGACCCGCTCCCGTTCCAGGACGACGAGACGGTCTGGTCGGTGGTGGGCGAGGAGATCGCCGCGGGCCAGCGCTTCGAGGACGGCAGCCCGGGAGCCACTTCCCTCTACGGGTGACCCGCCCGCCGCCCCTCAGCGCGCGGCGGCCGGCCAGACGGTGACGGCCGCGAGGGCGAGCAGCCCCAGGTTGAACGCGATCCGCCGGTCCCCGCCCGTCAGATGGACGGCGACGGCGCCCACCTGGAGGACGACGAACCCGGCGGCAGCGGCCACGGCCAGGGCGGGCGCGATGTCCGTCAGCGGCGGCAGGACCAGGCCGGCGGCGCCGAGGATCTCGACGACGCCGAGGGCTCTGAGCGCGGGCAGCGGAACGCGGTCGACCCAGGCCATCATCGGCCGGAGCCGGTCGCGGCTGCGGACCGCTTTCAGAGCGCCTCCGTAGAGGTGGACCAGGGCGAGCGGCGCCGCGAGGAGCCAGTAGACGATGTTCATGGTGTCCGTTCAGGAGTGCGCGGTTCAGGAGTGTGCGGTCGCGGGCTCGGTCGCGTAGCGGCTCATCGCCTCCACGTTGTCCCTGGGTGTCAGTGGCCGCCCGTCGGCAAGTACGTCCTGGAGATCCCGGAAGTACTGCACGTACAGGTCGGGGGTAAAGGTGCTCAGCATGACGGCGGGTTCGTCCGCCGGGTTGGCGAAGGTGTGCGGGACGCCCGGCGGCACCATCACGAGCGTGCCCGCGCCGGCGTCGTGGTCCTCGTCGCCGACGGTGAACCGCACGGTGCCGGACAGGATGTAGAAGCCCTCGTCGTGACGGGCGTGACGGTGCTGCGGCGGCCCCTCGGCGTGCGGGGCAAGGACGGACTCGGCGATCGCCAGCCGGTGCCCGGTGCGGCTGCCGTCCTCGAGGATGCGCATGCGGGTGGCGCCCAGGACGAGCATCTCGCCGTCGCCGGGCCGGACGACGGACACACTGCCTGCCTGCCCGTGCCCCACGGTCGTTCGGTCGCCCTGTACGTGTTCTTCGGTCATGTCCACGAGTTCAGCGCGGGGCCACGGCCACTGTCCAAGACCGGTCTGGCCGAGCCGATACCGGATGGGTATCGTTCCAGCGTGGAGCTACGGACCCTGCGCTACTTCCTCGCCGTCGCGGAAGAACTCCACTTCGGGCGGGCCGCCCACCGGCTGCACATGAGCCAGCCGCCGCTGAGCCGGGCGGTCAAGCAGCTCGAGGCGGAGGTCGGGGCCCCGCTCTTCGTCCGTTCTCCCACGGGCGTCACCCTCACCCCGGTCGGCGCGGTCCTCGCGGACGAGGCGCGGGCCCTGCTCGACCACGCCGAACGCGTCCGCGTACGGGTGAACGCGGCGGCCGGTGCCTCGGCCCTCACCGTCGGCATCCTGGGCGACACCACCGACCCGGGCGTGTCCAGGCTGGCCGCGGCCTTCCGGCGCGAGCACCCCGGTGTCGACATCCGCATCCGCGACGCCGACCTCACCGACCCGACCTGCGGGCTCCGCGCCCACCTGGTCGACGTCGCCCTGACCAGGGCCCCGTTCGACGAAACCGCCCTGACGGTACGGGCCCTGCGCGCGGACCCCGTCGGGGTGGTCCTGCGCGCCGACGACCCGCTGGCCCGCCGCACCTCGTTGCGCGTGGCCGAACTGCGCGACCGCCGCTGGTTCCAGTTCCCGAAGGACACCGACCCCGTCTGGCAGTCGTACTGGAACGCGGGCAGCCCCCGCGAGGGCCCCGTCGTCCGCGCCGTCCAGGAATGCCTCCAGGCCGTCCTCTGGAACGGCACGGTCGGCCTGGCCCCGCTCGGCCACGACCTGCCCGCGGAGTTCACCCTCGTACCCCTCGTGGACATGGAGCCGAGCCGGGTCGTGGCGGCGTGGAACGAGAACGACCCCAACCCGCTGATCCGCTCCTTCGTGGCCATGGCGACGACGGCGTACCGCCGCTGAGGCAGGGGCCGCTTTTGCCGGTCCGGCAAGTCCCCTCGCGGAAGACGCCGAGCCCGCCGCATGATCGGCACACAGCCAGCCCCGCCGTAGTGAGCCGAGGAGAGACCATGTCGCCGCGCACGCCGTCCACCGACCTCCACCACCGCACCGTCGAGGCCCCCGCCGGACGCCTGCACCTGGTCGAGCAGGGCAGCGGACCGCTGGTGCTCCTCGTGCACGGCTTCCCCGAGTCCTGGTACTCCTGGCGGCGGCAGCTCCCGGCGCTCGCCGCCGCGGGGTACCGGGCCGTGGCGATCGACGTACGCGGCTACGGCCGCTCCTCGAAGCCGACGGCGCCGCACGCCTACCGGATGCTCGACCTCGTGGAGGACAACGTCGCCGTGGTGCGCGCCCTCGGTGCCGACTCGGCGGTGATCGTCGGGCACGACTGGGGCGCCACCATCGCGGCGACCTCCGCGCTGCTCCACCCCGAACTCTTCCATGCGGTCGGGCTGTTGAGCGTCCCCTACGCGCCCCCGGGCGGCCCGCGCCCCACGGAGGTCTTCGGGCGGATGGGCGGGGACCAGGAGTTCTACGTCTCCTACTTCCAGGAGCCGGGCCGCGCCGAGGCGGAGATCGAGCCCGACGTACGGGGCTGGCTCGCCGGTTTCTACGCGGCACTGTCGGCCGACACCATGCCGGGCCCGGACGAGCCCGACCCGCACTTCGTGGACCGGGACGGCGGGCGGCTGCGCGACCGCTTCCCGACCGGACGGCTGCCCGCCTGGCTGAGCGAGGAAGAACTCGACGTCTACGCCGGGGAGTTCGAGCGCACCGGCCTGACCGGCGCGCTCAACCGCTACCGCTCCATGGACCGCGACTGGGAGGACCTCGCCCCCTACGCGGGCGCCCCTCTCGAACAGCCGTCCCTGTTCATCGGCGGCGCCCTCGACGCCTCCACGACCTGGATGGCCGACGCGATCGACGCCTACCCCACCACCCTGCCCGGCCTGGTCTCCTCCCACATCCTGGACGGATGCGGCCACTGGATCCAGCAGGAACGCCCCGACGAGGTCAACCGGCTCCTCACCACCTGGCTCACTTCTCTGTGAAGCTCCTGCTGAGCAGGGGCAGCAGCCGCTCCCAGTGGCGCCGCAGACCGGAGGCGTCGAAGGCGTCGGTGTCGGACATCGTGAAACCGTGGACGGTGCCGGGGTAGATCTCGGAGGTGTGCTCGACGCCCGCCGCGTCCAACGTGTGATTGAGCCCGGCGAGCGCCTCGGGTGTGAGGTCGCCCTCCGCGTGGCCGAAGTGCGCCCGGGCCTTGAGGTGGGCGAAGAGTTCGGGCCCGTCGGCGAGCACGGGGGCGTGGAACGCGGCGACGGCGGCCACCCGTTCGGCATGCGCGGCGGCGGTCCGCACCGCCAGGAGACCACCGAAGCAGTAACCCGTCACGGCGACCGGGCCCGGGGCGACCTCGGGCCGTGCGGTCAGGAAGTCCAGGTAGGCGGCGGCGTCGCGCACAGCGCGTTCACGGCTGTGCGCCGCGATCAGGGGCATGATCCGGGCCATGACGTGCGGACGGGCGTCCTCCCCGATGTGCGCGGGGAGCTCGCCGACCGGGGCCGGGCCGTGCCGGTAGAAGACATTGGGGACGAGTACGTAGTACCCGTGCCCGGCCAGCTCACCGGCCAGGTCCCGAAGAACGGGCCGGATGCCGAAGCCGTCCGGATACATCAGCACACCAGGACGACGCTCGTTCCCACTGGGACAGACAGCGAAGGCGTCGGCGTGGCCGTCGGGGATGGGGATGTGCAGGGTTTCGAAGGGCATGTTTCTCTCCGGTCATAGACCATTTCCGGTGGTGCTGGGAGCGCGTCAACTTGCGTTCGCCGCAGGTTCGTTGCGAACGGCCGGGGTGGCGGGCGCTCCCACCCGTGGAGCGCCTAGGGTGATTGCATGGACCTCGCTGACGACCTGATCACCGACCCGTACGGCACCTACGCGACGCTGCGGACCGCGTCGCCGGTGCACCGGATCAAGGGCACCGACGGGCAGCCGGCCTGGATCGTCACACGCTACGAGGACGTGCGGGCCGGGCTCGCCGATCCGCGTCTGTCGCTGGACAAGAAGAACGCGCTCCCGGGCAACTACCACGGCTCGCGCCTGCCGCCCGCGCTCGACGCCAACCTGCTGAACATGGACCCGCCCGACCACACCCGCATCCGCCGCCTGGTCGGCAAGGCGTTCACCCCGGGCCGGGTGGAGCGGCTCCGCGCACCGGTCCGGGCGCTGGCGGACCAGCTCCTCGACGCGCTCGGACAGCAGGGCAGCACGGACCTGATCGCCGCCTATGCCGCCCCGCTGCCCATCTCCGTGATCTGCGAGCTGCTCGGCGTCGCGCCCGACCGGCGCGGGGACTTCCGCGGGTGGGCGCAGGCACTGCTCGTGCCGGACCCGGACCGGCCGCAGGACGGTGCGAAGGCGGTCGGGGCCATGCTGGCCTACTTCGTCGAGCTGATCGAGCACAAGCGGCGCGAGCCGAAGGACGACCTGCTGTCCGATCTGATCGCGGTCCACGACGCGGAGGACGGCCGGCTGTCCGAGGACGAACTGCTGAGCCTCGCCTTCCTGATCCTGGTCGCCGGGTTCGAGAACACCGTGCAGCTCATCGGCAACGCAGTCCTCGCACTCCTTCGGCACCCCGACCAACTGGACGAGCTGCGTGCCGACTCGACCAGGATTCCGGCCGCCGTGGAGGAGGTGGCCCGCTACGAGGGGCCCGCCCTGCTCGCGATCCGCCGCTTCCCCACGGAGGACATGGAGATCGGCGGCGTGCCGGTGAAGGCGGGCGAGACCGTACTGCTGTCATTGGCGGCCGCCGACCGTGACCCCGACCGGTTCCCCGACCCCGACCGCCTGGACCTCGCACGCGACACGGCCGGACACCTCGCTCTCGGGCACGGCATCCACTACTGCCTCGGCGCCCCGCTGGCCCGCGCCGAGACGGAGATCGCGCTCCGCGCCCTGCTCGAACGCTTTCCCCGGCTCGAACTCGACGCGGACACCGAGGACCCCGCCCCGTGGCGCCGCTCGCTGCGGGCGCGCGGCCTGGACCGGCTGATGGTGCGCTACGACGCCGCCTCCGCGTCGGACGTCGATCGGGTCAGCCGCCGATGTCCGAGTCCTGAGCGGCGGTGACGATCGCCGTCGCGTCCTCGGGCAGCAGGTACCCGGCGTCGACCGACTCCTGCGCGGCCGCGCGGACCTTGGACACGTACGCGTCGTGCGTCGGGTAGAGGCGGCCGAGGATCGGTTCGGGTGTGGCCGGGAAGCGCGGGTCGGACGGGTCGCCGTCGTCGTGCCGGTCCCAGGGGTCGGCGTCGCCGTTCCACGGGTCGCGGGCCCCGTACAGGCCGCAGAAGGGGCCGCTGTCCGTCGTGTCGCGCGCACCGGTGAGCGTACGGGTGGGCACGGTGACGTCGGGGAGCCGGACCCCGCCGGAGGCCAGGCCGGTCGCCGGGTCGCGCAGGACGGTGCTCACGTACGGGGCGCTCGGCGGCCGTTGGCCGCCGCGCGCCCAGGCGGTCAGGTGGCGCAGCGCCGCGTTCATCGACCAGTGGCCGGGCCCGTCGTTGAAGGGGGCCGAACCGGGGGCGCAGTCGGCTGACGGCGCCGCCGCGCCCGCGGACTTCTGAACGGTCGGTTCGCCGAGGTCGTAGGCCCACTGGTCACCGTGGGCGGTGCCGGCCAGCTCCCAGTGCACGACGCTGTCGGTGTCGGGCTGCCGTGCGACCGCGGCGCCGGGCACGTCGGTCTCGGTGAGCACGACGAACGTCGGTTCCGACAGGTCCGTCCTGATCCTCGACGGGTTCGGCATCAGCAGGGTGTCGGCGAGCGCGCCGCTGATCGGCGCGGCGATCGCACTGTTGCTGTGCACCATGAAGCCGTCGTAGACGTCGGCCACCGGATGGACGGCGTTGACGTACGTCGTCATGAAGCCCGCCGACTGGGACTCACCGTCGGCGAGCAGGGTGTCGGCCTTGAGCCCGCCGAGCGGATCGGGGCCGTCCGGGGCGCGCAGCGCCTGCCCCGCCTGGGAGAAGATGTCGTAGGCGAAGGCGTCGCCGGGGTGGACGAGGCTGCCGTAGCGGGCCGGGTCCCAGCCCTTCAGGCCCTTGATCTGGCCGAGGCCGCCGTTGACGCCGACGGCCTGCGCGGAGACGCCGACCCAGGCGTAGCCCTTGCGCAGCAGTTCGTCGCGCTGGAACCAGTAGTCGGGGGAGAGGTCGAGCTGGCCGCTGACGTTGAGCCACTCCACGACCACCGTGCCGTTGAACTTGGCCGGGTCGGTGGGTCGGCGGACGAGGAGCCGGCTCTTGTAGGCGGCGGTGCCGGACGGGCGGACCTTCCAGCGACCGTCCGAGCCCCACAGTCCGGACTTGGCGTACGAGGTGGCCGTGCCGGACAGGAAGTACTCCTGCTCCGTGTAGCCGAAGGAGCCGAGGTCCTCGGCGGCAGCGAGGAACGGGAAGCCGTGGCTGCCTTCGGGCGGGAGCGTGACGGCCGGGCCCGCGGCCTCGGCCGACGCGGCGGCGGGGGTGGAGAGGAGGGCGCCGCAGAGCAGCGCCCCCAACGCGGTGGCGGTGACGGACCGCCGGGACGACCGGGCGAGTATGCGCACGAGGTGCCTCCGTGGATGCGGGTCCCCAAGGGGCTGCGACCGCAGTGTCGGGGGCGCTGTGGCGCGTCGGCATCGGCGATTCCACCGGTGTCCCGGGCGGCGCGGGTCAGGAACCGTCGGTGTCCGCGCGCAGGTGTGCGCCGAGCCGTTCGACGGCCGAGGGGTTGCGTGGGCTCTCGACGAGGTCGGCGTAGTCCAGGGTGTGGATCCTCTTGTGCTTGATCGCGGAGACGTTCCGCAGCGGCGGGTAGGAGAGCAGGAACTTCCTCTTCTGTTCGGCGCTCGTCGAGCCGTAGTCGTTGATGAGGATGACGTCGGGGTTCCGCTTCACGACGGTCTCCCAGCCCACCGTCGTCCATGAGTCCTTCAGGTCGTGCATGAGGTTGACGCCGCCCGCCTCGCTGATGATCTGCTCCGGCGCGGCGTAGCGGCCCGAGGTGAACGGCTGGTCCTGGCCGCTGTCGTAGAGGAAGACCGAGGGCCGGTCCGCGCCCTTCGGTGCCTTCGCCCGTACGGCGGCGACCCTCGCCCTGTACTCCTTCACGAGCTTCCGCGCGCGCTTCTCGACGCCGAAGATCCGGCCCAGGTTGTCGAGGTCCGTGTAGAGCGCGTCGAGCGGCGGCATGATGCCGCGCGAGGTGCCGCTGACGGCGTTGCGGCAGGACTCCGTGAGCAGATACGTGTCGACACCTGCCGTGTGCAGCTCGTCGGGTGTCAGCGTGTTCTCGTTGAACCCGTAGTTCCAGCCCGCGAAGACGAGGTCGGCGCGGGCGTCGAGGACGATCTCCTTGGTGACACGGTCCTTGCTGAGCCACTTCACCTTGTCGTACGCGTCCTTGTACGGGAGGTCGTCCGTGGCGCCCTTGTCGGCGGGCATGACGTACCCGGCCATACGGTCCTCCAGGCCGAGGGCGAACATCAGCTCGGTGATGCCGACGTCGTTGGTCACCACCCGCTCGGGCCGCTTGTCGTAGGTGACCTTCTTGCCGCAGTTGGTGACGGTCACCGCCTGCGAGGTGCTGCTCTTCGACTCGGAGGCGACGTCCGCGCCGCAGGCGGTCAGGGTGAGGGCGGCGGCGAGGCCGAGCGAGGCGGTGGACACGGACTTGCGCACGGGGGCCTTCCAAGGGGGTGAGGGGTTCACGGGGGCAGGAGTTCACGCGGTCAGGGTCATGGGGCCAGCGGATCGAAGAGGAACTGGGTGGTGCCGGTCTCCGGGTGGCGGACCCGGTGCGCCCGTACGCCGAACACGTCGGCGAGCAGCGCGGGGGAGAGGACCTCGTCCGGCGGGCCCGAGGCGACGACCCGGCCGCCGTGCAGGACGTGCAGCAGATCGCAGTGGGCGGCGGCCAGATTGAGGTCGTGCAGGGCCGCCAGGACGGTTGGGCCGCTCTTGCGGACCCGGCGCAACACGTCGAGCTGGTGGGCGATGTCGAGGTGGTTCGTCGGCTCGTCCAGGACGAGGACGCGCGGCTCCTGGGCGAGCGCGCGGGCGATCAGCACACGTTGCTTCTCGCCGCCGGACAGCGACAGGAAGCCACGTGTCGCGAGGTGTGCCACCCCGGCCTCCTCCAGGGCGCTCCGGCAGATGTCCCGGTCGCGGGCGGCGGTGCGGTCGCGGTGCGGCAGCCGGCCCATCGCGACGACCTCGGCGACCGTGAAGTCGAAGTCCGCGGCGGACTCCTGCGGCAGCGCGGCGAGCAGCCGCGCCGCCGCCCGGGGCGCCATGCGGTGCACGTCCTCGCTGTCGACCCGCACGAACCCGGAGTCGGGCCGCCGCGCCCGGTAGACGCAGCGCAACAGGGTCGACTTGCCGCTGCCGTTGGGCCCGACGAGCCCCACGAAGGTGCCGGCCGGCACGTCGAGGGTGACCTCGTCGACGAGCCGGGCGCCCGCCACCTCCACCGACACACCTTCGACGTCGAGCTGCACGTGTGTTCCTCCTGCGTCACATCGGATTCGGTACGGGATTCCGCGCGGGCCGGCTCAGCGCCCGGCGAGCGCGTGGCCGCCGCGCCGCATGAGCAGCAGGAACGCGGGTACGCCGAGGGCGGCCGTCACCACGCCCACGGGCAGTTCCGTCGGCGCCAGCACCACCCGGGACAACACATCGGCCCACACGAGCAGCACGGCCCCGGCGAGCGGCGCGACGGCGAGGACGCGGGTGTGCGAGGCGCCGACGAGCATGCGCACCAGGTGCGGCACCATCAGGCCGACGAAGCCGATCGCCCCGCTCACGGCGACCACCGTGCCCGTCACCGCGGCGGTCACGACGAAGAGTTCGCGCCGCAGCCGGTCGGGCGGCACGCCGAGCGCGGCCGACGTCTCGTCGCCCATCGCGAGGGCATCCAGCGAGCCCGCCCGCACCCTCAGCCACACCCAGCCCGCCAGTACGGTGACGGCGACCAGCGGCACCTTCGGCCAGGTCGCTCCGCCCAGGCTGCCGAGCAGCCACATCATCGCCGCGCGCGCCGCCTCGCCCCGCTCCGCGCCGAAGACCATGACGGTCGTGACGGCCTGGAATCCGTAGGCGAGAGCCGTGCCGGTGAGGACGAGGCGCAGCGGGCTCAGTCCGAGGGGCGAGCGCGCCACCGCGTAGACGAGGAGAGTCGCGGCGAGCGCGGACAGGAAGGCGGAGAAGGAGAGCGCCCAGACGCCGAGCCCCGCGAGCGCGCCGAACAGGATGACGGCGTTGGCGCCGACGGCGGCGCCCGAGGAGATGCCGAGCACGAACGGGTCGGCGAGCGCGTTGCGCACCAGCGCCTGCACCGCGACGCCGACCGCCGCGAGACCCGCGCCGACCACGGCCGCGAGCACGACGCGCGGGAAGCGGATCTCCCACACGATGGTGTAGGCCCCCGCGTCCTCACTGCCGAGGCTCGCGCCGCTGAGCCCCGCCCACATGAGCCGCACGACCTCCCGCGCGCCCATGCCGGTCGCGCCGAGCGCGACCCCGCACGCCAGCGAGGCGACCAGTACGAGCGCGAGCCCGATGACCAGCGGGACGGTGGGTAGGTGTGTCCGGCCTGTGTGCGGGGCACCCGCGGGGGCTGGGACAGCGGCGGTGCGGAGCAAAGCGGGCGCACATCCTCCGGGTTGGCGCCATGGGCACCACGCGCAGGGCACCTGAAACCGGGAGGGCTTCGGCGGTCCCTGCTCGCAGTCCACGGCGAGCGGTCGACGGGTCGCACACCTGCCATGGGTGATCGGACTCGCGCGGCCCGCACCCCGAAGGGAACAGGCCCCGCACACCGTTGCGGGACAGCGCCGGACTCACACCGGCTTCCCCCACGGAAGGCAGCCGAAGCGTAGCAAGCGAAGTCAGGGGTGGGGGAGGCGGGCGGTACTTACCGATGCCCTGCGTGCCGGACCGAGGCGAGTCCGCCTCGGCGATCGGCTCACCACGCGGGGTCGATGTCCGCGTGGAGAGGATGGTGGTCCGAGTACAGGCTCGGGCGGACCTGGTGGGTGAGCGGAGCCATTCCCCGGAGGAAGACGTAGTCGAACTTGCTCTGCCAGTCCGTGGTCGGCTCGCACGCGCCGCCGTCCGGGTACGGGCGGCACGCCGGGTCGGCGTCCTTCGCCAGCTTCCACATCGGGGCCAACTCGGCGGCGTCCGGCACGGCGTTGAAGTCGCCCAGGACGATCGCGTGCTCGTGGCGGGCGACCGCGGCGGCGAGCACCCGGGCCTGGCCCGCGCGGACCTCCGGCTGCATGCGCTCGGCGAAGTGCGTGTTGAAGACGCGGACGGACCGGCCGCCCACCTTCGTCGTGACGGCCATGTACCCGCGGTCCTCGGTCCCGCCGTCGGGGTACTCCACGTTCACGCGGTCGGTCATCGGCGCCGCGGACAGGATGGCCTGACCGTACGCGCCGCCGTGCCACGGCAGACCTCCGCAGCGGTGCCAGTTGCGCAGGACCGACCCGTACTCGATCTCGTAGACGAGGCCGTAGAACGCCTCCAGGTAGTCCCGGATCTTCTCGGCGTCCCGGACACACGTCTCCTGCAACCCGAACACCTGCGGCGCATACGTGGCGATCTCCGCCGCCCGGCCCATGTTCTGCCCGCTCCCGCAGGGGTTGCAGATGTTCCATGTCAGGACCCGGTTCGGCACGATGCCCGGGGCGGCGTCGGCGGGCAGCGGCTTGGCGATGAGCGCGCCGCTCGGCGCGCTCGGACCGATCAGCACGATGCAGAGGGCGGCCATGGCGATCGCGAACAGACGCGTGCCCCGTCCGAGCACCGTCGCCTCCCCTCACCTGTGGGCATGTGGTTCTCGTAGGTTCTCGTAGCACGAAGACTAGGCGACGAGGTGTCTCCAGCACACGTACGGGTCGAGCCGTCGCCGGTGGACGAGAGCGAGTGGACACACCTGCGCCGCTGCGTGGAGCTGGCCGCCGAGGCGCTGGACGCCGGGGACGAACCGTTCGGCTCCGTGCTCGTGGACGGCACGGGCACGGTCCGCGCAGAGGACCGCAACCGGGTCGCGGGCGGTGACTCCACCCGCCACCCCGAGTTCGAGCCGGCCCGGTGGGCGGCCGCGCACCTGTCCGTGGAGGAGCGGCGCGCGGCCACCGTCTACACCTCCGGCGAGCACTGCCCGATGTGCGCGGCGGCCCACGCATGGGTCGGCCTCGGCCGCATCGTCTACGGGGCCGCCCGGAGGCACCGGTGCGCGCCCTGCCCATCAAGGAGGTCGCGCCGCACGTGACCGTGGAGGGCCCGGTCGACGAACTCGTACCGGGCGTCAAGGAGTTGCACCGCCGCCTGGCCGAGCGGTCGGCACGCGGCTGACGGCCACGGCCCCGCGAGGCCCGGGCGCGGGCCGGATCAGGCCGTTCAGCGCAGACCGGCGAACAGGTCGTTCTCGGGGATAGGCGTGTTGGTGGGGTCCTGGACGCGGAGGAACGTCTCCATGCCCATCAGCTCGGCGAACCTCTCCTTGCCCATCTTGAGGAAGAAGATGTTCTCGCCCTGGCTGGCGTGCGCGGCGAGGGCGTCGAACTTCTGGCCGCTGAACGCGGTGGTGTCCACCCAGGTCGTGATCTCGTCGTCCGGCAGGCCGATCTCCACCGTCGCGGCCCCCTCCTCGGGGTCCGGCTCCGGTACGTCCTCGCCGAACTCGCGCATGATCTCGCCGAACCGCTCCATGCCCGAGCGCGGCACCGTCGTCCAGTACACCTTCGGCGTCAGCTCGGTCATCTCCAGCGCCGCCATGGTGATGCGGTGGGCCTGGATGTGGTCGGGGTGACCGTAGAAGCCGTTCTCGTCGTAGGTGACGACGACATCGGGGCGGTAGTGCCGCATGAGCGCGGCGAGCCGGGCGGCGGCCTCGTCCACGGGGGTCCGCCAGAAGGAGCCGGGGGCGTCGTTGGTGGCCCACCCCATCATCCCGGAATCGGCGTAGCCGAGCATCTCCAGATCGCTGATTTTCAGTACGTCACAGCTCGCCTCGAGCTCCCGGCGGCGCATCGCGGCGACGGCCGCGGGATCGTGGCCGGGCTCGCCCGGCTTCACCCCTCCCGGCCCGTCCCCGCAAGCGCCGTCGGTACAGGTCACGAGGACCGTGCGGACGCCCTCCGCCGCGTACCGCGCCAGGACGCCGCCGGTACCGGTGGCCTCGTCGTCGGGGTGGGCGTGCACAGCCATGAGCGTCAACGGCCGGTCAGTCATGGAACAGTCCTCCTGCGGACATACGTCGTACGGTACGAGGGAGCGGCGGACGTACCGCGTTGCCGCTCCCTCAGGCCGTGCAACATAGCGGAGCGTCCGCGCTGTTCCCGGCCGGTGCGGGCCGCGCGCCGCGGGCGGGAGACGGCCACCGGCCCACGGTGCCTTCCCGGCCGTATCCGCGTAGCGTCGTACACGGCATGTCACGAATCCGCGCCAGGTTCTGTCCCGTGAGTGGGGGACCTCCCCGGATCCGTTCATTCGTCCTTCAAGGAGTGTGCCGTGAACGACGACATCGTTCTGGAGCCCGCCGCACAGGAGTTCGCCGCCGCCACCGCCAAGCCACCACTGCTGCACGAGCGCGGGGTGGAGGGCGCCCGCAAGCTGCTCGACGACGTGCAGTCCGCGCCGGTCGAGAAGCCGGACGTGGACGAGAAGTGGATCACCGTCCCGGCCGAGGCCGGGGACGTACGCGTACGCATCGTCAAGCCCGTCGGCACCACCGGCGTCCTGCCGGTCGTCCTCTACGTGCACGGAGGCGGCTGGATCCTCGGCAACGCGGGGACCCACGACCGCCTGGTGCGCGAGCTGGCCGTGGGCGCCCGGGCGGCGCTGGTCTTCGTCGAGTACGACCGCTCCCCGGAGGCGAAGTACCCGGTCGCCGTCGAGCAGGCGTACGCCACCGCGCGGTGGATCACCTCCAAGGGCGGTGACGAGGGCCTGGACAGCACCCGGCTCGCCGTCGCCGGTGACTCGGTCGGCGGCAACATGAGCGCCGCCCTCACCCTCCTCGCCAAGCAGCGCGGTGACGTGACCTTCCTGCACCAGTCGCTCTACTACCCCGTCACCGACGCGGGGCAGGACACCGCCAGCTACCGGACGTTCGCCCACGGCCCGCACCTGACCGCGAAGGCCATGGAGTGGTTCTGGGACGCCTACACCACCGACCCGGCCCAGCGGAACGAGATCACGGCCTCGCCGCTGCGGGCGACCCTGGAGGACCTGCGGGGGCTGCCGCCCGCGTTCGTCGCCGTCGACGAGAACGACGTCCTGCGCGACGAGGGCGAGGCGTACGCCCGCAAACTGACCCGGGCCGGCGTCCCCACCACCAGCGTCCGCTACAACGCCACCCTGCACGACTTCATGATGCTGAACCCCGTGCGCGGCACCCGGGCGACGACGGCCGCCGTCGCCCAGGCCGTCCACGTCCTGCGCGACGCGCTGGGCACCGCGTGAACACCGGCGAACAGGCCGCTCGCGGCCTGGCCGACATCGAGGCGTACCTCTTCCGCGAGGCCCGCCTCAGCGCGGCCCGCCGCCGCGTCGCCGCCTTCATCGCGAGCACGGAGGGGCTGACGTACGAGCAGCGGCGGGACATCGAGGAGTGGTACCTGGAGGAGCAGATATACGTCGCCCGCATGGTGACCGAGCACATCGCGGAAACCGTGAACGCGGCGGAGGCGGCACACCACGCCCGCTTCACCCGCTGGCTGCGCGGCACCCTGTTCGCCATGGCGGTGACAGTGGCGCTGACCTTCGCGTGCACGGCGGTCGTCGTGGGCTCCCTGACCTGATACGAGCGGCTGCCGCCGGAGTGCCGGGTACCGTGCCGGCCCCAAGGCCGCCATGGCGGGCGGTCGGCCTTGCCACGCCGGGTGAGTGGCCGTGTCGCGGCTACGGCCCTTCGCCGGATCGCGGACGTTTCGTCCTGCACGCGACCCGTTCGGCAAGGTGCGCTGGTCGTTCCCGCCGGAGGCGTCCGCTACCGTCCGTTCCATGAAGCAGCGCAAGCGGAAGAAGCTCACCCGGCGGCTCTTTGACGCCATTTGGGCCGGGGACGTGGCCGATGTCCGGGCGGCGCTGCGGGCCGGTGCGGGGCCTGGGTGGCGGAACAGCGAAGGCACCACCGTCCTCTACGCGGCGGCCGTGCACGGGGCGGCGGAGATCGTCCGGCTTCTTCTGGTGGCGGGCGCGGACCCCGACGCCGAGAGCCGGGGGCTCGGCGCGGAGGGCACGCCGTTGTGCGCCGCCGCCTGCTGGGGTCACACCGAGGCGGTACGCGAACTCCTCGCCCACGGCGCCGATCCGACTCTCCGGGAGGACCACGGCACCGGCTGGTCGCCGCTGCGGTGGGCGGAGCACGGCCCGCACCCCGACACGGTCGCGCTCCTCACCGCGGCGGGCGCGTGACGAGGTCGGTTACCTCACAGAAAAAACACAGCCCGCGAGAGCAACTGCCCGCATCCGCACCGGTTTGTCCCTCGCCGCCCGCGTCCGGCGCCGCCGAAAACAACGGGCCCGCACTTGCCCAAGATCGTACGATCCTGCCCGTGAACATACGCCGCACCCTCGCCCTCGCCGTGGCCACCGCCGCCGTCGTCCCCGCCTTCTGCCTGACCGCCGCCCCGGCGTTCGCCGCCGCGCCCACGGCGGCCGACGAGACGGCCCGGCCCACCTACGACGAACTGAAGAAGGCCGCCGAGGACGCGGACGCGGCGTACGAGAAGGCGGCCACCGACAAGGCGGCGGGCAAGGACAAGCTGGAGGCGCTGTTCAAGGCCCTGGACAGCGACGACACGCACCCGCTGCGCGCCGCCTACCTCGCCGCCGACAAGGCGTACACCACCGCCAAGGACGAGCGGAAGAAGGCGGACGACGCCGTCACCGCCGCCGAGAAGAAGCTGGCGGAGGCGGACGAGGCCGACAAGCCCGCCGCGCAGGCGGACCTGGAGGCCGCGCGCACCGCCGCCGTCAAGGCCGCCGACGCCGAGAAGACCGCGAAGGCCGCTCTGACCGAGGCCGCCGACGCGATGGACGACGCACGCGTCGCGGCGCTGCGGGAGTACAACGGGCTCACCAACGCGGAGAAGAAGGCCGCCGAGGACAAGAAGAACGCGCACGCCGCGCTCGACGCCGCGGGCGCGTGCGTACGCACCGACGACCTCACCGTCCTCGCCAAGGGCCTCCCGCAGAAGGTCGTCGCCGGGACGACGACCGACTACTCGGTGACCGTCGCCAACCGCACCGACCGCACCCTGACGGTCCGGCCGCTGATGATGTTCCGCCTCGACGCCACCAACGACCGCCAGCACTTCATGACGGTCAAGTGGTCGCGCGACGACGCGCCCTGGCAGGAGCTCGACCAGCGGGAGGAGCACCCGACCACGATCGAGTCGATGAAGCCCGGCTCCTCGACCGTCCTGCACCTGCGTCTCACCCTCGCCGACAACACCCCGGCCATGAAGGCGTGGGGGCTCCTCGCGGGCGACGCCGGGGACGCGTACAACCCGTGCGTGCTCGGCCCGATGAAGCGCTACGACTTCTCCGTCCTGACCGCCGGGAGCGAGACGCCCGCCCCTGGCGACGCCGAGCCCGGCAAGGTCCCGGACAAGGACCGGCCGAAGCCCGCGGACACCCCCGACCCCAGCACTCCGACGCCTTCCCCGCAGGGCAGCACCGCTGCCGAGCCCGTACAGGGCGCGGCGGGCGGTCAGGGCGGCAACCTGGCCGCCACCGGTTCGTCCGACATGGTGCCGGCCGCGGCCGTCGCCGTCGGTGCGGTGGCACTCGGCGCGGGCGCCCTGGTCGTGGCCCGGCGCCGGCGCGCCCAGGGCTGATCCGCGCGGCGGGCGGGCGCTCGCGCCCGCCCCGGGCCGCTCAGAGGAAGTGCTGCACCGCGCGCGTGGCGACCTCGGCGGCGCGGAACGACAGCGGGCGCTTCGCCCAGCGGCCCGGGTCCACCTTCACGCTGTCGGCGACGTCCTTCTCGTAGTCCGCGTCGAGGGCGGCGGTGAACTCCGGGTCGAGGACGGCGAGCATCACTTCCTCGTCGTGGTCGAGGGAGCGCCGGTTGAGGTTGGCCGAGCCGATGAGCGACGCGGTGCCGTCCACCGTGGCGATCTTGCAGTGCAGCATGGTCCGCTGATACTCGCGCACGCTCACCCCGCACTCGAGCAGCTTGTGGTAGTGGTGGCGCCCGGCGATCCGGCTGATCTGCTTGTCCGTGTACGGGCCCGGCACCAGGAGCTCGACCTCGACACCACGGCGCGCGGCGCCGCACAGCAGCTCGACGAAGTGGTCGTCGGGCGAGAAGTAGGCGGTGGCCAGGCGCAGCCGGTGCTCCGCCGACTCGATCGTCACCCGCAGCAGCGTCTGGATGTCCTGCCAGCCGATGCTCGCCGAGCCGCGCACCACCTGCACGACGGCGTCGCCCTTCGGCTCGTGCTCGATGAAACGGTCGCGCTCGTCGAAGAGTTCGTCATGGCACTCCGCCCAGTTCTGGGCGAAGGCGGCGCAGATCCCGTCGACGGCCGGACCCTCCACCTTGACGTGCGTGTCACGCCACTCGTGCGGCCCGCGGGCGTCCCCGCACCACTCCTCCGCGATGCCGACGCCGCCGGTGAACGCGGTCACCTCGTCGACGACCAGCACCTTGCGGTGGCAGCGGTGGTTCTGCTTGAACGGGGACAGCAGTAGCGGCTTGCGGAACCAGGCGACGTGGACCCCCGCCTCGTCCATCAGATCCAGCAGGTCCCGCTCGATGGTGCGGCTGCCGAACGCGTCCAGCAGCAGCCGTACGCGCACACCGGCGCGGGCCCGCTCGGCGAGGACGTGGGCGAACTCCCGCGCTATGTCGCCCTTCCAGTAGACGAACGTCATCATGTCGACGGTGTGCCGTGCCTCGCGGATCGCCCGCAGCATGGCGGGGAAGATCTCGTCGCCGTTGCGCAGGGGCGTCAGCTTGTTCCCCTCGGTGGCCGCCACGCCGATGAGGCGCTCCATACGACGTCGCAGCCGCTGCGTGGCATCGGGCCCGGATCTTCCGGACGTCGGTTCGGCGGCGGTGGCCTCGGTGCTGACAGACATGCGTTTCTCCAGGTCGGAGCCGACGGTGGCGCGCATTCGCATGCCCCGTCACGGTCCCTTCACACCTCGGGTCGGTCCAGGGTCGCGGTGATGCCCCGGCACTCTGTGCGGGGCTGGCCCGGTCGTGCCACCATCCGCGGATGGAGACACGGGAGAGCGCGTCATGGGACGCGGAGTACCGCAGCGGCCGCTACGAGGACGACCCGCCGGTCGGCTTCGTGCAGGACATCGTGGCGGCGGCCCGGACCCTCCGCCCCGACGCCCAGGGCCTCTACGTGGGCTGCGGCAACGGCCGCAACTACCTCCCCCTGCGCGCGGCGGGCCTGCACCTCATCGGCCTCGACATCTCCGACGTGGCCCTGGCCGCACTGGCACGCCGCTCGCCCGAGGACGCCGGGCACCTCGTCCACGGCACCGTCGACGACCTGCCCGCCGACCGGCTCTTCGACATGGTCGTGGGCATCCAGGTGTTCCAGCACGGCGACAGGGCCACCGCCCACGCCCACCTGCGGGCGGCGCTGCGGCGAGTGCGGGTGGGCGGCCTGTTCTGCCTCCGGGTCAACGCCGTCGGCACGGACGTCCATCCTGCCCACCGGATCACCGAGCGCGCACCGGACGGCGGCTTCACCGTCGAGTACCTGGAAGGCGCCAAACGGGGCCTGCGCATCCACTTCTTCAGCCGCCCCGAACTCACGGAGCTGCTCCCGCCCACCGACTTCGCCCCGCTCCTCCCTCCACGCATCCACCGGACCCACCGCCGTCCGCTCGACCGGCGTCACACGTGTGACGGGAAGACGGGTTCCGGAGGATCGAAGCGGTAGCCGGCGAAGTCGGCGATGTGGAGGTATCCGAGGCGTTGGTAGAGCGCGTTGCTGGTCGGGTTGGCCGGGTCGGTGAACAGGACGACGTCCGTCGCGCCCGCGGCCAGGGCGGCGCCGCTGGTCTCCGCGGTGACGGCTGCGGCGTAGCCGCGTCCACGGAAGGGGGCCGGGGTGTAGACGGGGTCCACGCGGACCATGCCCCCGATGACCGAGGTCGCGGCCGCCATGGCGACGGGTGTGCCGTCCGGCGTCTCCCAGAAGGTGAAGTGCCGGTCGCCGAAGCGCGACGCGTCCCAGCGCCCCGCGTCGATCAGGTCGATGGAGAACTGCTCACCGACGTCGACGCAGAACTCGCGGCACCAGCGCACGACGTGCTCCCGGTCCGCCCCGCCCGTGACACGCCCCCGCCCTTCGGGACGCGGACGCGGCCAGGCGAGGTCGCCGAGCCGGTACAGGTGTGTCGACCAGAAACGTGTGATCGCGGCGCCCGTGTGCTGCTGCCATGCCTCGGCGAAGGCATCGGCGGTGTCCCGGTCGGCGATGACATAGGCGGGGGTGTGGCCGATGCCGGTCAGGTGTGCGGCGAGGGTGTGCGCCTGCGCGGGGGAGAGGGGGGTGAGCCCCAGGCGGCCGAGCGCGGTGAGGTAGCAGATGGCGCGGACCTCGCCGTCGACCTCCAGCCGGCCGAGCACGGGGGCGTCGTCGGGGTCGGCCGAACGGCTCGTGCGGAGTTTCTCCAGGTCGGTGAGGGGCGTGTTGTGCAGCGCGGGGCGCGAGCGCAGGAAGTCCCCGGCGCGGGCGAGGAAGTCGTCGACGTCATGGGTGAGGTGCCAGCCATCCGGAAGCATGCCTCATGATCCCGGATGTGCGTGCGCCGGGGAACGGCATCCGCTGCGAGCACACCCCGACAGGTTCGCGGCTGCGTCCCGTCAGGCGCCGTCCGCCCACTGGCGGAGCGCGTCGCGGTCGGGGAACTGGGCCACGTTCTTGTCGTGCGGGTGCGAGGTGTACTGGTGGAAGAGCCAGTCGGCCCGGATGCGGGGTTCGCCCGCGCTGACGTAGTCGGCGATCCAGAGGCCGTCCCCGGCGTAGGAGGCCGTGTCGGCGTTCAGCCAGAAGTCGCGGTTCGTGTACAGGACGACGCGATGGTGCGGCCGTTGCGCCTTCAGCCTGCGGATGAAGCGGTCCTTCTCCGCGCTGGAGGCGTGGCTGCCGTTGCCGGTCGCCTCCCAGTCCACGGCCAGGACGTCGCCGGGTTTCTCGGGGATCTTGGAGAGGAAGTGACGGGCCTGGGCGCGGATACGGCCCGGCCACAGGAAGTGGTAGTAGCCGACGACGAGCCCGGCGCGGCGTCCCGTCCGCGTCTGGGCCTCGATGTGGGGGTTGGTGTAGGTGCGGCCCTCGGTGGCTTTGATGAAGACGAAGGACTGGTCGTCGGTGGCGTAGGAGGGCGGTTGGTACGCGCTGATGTCGAGGCCGTGCAGCATGTGGGGGGCTCCTCGCCGTGGTCCGTGACTGGCGCTGCCCGTGTGATGCCCGCTGGGGACACGACGACCCGCGGCCCCTCGATCGAACTCGGATCCGGCCAGTCACTCGTAAGGGTGGATGGCCGGATGCCCGAGGACGACAGGACCTCGCTCCACAGGTCCGGTTCGGCTACTTCGGCTCCGTCGCGATCGCGATGAGGTTGCCGCAGGTGTCGTCGAGGACGGCCATGGTGATGTCGTCCATCTCCAGCGGCTCCTGGGTGAAGCGCACGCCCAGGGCGCGCAGACGCTCGTACTCGGCGTGGACGTCGTCGACGGCGAACTGGGCGAGCGGGATGCCGTCCTGCACGAGGGAGTCCCGATAGGTGCGGGCCGCCGGGTGGGCCGCCGGTTCGAGGAGGAGTTCGGTGCCGCCGGGCTCCTCCGGGGAGACGACGGTCAGCCACCGGTCCTGTTCGCCGACGGGTACGTCGTGCTTCTTCACGAAGCCGAGCACATCGGTGTAGAAGGCCAGGGCCTTCGCCTGGTCGTCGACGAAGATGCTGGTGAGGTGGATCTTCATGGTGCGTTCTCCTGTGCATCGGTGGTTCGGTGGCGCCGTGTCGAGGTCGTGAAACTCTAAGCGCCTTCCCGCCTGCTCCGACGAGCTATATCGGGCATTTGCCTTCAAGCGCTTGAGGTGTGTTCTGCTCGCTCCATGACAGCGACAGCCTTCTCCATCCAGGACGTGGCCCGGCGCAGCGGGCTGAGCGAACCCACCCTGCGCTACTACGAGGAGATCGGCCTCATCGGCCCGGTCGACCGCGACGAACGCAGCGGACACCGCCGCTACCAGGAACGGGACCTCGACGAACTGCAGGCGCTCGCCTGCCTCCGCGCGGTCGGCATGAGCATCGAGGACATGCGCACCTACCAGGACAACCGCACCCGCGGACAGGCCGCCGCCGCCGAACAGCGCGACCTGCTGCTGCGCCACGCCGAGCGCGTCGAGGCCGAGATCGCCGCGCAGCGCGCCCGCCTCGCCTATCTGCGGGAGAAGGCCGCCCTGTGGGACGCCCGCGAACGCGGCGACGCGGCGGCGGAGGCGGAAGCCACCCGCCGCTCCCTCGCCGCAGCTCGCCGACTGGAGGTCACCCGATGAGCACGGTCCTGGTCACCGGCGGGTCCGGATACCTCGGCAGCCATCTGGTGGCGGCACTGCTACGGGCCGGCAGGCAGGTCCGTACGACGGTCCGCACGCTCGACCGCGAGCGGGACGTGCGGGCCGCGGTGCGCCGGGGCGGCGCGGACGACGCGGGCCTGGAGGTCGTCGCGGCGCACCTGCTCGCCGACGACGGCTGGGCCGCCGCGCTCGCCGGCTGCGCGGAGGTCCACCATGTGGCCTCCCCGATCCCGGTCGCTCAGCCCGACGACCCCGACGAGCTGATCGTGCCCGCCCGCGAGGGCACGCTGCGGGTGCTGCGTGCGGCCCGCGACGCGGGGGTCCGGCGCACCGTCCTCACCTCGTCCTTTGCCGCGGTCGGCTACACGCCCAAGCCCGGCGCCGAGTACACCGAGGCCGACTGGACCGACCCCGACACGCCCGGCCTCGCCCCCTACCCCCGTTCCAAGACGATCGCCGAACGCGCCGCCTGGGACTGGGCGGAGCGCGAGGGCGGCGGCATGGAACTCGTCGTGACCAACCCGGTGGGCATCTTCGGCCCCACCCTAACGACCGCCCTCGGCTCCTCCATGCAGCTCGTCAAGGCGATGCTCGACGGGACGATGGGCGTCGCCCCCCGCGCCCGCTTCGGCATCGTCGACGTACGGGACGTGGCCGATCTGCACCTGCGCGCGATGGCCGCCCCCGGGGCCGCGGGCCGCCGCTACCTGGCCGTCGCCGACGGCCCGACGCTCAGCTTCGTCGAACTGGCCGGAATCCTCCACGACCGCCTCGGCCCGCTCGCCGCCCGCGCCCCCCGCCAGGAGGCCCCCGGCGAGGACCTGCCCCGCCCGGTCATCCACAACGCCCGGGCCCGCGAAGAACTCGGCTGGCACCCACGCCCCGCCACGACGACGATCGTGGAGACGGCCGAGCGCCTGCGCGACCTGTCACTGGTGGACGCGCACGGCTGACTCCGGGACGGTTCGACAGCCCCGGGTGAGCGGGGTCGTGGTCCGGGTACCGGTGGCCGCATGAGTGAAGTGGTGCAGGCGGGACTGTGGGGACTGGTGGCCGGATCGGCGCTGTTGGTGGGCGCGGCGCTCGGGTACGGGGTGCGCATTCCCCAGAAGGCGATCGCGACGGTGATGGCGTTCGGTGCCGGGGTGCTCCTTTCGGCGGTCTCCTTCGAGCTGGTGGACGAGGCGTACGGGGAGGGCGGGCTCGGCCCCGCCGCGATCGGCACACTCGCCGGCGCCGGCGCCTACACGCTCGGCAACATCTGGCTGGCCCGGCGCGGGGCCCGGCACCGCAAGCGGTCGGGGGGCGGGCGGGGCCCGTCGCAGCCGACGGAGGGCGAGCAGAGCGGCTCCGGTACGGCGCTGGCGCTCGGCGCGCTCCTCGACGGTGTGCCGGAGTCGGCGGTCATCGGCGTCAGCCTCCTCCAGGGCGGCGCGGTGAGCCTGGTGACCGTGGCGGCCGTGTTCATCAGCAACGTGCCCGAGGGTCTTTCGAGCTCGGCGGGCATGAAGCGGGCCGGGCGCGGCAAGGGCTACGTGTTCGGGGTGTGGGCGGCGATCGCGGCGGCGAGCACGGTCTCCGCCGTCCTGGGCTACTCGGTGATCGGGGCGTTCTCCCCGGCGGTGATCGCCGCGGTGACGGCCGTGGCCGCGGGCGCGATCCTCGCCATGATCGCCGACACGATGATCCCGGAGGCGTTCGAGGAGGCGCATCTCGCGATCGGTCTGGTGACCGTGTGCGGGTTCCTGGTCTCGTTCGCCCTCTCACACGTGTGACGTTGCGCAACGTGGCGTCGCGGAAGTTGAGCCGGATGCCGACATGGGCGCCGTCGAGTGTGACGCCGCCGTCGACGGTGAGGCCGAGACCGAGGTCGACGTTGCGGCTGACCTGGATGTCGACGGCCTCCAGGGCGATGTCGCCGGGGTTCGAGAGGCGTGCGCCGCAGAAGCCCAGGCCCGCCGCGACCGTGGCGCCGGAGAGGATGACGCGGCCTTCCGCGCTGAAGTCCGGGTGGCAGGTGAAGTCCTCGCCGGTCTGGACGTGGTAGGCGTCGAGGGCGTGGCCGCCCGGGTTGCGCAGCGTGGCGCCTTCGAGGTCGAACTCGCCGGAGACGACGGCGCCGGAGAGCCGGAAGCCCCCTTGGACGGTGAGGTTGGTGGCCAGGATGTTGCCGCCGACGGTGAGCCGAATCGCCGAGATGGCCTCGACGCCCGGGGCGGTGATCACCGTGTCCTGGAGCTCCCAGTCGCCGTGGATCTGGGCGCGGCCGAGCACGAGGGGCCCGCTCAGGCGCGAGCGGGCCACCACGAGCCGTCCGTCGATCTGTGCCGAGCCGGCGGCGAGTCCGGGCAGTGTGCAGTCGGTGAGCACCAGGTCCCGGGTCCTGGCGCCCCGGAACGACGGCGCGTCGTCGAAGCGGCACGCGGTCAGGACGACCGGCGCCGTGATCTCGGCGAACCGCAGGTCCAGGGCGCCGGTGATCCTGGCGCCGGTCAGACGCAGCGCCGGACGGTCGCCCGGGGCGGGCCCGGCGCCGTCACCGAGCAGCAGCGCCGCCACGACCTCCGCCCGTACGGCACCGTCCGCCGTGGACGCCTCGTCGCGGACGTCCACGGCACGGCCCCGGGCGAAGGCGCGCCACAACTGGCGCTCGGCGGCGTTGAGTTCGTCGACACGCATGATCGACGATCATCCCGGCGCACCCCGTTCGGGACAAGCGGGTTCGCTCAGCGCCCGTGCGCGTCGCAGCCGACGTCCTTGGCCGGAAGGCGGCCGGTGGCGAGGTAGGCGTTGACCGTGTCGTCGGCGCACGCGGAACCGTAGACACCGAACACCGCGTGCTGGTCGGCGCCGCGCAGGGTGACCAGGCGGGAGGAGGGCCAGGCCCGGCGCACCGCCGCGGCGCCTTCGTAGACGGTGCGCGGGTCGCCCGTGGCGTTGACGAGGAGCGCGGGCGCGTCGGTCGTGATGTGGGTCGGGCGTTCGCGGGGCCGGTCCCAGAACGCGCACGGGTTGAGGTTGTCGGTGACGGGACCGAACAGGGCGTCACGCGCGCGTGCCCGTTGTATGTCGCGCCAATAGGTGTCCGGGTTCCTCGGGGCGGCGACGTCACCGCACAGGATCGCCGTCTGGACACTGCCGTACGCGGAGGCGGAGCCGGTCAGTTCGAAGCCGAGGACTTCGGCGAGCCAGGGGGAGGGGGTGACGCGCTGCCGGTCGGCGGCGCGCCGCAGGTCCTGGACGGCCCGGGCGAAGTCCCCGTAGGCGGAGGCGTTGTCCTGGGAGAGTCCGTTGAAGAGGATGAGGGGGAGTATGTGCTCGTCCACCCGGTGTTCCCCGATCCGCAGGGGCTTGCGGGTGGCGGCGGCCTGGAGGCGGTCCACGGTCGCGAGGACGGCCGCGCGGGTGCGGCCGAGTCCGTAGGTGGCGTCCCGGGCGGCGGCCCAGGAGGCCCAGCCTTGAAGGGCGTGCCGGTTGGCCTTGCCGACACCGCGCAGGAGTCGGGGCCCGTAGGCGTCCGGGTCGATGACGCCGTCCAGGACGAGCCGGTCGGTGCGGCCGGGGAACATGCTCGTGTACACCTGGCCGAGGTAACTGCCGTAGGAGTAGCCGAGGTAGGAGATCCGCCGCTCGCCGAGCGCGGCGCGGATGACGTCCATGTCGCGGGCGGTGTTCCGGGTGGTGGCGTACGGCACGACGTCACCGGCGTATCGGCGGCAGCGTTCGGCGAGGTCGCGGGAGAAGGCCGCCATGCGGTCGAACCCGGCGCGGTCGGCGCCCGCGCCGCGGAACGCGGAGCCGGTCGGCCAGTGGCAGTCGAGCGGGGTGGACCGGCCGACGAAGCGCGGGTCCACGCCGATCACGTCGAAGCGCGCGGCGACGTCCTTCATCGCCTTGCCGACCCACGGCGGGTCGCCGATCGTCTGCCCGCCGGGTCCACCGCCGTTGAGCAGCAGCGGGCCGACGCGGTGGGCGGTGTCCGTGGCGCGGATCCGGGAGATCGCGACGGTGATCGTCCGGCCGCCGGGGTGGGCGTAGTCGAGCGGTACGGTCACGTCGGCGCACTCGGCGCCCGCCTGTTCGAGCTCCTTGCCGGTCGCGTCGTCCGGGCCGAGTACACAGCTCTTCCAGTCGAGGCGCTGGTGGTGGTAGCGGGCGAGGGGGTCGGAGGCGGCGTGGGCCTGCGGGGTCATGGCGGGCAGTGCGGTGAGGGCGAGCGCGGTGGCGGCCAGGCCGAGCGCCGCCTTCCGGGTCGTTCCCGTGGCACGCTGCCGGGGGTGGGCCGAGCGGATCACTGGTGGTTCCCTTCGCTGGGGTTCGTCGTTGCGTGGGACGGCGGGGTTTCGCAGAACGCGGTCTCGACGACGTCGAGGAAGTCCTGTTCGGCCTGGAGCGTGTCCGGTACCTGCGTGAGCGCGACGGCGACGCCGCGCCCGTCGGGGCCCACGGCGGTCAGCGCCCGGTGGCCGCCGGGCACGGTGCCCGCGTGGCCCCACCACTGGCCGCCGCACCGCAGCGGGGAGGCGATCAGACCGAGCCCGTAGCGGGCGCCGGGCCAGAGCCGGTCGGGGTCGGCGGCCACGGTGCGGCGCATCTCGGCGAGTTGGGCCGGGGGCAGGAGTCGGCCGCCGAGGAGCGCGGTGCTGAACCGGGTCAGGTCGGCGGGTGTGGAGATGAGCGCGCCGCCGACACCGCCGAAGGTCGTGTTCCACGCGGTGCCGTCGGTGAGGCGGCCGTCCTCGGCGGTGAAGTAGGAGCGGGAGTGCGGTCCGTGGATGCGGGGGTCGTCGCCGGGCCAGTACGTGTCGCGCAGGCCGAGGGGGCGGATCACACGGCGGGTGATCTCCGCCTCGGGGGAGTGGCCGGTGACCTTGCCGATGATCAGGCCCGCGAGGAGGTAGTTGGTGGTGGCGTAGTGCCATGTGCGGTCCGGGCGGGGCAGGTCGAGGGCGCGGGCGACGAGCTCGCGGGGCTCGAAGTGGCGGTACCGAAGGCGTTCGGGGTGCTCCCACTCGGGGGCTTCGAGGTAGTCGGGCAGTCCGCTGGTGTGCTGGAGGAGCTGCCGTACGGTGATGTGGCGGCCGTCGTGACCGTTGCGCCGGACCAGGCCGGGAAGGTAGTGGTCGACGGGGGCGTCGAGCGCGACGCGGTGTTCGGCGGCGAGCTGGAGGACGACGGTCGCGGTGAACGTCTTCGTGACGCTGCCCGCGCGCAAGCGGTCCGTGGCGTTCATGGGGCGGCCCGTGGAGCGGTCGGCCGTCCCGACGGCCTCGGTGTGCGTCGCGCAGGGCGCGCCCTTGTCGGCGTCGGTGATCAGGACGGCGGCACCGGTGATGTGATCGCGGCCGGTGAGTGTGCGCAGCGCCCCGCGCAGTTCGTCGTGCGGTCCGCAGACGGTACGCGGCGCGGCGCCGGTCGGCTGGGCCACGGCCGGGGCGACGGGCAGGAGAAGGGCTGCCAGCAACGCCGCCGCACCGGCACGTCGGCGCGGGCTCGTGGAGATCAGTAAGGGTGGCATGCGGCCACGCTAGGCACCCGCCGACACCGGGTCACTCGGGCTGCCTGCCCAGTCGGGGGTGGGGACAGCCGCAGTACAGGGGGTGTGGCGGCCCCCCGGAGGGGGCGTCGCCGTCGGCCGCGACGAGCCTTGTGTCTCGTCCGGTCGTCTCAGCCGAGACCGCGGTGCGCGGCCCACAACTCCCCCGCGCGTCCGGCGGCTCGCGCGATGAGCGCCACCAGTTCGGGGTCGTCGGGGACGGGGAACGACACGTAGGCGCCCCGGCCGCCCTCGACCGGCCTGCCGTACGCCTTGGTGGCGAGATGGCCGTCGGGGAGGAGCCGGACGTTCAGCGTGGTTAGGGCGAACACCTGGCCGCGCCGGGTGTCCGTCCAGCGGAGCGCTTCAGGGATCGTGACGTTGATGGCCAGAGCATTCACTTGGAGATCGTCACTCATGTGCGGATGATCTCACGCGCGCCACCGCCCCGGCCGGGTGCGCGACCCGGCCGGGGCGGGCGGAAGTCAGCGGACCGTGGTGACCCGCTGCTCCTTCAGGGCCCCGCAGTTGGAGCCGGAGACGGAGACGTAGATGTTCTTGATGCTGCCGCCCCAGTCCACGCAGTGGCCCTTGCCGTAGACGTAGGCCGGACCGGCGTACGAGGTGTAGCGGCCGGAGTCCGAGGCGCCCTGGTCGGTGTCGGGCACGTAGATCCATGCCGACATGTCGACCGCCGTGCCCGGCGTGGAGCGGATGGTGGCCACACAGTTGCGGCCGTTGCCGCTGTTGTAGGTGAGGTAGATGGTCCCGAGCGATCCGACCGCCGCGGAGTTCACGGTCTTGTAGGCGCTGCCGCAGACCTTCTGCGGCGTGGTGTTGGGCGCGGCGGAGGCCGGTGACGCCAGGACGGCCGTGGAGCCCGCCGCGAGGGCCGCCACCGCGGAGAGTGACAGAACAGAACGGTTGAATCGCATATTTCCCCCTTGTTGTTCTTGGAGTGCTTCCTCCTGCTTGGTGTGACATCCCGGACCGGGCAAGGGTTGTCGTGTCGTCGACGAAGTGGCCGAGATGTGAGGGTGTGGCCGGATGTGCGCGGTGACGGCTCGTCAGTTCACCGTGGTCGTCCCGGACAACGACAAGGCCGGTCCCTGCCCGTCGCGAGGCTCGGCCGTCAGGTCCCAGGTGTACGTGCCCCGGGCGACCGGGCGCCCGGCGTCGTCCACGCCGTTCCAGGACGCGCGGACGGCGGCGGCCGCGGTGGCCCCCGTCAGGGTGCGCACGACCGACCCGCTGCCGCCGTACAGCTTCAGCGTCCAGGTGGCGGGCTTGTTGAGCTGCCACACCGGCTGCCAGGGCGACGCGGTCGTCGGCCCCGGGCCCGCCTCGGTCTGCGCCTCCAGCTGGGCCAGGGGAGAGGTGGGCACCTTCGCGGTGACGAGCGCCACCTCACCGCTCGTGGCGGTGAGGTAGGCGATGTGGCCGCCGAACCGGTCCACTGCCCAACGCCCCGTGTGGCCGCCGGTGTTCTTGTCGTAGGCAGGCAGCACGGCGACGGTGCGCGTGGTCGCCGTTCCCGAGTGGAAGTCGGTGAGCAGCAGCGCGTGGCTGGTGCGGTCCTCCCGGACCAGGTAGCCGTCGGCGAGCCGGCCCTGCCCGGCCGGTACGGGGATCGCGCGGCCGGTGGCACGGTCGTACACGCCCGCCGGACCGGTGCTGCCGCAGGACCAGTACAGCCAGGCGTTGACCGCCTGGAGTTCGCTCGGGATGCACGGGGCGCCGGTGTCCACCGTCGCCACGTTCCGCTTCGCCTTCAGGTCGTACGCGACGACGCTGCCCTCGGTCGTGCCCGGGGTCCACAGCCGCTGGCCCCAGATCGCGGCGGCGGTCCGGGTACGGCTGAGCGTGATCGCGCCGTCAGCGCCGCGCGCGAAGTCGGCGACCTTCTGCACGCCCGGGGTGGAGCCGTTGTAGAGGACGTAGCGGCCGGTGCCGGTGCCGATGCGGCCCTTGGTGTCACCGGTCGGCGCGTTCGCGTACGACGTGGCGCTGTTGGCTGTGCGCACCGTCTCGGTGCCGTCCGCGCCCGTGGCAAGGTACGCGAACCTGCCGTCACCGAGCGCCTCCAGTTGCGGGCAGGCCGCGTCCCCGCCCAGGCAGGGCGAGACGTCGCGGACGCTGATGCGGAAGGTCTGGCGGCCGGCGGGCTTGCCGTCGCGGTCGAGCGGGACCGCGTAGACGGAGTTGACGCCGCCGGTGTTGGTGGGGTTGCCCTGCATCAGCAGTTCGCCGCCCGCCAGCATCAGCCCGTCGATGGAGGCCCTGAGGGCGGGCACGCGCAGCACGCGGGCGGCGGTGGCGTCGCCGTCCGCGGCGGCGGTGATCCGGTGCACGTACCAGTCGTCGCTGTCCGCTCCGCCCGTCGCGAGCGCGCCGCCATCGAGGCTCGGGGCGATCGCCCCGTAGGAGTTGTCGACGAGGGTGCGCCGGACGCCGGTCGTCAAGGAGGTGGCCTGGAGCGTGGGGCGCTCCCCGACGGGCAGGAACTCCGCGTTGCCGCTCAAGAGTTGGTCCCCCACGACGGCCAGGGGGTTGCCCAGGTACGAGGACACGGTCACGGGCGCCGTCCCGGGCTCCGCGTCGGTACGCAGGGCGCGGTTGCCGACGATCAGCCAGCGGTCGTTGAAGAGCACGGTGCCCGAGCCCGCGATCGACACGCCGAGCGTGCCGTCGGCGAGGTCGACGAGGCCCGTCGACACCGTGCCGTCCACGCGGTGGCCGACGGCGAGGTACCGGACGGAGCCGCCCGTGGTGACCGTGCCGGTGAACTCGGCGCCGGACGGCAGACCCGTCACCGGGATGTCCCGCGTGGCGCCGTCGTCCCCCGCGCGCAGCACGTGCAGCGCGCCCGCCGCGTCCTTGGTGAGCACGCTCCAGCCGACCGCCGCCAGATAGGTCTGCTCGGCGGGCACGGTGACCTTGGCGGTGACGCCCGTGGCGTGGTGCTGCTGCGTGACGACACCGCCGCTCCGGCCGGTGAGCACGTCCGCGCCCGAGGCGAGGTCGCCGGGGCCGGGGTGCGCGGGCGGGGTCACGCCCTCGTAGTCCGCCCAGAGCGCCTGCGATGAGCCGTTCTGCGGCAGCGTGTAGCGCAGCCCGGACGCGCCCGCCCAGAGGTAGCGCACCTCGGTCGGCCTGACCATGCTGAACTGCGTCACCGCGACGGGCTCGTCGGCGGCGTACGCGGGTGCGGTCTGCGCGGCGTACGACAGGGCCAGCGCCCCGCCCACGGCCAGCACACCAAGTCTTCGTGAACGACCCATGTCCGTGTCTCCCTCCCCGGCCGCACGCGAGCATGTGTCTCGCGCGTCGCCGCACATGCAAGCCACGTCGGCGGGCGGGCACCGGAAGGGGAGGTGAACGGCGGGTGGGGCGCAGGTGTCGGGGCCGCGTCAGCTCGCGGGGTGTTCCTCCATGCCCGCCGCGTCGAGCAGAACCTTGACCGTGGAGGTGGTCAGGCCCTGCAAGGTGTCCGCCTTCGCACCCGCGCGGGCGCTCGCTCCGTCGAAGACCAGGGCGAGCTGACGGGCGAGCAGTTCGGGGTCGCGGGCGCCGCCGCGCTCGGCCTCCGCGCGGAAGGCGTCGAGCAGGCCGTTCTTCGCGCGCAGGGCGACGACGCTCGCCGGGTGCTCGGGGTCCTTGAGCTCGACCAGCGCCGACAGGAACGGGCAGCCCCGGTAGCCGTCCTCCGCGGACGACCGCTCCAACTGCTCGAACACGGACAGGATGCGCTCGCGCGGCGGCGCGGAGGTCTCCGCGTCGAGGCCGAGCCTGCGCCGGTACTCGGGCGCCCGCCGCTCCAGGCTCTCCGCGAGCACCTCGTCCTTGCCCTCGAAGAGCTGGTACATCGACCGCTTGGACACCCCGGCGGACCGGCACAGGGCCTCGACGCCGAGGGAGACCCCGTCGCGGTAGAAGAGTTCCATGGCCGCGTCGAGCAGCCGGTCCCTGGTGGACGCCTTGTCCGTACTGGTGGCCATGGGGCGAGGTTACCTCCGGGGCCCGGCGATCCGAAACCGATCGGTGTACGAGCGGGCGGTCAGGCCGCCAGCTGCGGGTACAGGACCGGCAGGTCGGCCGAGAGACCCGCCTTGACCTTGCGAGTCAGGTCGTCGGCGAGCACCTCGAAGGCCCCGTTCTCGATCCCGTCGAGGGCCTGCGCCGCCACGTCGGCGGGCGAGGACTTGGGGGCGTCGACCGCCGCGGCCATGTCCGTGTCGACGTAGCCGACATGGAGCCCGGTGACGGAGATGCCGCGCGGGGCGAGGTCGAGGCGCAGGGAGTTGGTCTGGGACCACAGCGCGGCCTTGGAGGCGCTGTAGGAGCCGGCCAGGCCGATCCACGACAGCACGGAGTGGACGTTGAGGAGGTGTCCGCCGCCGGCGCGCTCGATGACGGGGACGAAGGCGCGGGCGGTGAGCAGCGGCCCGTAGAAGTTCGTCTCGAAGTCCTTGCGCACGTCGTCCAGCGGCGAGTCCAGGAAGGACGCGTTCGTGGAGACACCGGCGTTGTTGATCAGGATGGTCACGTCCTGCGCCGCCCGCGCGGCGGCCTCGACGGACGCCGGGTCGGTGACTTCGAGGGCCAGCGGTACGGCGCGCGGGTCCGTGATCGTCCGCGGGTCGCGTGCGGTGGCGTACACCTTCTTCGCGCCGCGTTCGAGGAGGCCGTCCACGAACGCCTTTCCGATGCCCCTGCCGCCGCCTGTCACCAGGGCGACTGCGCCTTCGATCGCGGTCATGACTCGCTCCGTCCCGCTCTGCGGAAACCGATCGGTTTCCTGCCGTGGAAGCACAGTAAACCGATCGGTTTCACGGGGCAAGTCCAAAGCGAGGCCGGGGGGTCGCGCGCATCGGCCGGAGACGGCCGACACCGGCGGCTCACGCGCCGGTCGCGGGCAGTTCCACCGTCATCCGCAGTCCGCCGGACGCGCGCGGTGCGAGGGTGAGCGTCCCGTCGTGGGCCTCGGCGATCGTCTTGGCGATGGCCAGGCCGAGACCGGCCCCCGCATGATCGGTGTGGACGCGGTCGGTGCCGCGCCGGAACGGTTCGCTGAGCGTCGCCACCAGCGCGGGGGCGAGCACGTCACCGGTGTTCTCGACCGTGAGCACCACCCGGTCGGCGTGGACGCCGGTGCTGACCCACACAGCGCCCCCGTCGGGCAGGTTGTGGACGATCGCGTTGTGCACGAAGTTGACCGCCACCTGGCGCAGGAGCGCGGGCGATCCGCTCGTCGTGCCGACGTCGCCGTGGATCTCGATGGTGACGCCGTGCTTCTCCGCCAGGGGGAGCAGCGTCTCGACGGCCTCCTCCGCCACGAGCGACAGGTCGACGGGTTCGCGGGCGAAGGACCGCTGCTCGGCCCGGCTGAGCAGCAGCAGCGCCTCGGTCAGGGCGATGGCCCGGGTGTTGACGGCGTGGAGGCGGTCGAAGAGTTCGTCGGCGTCGCGGTCCGGGTCGCCGCGGGCCACGTCGAGGAGCGTCTTGGAGATGGCCAGCGGGGTGCGCAGCTCATGGGAGGCGTTGGCCGCGAACCTGCGCTGCTCGGCGACGTGTGCCTCCAGCCGCGCGAGCATCGTGTCGAAGGCGTCGGCGAGCTCCCGGAACTCGTCCTGCCGGCCGGGCAGCCGGACGCGGTGGGAGAGCGACCCGGTGGTCGCCAGCCGCGCGGCGTCCGTGACCCGGGTCAGCGGCGCGAGCATCCGTCCCGCCAGGAACCACCCTCCGACCAGGCCGAACAGCAGCAGGAACGCCAGAACGACGGCGGCCATCGGCGCGAAGGCGCGCAGGACGGCGAGCCGGTAGTCGGGGATGACGATGAGCCCGGGGTGCGGCACCCGCATGAGGAACACCCAGGCGGCCGCGAGCAGCAACACCCCCGCCAGGGTGAGGAACCCGGCATAGCTGAGGGTGAGCTTCAGCCGCACGCTCATCCCCGGCTCCCTAGGCACGGTCCGTCCCCCCGGGGCAGGTGTCGACGCGGTAGCCGACCCCCGGCACGGTGGCGATGAGCCACGGCTCCCCGAGGCGCTTGCGCAGCGCGGAGACCGTGATGCGCACGGCGTTGGTGAACGGGTCGGCGTTCGCGTCCCACGCCCGCTCCAGCAGCTCCTCGGCGCTGACCACCCCGCCCTCGGCGGCGACCAGGACCTCGAGCACCGCGAACTGCTTCCGGGTCAGCGCGACGAACCGGCCGTCCCGGAAGACCTCCCGGCGGAACGGGTCGACGCGCAGCCCCGCGATCTCCCGCACCGGCGGCCTGCTGTGCGCGCGCCTGCGATCCAACGCCCGCAAGCGCAGGACGAGTTCGCGCAGCTCGAAGGGTTTCGTCAGGTAGTCGTCCGCGCCGAGCTCGAACCCGGACGCCTTGTCGTCGAGCCGGTCGGCGGCGGTCAGCATGAGGATCGGCATACCGCTGCCGGACGCGACGATGCGCCGCGCGATCTCGTCACCGGACGGCCCCGGCACGTCACGGTCGAGGACGGCGATGTCGTACGTGTTCACACCCAGCAGCTCAAGGGCGGTCTCCCCGTCCAAGGCGATGTCGGCCGCGATCGCCTCCAGGCGGAGGCCGTCGCGGATGGCCTCCGCCATGTAGGGCTCGTCCTCGACGATCAGCACACGCATGCGTCGAGGCTACGAGCCGCCGCGTATCGGCGGCATATCGAAAACCGCATACGTGTCGGCAACACGGCTGCTCCTTCACTGGCGGTATGCACCGGACACCTCGCTCGGCACACACACGGAGCAGCCGTCGGCGCTGCTGGCCGCTCGTCGTCATCGCGTTGATCGCCGTCGTGGCGGCGACCGCCACGGTTGTCGGGCTGCGGACGAGCAGGCCCGCGTCCACCTCGGCGCCACCCCCTTCGACGGCCGGACCGTCCAAGAAGCCGGCACCGCGCGCCTCGCCCGAGGCGCACCGCGGCCCGCCCGACGAGGCCGACGGTGTCGTGCCCGACGGCGTCACCGTCTTCGACACCACCGTCCCGGCCGTCACCCGGCTCGACCCGGGCCTGCGCGACGCGCTGCGACGGGCGGCGAGGGCGGCCGGGGGCATCGTCTTCCACGTCAACAGCGGCTGGCGCTCGCCCGCCTACCAGAACCAGCTCCTGCGCGAGGCCGTCGCGAAGTACGGCTCCGAGGACGAGGCCGCCCGCTGGGTGGCGACCGCCGCCACCTCCCCGCACGTGTCCGGCGACGCCGTCGACCTCGGACGCTCCGACGCGACCGCGTGGCTGGCCGAGCACGGCGCCGCGTACGGGCTGTGCCCCGTCTACCGGAACGAACCCTGGCACTACGAGCTGCGCACCGCCGCGATCGCCGACGGCTGCCCGGCCCTGTACGCCGACCCCACCGAGGACCCGAGGATGCGGCAGTGATCAACAGTCTTCCCGCGCTGCGCGGCGGCGCCCGCCGCCTGTTCCGCGTCGCCCTGCGCCCCGAACCGTGGCGGCGCGGCCGGATCGTCGCGGTGTCCGCCGTGCTCCTGGCCCTGTTCCTCGGCCTGCACGCGTACGTCCCGGACGGCTTCGGCCACCTCGGCAGCCTCGTGGACACCTTCCTGCCCTGGTGCGGACTGCTCGTCCCCGTCCTCCTCGCGGCAGCGCTGTGGCGGCGCTCCGCCTGCGCCCTCACCGCACTCCTGCTGCCGGTCCTCGTGTGGCTGAACCTCTTCGGCGGCCTGCTCGGCGACAAGTCCCGTGCGGGCGGCGACCTCACCCTGGTCAGCCACAACGTCGGCGCGGACAACCACGACCCGGCCGCCACCGCCCGCACCCTCGCGGCCACCGGCGCCGACCTGCTCGCCCTGGAGGAGATCACCGCGCGGGCCCGACCCACGTACGAGAAGGAGCTGGCGTCGGCGTACCCGCACCACACCGTGCGCGGCACGGTCGGGCTGTGGAGCAGGCTGCCGCTGACGCGGACCGAACCGGTCGATCTCAGGATGGACTACGGGCCGCTCGCGGCCACCAAGCGGCAGCGCGCCGACGACACGGCCGACAACCGCGCGCTGCGCACCACCGTCACCACCGCTCGGGGGCCGCTCGCGGTGTACGTGGCCCACTTCGCCTCCACCCGGCTCACCCCGGGGGGCGGCTTCGGCACCGACCAGCGGAACCGGGGCGCACAGGCGCTCGGCGACGCGGTCGCCGCCGAACGGACGGCACGGGTCGTGCTGCTCGGCGACCTGAACGGGGCCACCGACGACCGCGCGTTCTCCGTCCTCACCGCCCACCTCCACTCGGCCCAGGACGTGGCGGGCGCGGGCTTCGGGTTCAGCTGGCCGGCCGCGTTCCCCGTGGTGCGGATCGACCACATCCTCGTACGAGGGGTGGAGCCGACGTCGTCCTGGGTGCTGCCCTCGACCGGCAGCGACCACCGGCCGGTGGCGGCCAGGGTCGCGTGGTGAGCGTCGTGTCGTGAAAGGGTGCCGGTGACCCGGGCGTTCGGGTCACCGGCACGTCGTGATCAGGCGGTGCTCACACCCGCTGCCACAGCGCCGGGACGTTCGGCGGCTCCCAGCCCGGCTGGGCCTGGTGGGTCTGGAGGCAGCGGTAGGTGGCGCCGCCGTACGTGACGGTGGCGCCCGCCTGGTAGACGGTGCCCGCCGCCCAGGTGCCGCCCGGCTCGCCGGGATCGCCCGGGTCACCGGGGCCCGACGTGGTGGTCTTCAGGGTGAGGCCGTAGTTCTGCAGGATGGGGTTGATCGGCTGGAAGTAGGTCGTGCCGCCGCTCGTGCAGTTGCCGGAACCGCCCGAGGTGACGCCCTGCGCCTGGCTGCCGGAGATGAACGAGCCGCCGGAGTCGCCCGGTTCGGCGCACACGGAGGTACGGGTGACCCCGGAGACGGTGCCCTCCTGGTAGGTCACGCTGGTGTTGAGCTGCTGCACGGTGCCGCAGTGCCAGCCCGTCGTGGAACCCGAGCGGCACACGGAGGAGCCGACCGGGGCCTGGGTGGACCCGGCGACCTGCGCGCTGGACCCGTTCACGTACGGCGTCGCCGTCCAGTTGGAGTTGGTGGCGACCCAGGCCATGTCGTTGCCGGGGAAGACCGACGCCTGGAAGGTGCCCTGCGCGACCCGGTTGGAGCCGGAGGTGGTGGCGCCCGCGCGGCCGCAGTGACCGGCGGTGGCGAAGCCCTGCTGGGTGCCTCGGGTGATGGGGAAGCCGATGGAGCAGCGGCTGCCGCTGCCTATGTAGTAGGCGTCGCCGCCGCGCAGGTCGTAGAGCGGGCGGGGCTGTTCGGTGGCCCGCTCGATCCGGCTGAGGGAGGCGTCGACACCGGCCGCGGCGAGCAGGGCGCGGGCGGCGCCCGCGCGGGTCGCCTGGACGATCAGCTTGTTGCTGGTGACGTCGACGTACCAGACGGGTGTGCTGGTGGTGGCGTGCCGGGTGGCCGCCCGGTCGACACGTGTCTTGGCGGCGTCGAGCGCGGCCAGGGTGTGGTCCACGACGACGGCGTCGGCGCCGCGCGCGCGGATGGCGCGCACGTCCGCCGGGTCGGTCGTGGCCACCGTCAAGGTCTCCGAGACGTCCCCGCTGACCCAGGCGCCCGCGAAGTGCGGGCCGACCTCGGCGCGCAGGCGGCCCGCGGTGGCGCCCGCCTCGGCCTCGTTGCCCAGACGGCTTTCCGCCTGCTGCCGGGTGAGGCCGAGGTCGCGCTGGAGCGCGGCGAGGAGGGCGGGCGGGGCCGCGGCGGTCCGCAGGGTCTCGGCCGCTGTCGGGGCGGCGGGGGCGGGCGCCGGCTGGGCGTTCGCCGCACCGGTCAGCCCGGCCACGAGCAGGGCGCCGGCCGCCGCGACCGCCGTACAGGCGGCCTTGAGGTGTCTGTGGGGCATGGGGAGGTCTCCTCGGTATCGGTGGGGAGTGCCGACACCGTAGGGGGACCGGTCAGGACCCGTAAGACCTCATCCGACCCCCTGCCCAGGTGTTATGGAACGGCCCGCGCGCACCGCGTCCGCGTGCGCCGCGCGCGCCTGGGCCAGCACCAGCGCCGCGGTGTCCGGCTGCTGCCCCGCGGGGAGCCAGCCGAGGAGGTGCCGCCACGACAGGGGAGCGCCGGCGAGGGGACGGACGGTGAGGCCGGGCGTCGGCGGGAAGGTGGCACGGCACAGCCCCACCGCCCGGCCGACCTGGACGAGGTGGACGCAGGACGCGGTGTCGGTCTCGTACATCCGCCGGGGTGTGAAGCCGGACCGGGCGCAGGCGGCGGTGAAGCAGTCCGCGAAGCAGCCGTCGCCGGGGACGCACGACCACTCCTCGTCCGCCAGCGCGGTCAGTTCGACCTCCCGGCGCCGGGCGAGGCGGTGACCGGCGGGGAGCATGACATGGACCGGGTCGACGGCGATCTCCTCCCACCTGACCCGTGGGGGCTCCGGCGGCTCCGGTGGCGGGGCCAGTCCGCAGGCGCCGGTGAGGACGAAGTCCAGGCTGCCCTCGGTGAGTTGTTTGGCGAGGGCGCGCTCGGACCAGGAGGCGCAGGTGGAGACGGTGGTGGCGGGCGCGGCGTCCGCGAGCCGGTCGACCATGGCGCCGAGGAGCGGTCCGTGCGTGCCGCCGAGCCGCAGGCGGCGCCGGTCCCGGCCCGGGCGGGTGCGGGCGAAGCGGGCGGCTTCCCGCTGGAGGTCGCTCACGGCGGGCAGCACGATCCGGCTGCGCTCCAGGACGAGTTCGCCGAGCGCGGTGGTGCGTACGCCGTGCCGGCCGCGCTCGAAGAGTTCCCCGCCGAGCGCCCGCTCGATGCGTTTGAGCTGGGCGCTGAGGGCGGGCTGCGCGAGCCCGAGCGCCGCCGCCGCCCGGGTCAGGCTGCCGGCGTCCGCGATGGCCCGGACGGTCTTGAGATGCCGCAACTCCAGCTCCATGAAGGGAGCTTGCGGCGCTCGGCGGCGACGGGCAAGGGGTTGGTACAGACCAGAACGGGAACGCATGTGCCCGACCCGGCCGGTGCCCGTGAGAGGAGCGCGACCCATGCGAAGGACCACCGTCCCACCGGGGACCCCGAGCCTCCCCCCGAGGGCGGGGGACGTACCGCTGCACCGCCTCGAACTGGCCCGGCCCGGCGCACCGCCGTTCGCCGCGGGCTCCTTCGAGGAAGTGGGGCCGCTGTCCCGGTGGGACCGGCCGCACCGGCACACCTTCTACGAGATCGTGCACGTCCGCGCGGGTTCCGGCGCCCACGTCGTCGACCTCGCCCGCTGGCCCGTGCGGCCCCCGCAGCTGGCGGTCATCCTGCCCGGCCAGGTGCACCACTGGGAGGGCGGCCACGGCCCCGAAGGGTCCCTCGTCCTGTTCACCGACGACTTCCTGGTGGACCACCCCGGCGACCGCGAGGTGCTGCGGACGCTCGGCGCGCGCTGCTGGTTCGGCCTCGATGCCGAACACGACCGGTCGATCCGGACCCTCATCGCCGAACTGACCGCCGAGCACCGCCAGCGCGCCGCCGGGCACGAGAGCGTCCTGCGGTCCCTGCTCCACGTCCTCGTCGTCCGCGCCGCCCGGCTCCCGGCCCGCGACGAACCGGACCGGGCGCCGCGCGCCGAGGGCCGTACCGCCGCCGTGGCCGAGGACTTCGCGCGGCTCATCGCCCGGCCGGAGGCCGCGGGGTGGACCGTACGCGAGTGCGCCGACCGGCTCGGGGTCACACCCGGCTACCTCACCCAGGCGGTACGGGCGGCCACCGGACGCCCGCCCGGACGACTGCTCATCGAGACACGTGTCTACCAGGCACAACAACTCCTCGCCCACACGGATCTGTCCGTACGGCAGGTCGCCGCCCGCACCGGGTTCGCCGACCCCGCCTACTTCGGCCGGTTCTTCCGGCGCGAGACCGGCAGCAGCCCCGGCGCCTTCCGAAAACACCACAGCCGTGTTCATCAGTCCCTCGAAGCACCTCCCGCGCCCGCCTAGCTTCGGTGCCCACCACCCCCCACGAGGAGGAAGACATGGACGAAGCAGGCACGCGCGGCACGGACCCGGACGACCTCGGCGCCGACGGCGGAGCGGACTCCCCCCGGCTCGTCCGCCGCAAGACGGTGCTGCGCGCGGCGCTCGCGGCCACGGCGGCCATCCCCGTCACCCTGGCCGCGGGCCCGGCCCTCGCCCGCACCGCCGCGTCCAGCGGGGCAACCCCCGAGCTGACCCCGGCGTGCGACGACGGCGACCACCCCACCCCGGAACAGATAGAGGGCCCCTACTTCAAACCCAACTCACCGCAGCGCAGCAACCTCCGCGAGCCCGGCCTGCCCGGCACCCCGCTCACGGTGACCGGCTACGTCTTCGGCCGCGCCTGCCGCCCCGTGGCCGACGTCCTCCTCGACTGGTGGCAGGCCGACACCAACGGCGCCTACGACAACACGGGGTTCCGCCTTCGCGGCCACCAGTTCACCGACGCCCGCGGCTCCTTCACCCTCACCACGATCGTCCCCGGCCTGTACCCGGGGCGCACGCGCCACCTGCACGTCAAGCTCCAGGCGCCCGGCCGTCCCGTCCTGACCACGCAGCTCTACTTCCCCAACGAGCCGCGCAACAACACCGACACCATCTTCGACCCGCGGCTCCTCATGACCGTACGGGACGGGGGCGGCGGCCGGGAGGCGGCCTTCGACTTCGTCCTCGACGTGCCGCAGGACCCGGGCCCCGGCACGCCCACCCCGCCGGGCGGCACCTGGTCCGTGGGCGTCGCCTACCGGGCCGGTGACCGGGCCACCTATGCGCAGCGGGCCTATGTGTGTCTCCAGGCGCACACGGCCCAGCCGGGATGGGAGCCGCCCAACGTGCCCGCGCTGTGGCGGGCCGGCTGAGCCGAAGGCCGGGCGGGCCTCCTGACGGGCCCCGGCCGGCCGCGCGCCGCGCGCGTGGACCGCCGCGCGAGGCTTCCGGTGGACGACCCGGCCACGGAGGGGATGGCCGGGCACGGTGACGGCAGCGCTGATTCCGTGCTGATTCCGTGCTGATTCCGTGCGCCCGGGGCGATGACGCGGACTGCGTGGGGCAGGTCGGCCGATGGCCGACGAGTATCCGTGTCACCGCTCCGGGATGCGCGTGGCCCGGGCTCAGTGCCCCTTCGCCTGCCCGCGCGGCAGCGGGCCCACGTCCGCGTGGCGGCCGGGGCGCATCGCCGCGTGCCGCTGACCGGGTCCTGGGCCCGAGCGGGCGGCCAGGGCGTCGGCGACGGCGCCGGTGGCGAAGGCGTACACCGTCTTGTGGAGCAGGTCGACGACGAGTTCGCGGCGGGGCCAGGTCTGCGGCGGCGCGCCGACACCGGTGGCGTTCTCCAGGATCTGGTCGCTGGTCACCCGCAGGACGGCGAACTTCGCCGACGACCACGGACCCCGCAGCCCGACCTGCGCCATCACCGACCGCACCGTGCCGAGGAGGGCGGCCTGTCCGACGTGCATGGCCAGATTGACGGGCACCGGCTGACGCCCGGGCCGCTCCGCCATACCGGTCAGCCGCTCCAGCGTCCGGGCGGGGACATGCGAGTCGGGCCGCCCGGTCCACCGCTGTTCGATCTTCTCGCCCAGCGTCATCACCAGCACCCCGGCCGTGCCCGCGGTCAGTCCTTGCCATAGTGCGCGCTTCATCATGCCGGGCCGGGTACCCCGCATCCTCCCGCCTGATTGATCCTGTTTTCTCACATGGCCCCTGTTTCGTCTCCGCGTCCTGGGCAACCCGGCGGCCGAGCAAGCGCCCGGCCCCCGCCACGACACGAGAAGGCACGGATGATGCCCACGACGCAAGGGACCCCGCCCGTCACCGTGGAGTTCATCGGCAACGCCACGATGCTGATCCGCTACGGCGACGTCACGCTCCTGACCGACCCCAACTTCCTCCACCGCGGAGAGCGCGCCTATCTGGGGTACGGCCTGAACAGCAAGCGTCTGCACGAGCCCGCGCTCGGCATCGACGACCTCCCCGCCGACCTCGACGCGGTCGTCCTCTCCCACCTGCACGGCGACCACTGGGACCGGGTCACCCGGCGGGGCCTCGACCGGTCCCTGCCCGTCCTCACCACCCCGCACGCGGCGCGCCGCCTGCGCCACCTGCACCGCTTCCCCCGGGCGGTGGCGATGGAGACCTGGCAGAGCCAGACCGTGCCCGGCCGTGAGTACCAGGTCCAGGTCACCGCGCTGCCGGGGAGGCACGCGGGCCCCGTCGTGCAGCGGCTGATGCCGCCGGTGATGGGCAGCCTGCTGGAGTTCGGCCCCCTCGGCGGCCCCGTGGCCCTGCGCCTCTACATCTCGGGGGACACGCTGCCCTTCCCCCCGCTCGTCGCCGCCATCGCCCGCCGCTGCCCCGACATGGACCTGGCCGTTCTCCACCTGGGCGGCACACGCCTGCCGGGCGGCCTCGTGGTCACCATGGACGGGGCCCAGGGCGCGGCCTTCGCGGAGCGCCTTGACCCCCGCTGGGTGATGCCGGTGCACTACGAGGAGTACAGGGCGATGAAGTCCCCGCTCGCCGACTTCGTCGACGCGGCGCGGGCGCGCGGCCTCGGCGACCGGCTGGCGCTGTGCGAACGCGGCGGCCGGGTCACCCTCCACCCCGGCGAGGCCCCGCTGGTCGAGCCGCCCGCCGCACGTCAGCCGGTCTGAACGAGCGTGACGTGCGGGTGCAGGGCGCGCAGGAAGTCGGGCGCGTCGAAGAGTTCGCCCGCCGAGACGACACCGACGGCGCGCGTCCTCCCGGCGAGGATGCGCGCGACCGCCTCCACGGCCAGCGGCGCGGTCACGGCGTAGATGTCCTGGCCGTGCGCGGAGATCCGGCGTTCCTCGCCCCCCGAACGGACGACGACGTCGACGAGGAAGGTCTGCGCGGAACGCCCGCGCTCGTCGACCGCCGTGGGCGTCGGTGACGCGGGGGAGGCGACGCCGCCCGCGGCCTCGGTCGTCATGTAGGTGCGGACCTCGGGCACGGCCAAGTGGTGGGGGACGGTGACGATGTCAGCCATCGAGAACTCACCGAGGACGGAGCGCGGACCCACCGGCTCGGGGAACGGCCAGGTGACGGTGGGCAGTTGGTCGTCGTGGTACTCCAGCCGCCCCTCGGTGAAGCGCACGCGGCGGCCGCCGCGCCGCTCGGCGGACACCTTGCCCGCCGCACGTGTGCCGGGTGTGGGATCCCACCGGTCGAGGCCGTAGGCGATGTGTGCCTCGTCGGCCCGCGTCCAGTCGCCCATCGCGGCGGTGGTGAGAAGGTCGCCGAGGCCGCCGTAGAAGGCCATCGCCGGGAGGACGACGGCGCCCGCCGCACGGGCGCGGTCGGCGAACTGCGTGAAGGTGTCGACGTTGGCCTCGATCTCCGCCGCCACGTCGACGTACGGGATCCCGGCCCGGAGGGCGGCCTCGACCACCGGGGCGGCGGTCGTGGCGAACGGGCCCGCGCAGTTGACGACGGCCGCCGCACCGGCCAACGCGCGGTCCAGTGCGGCCGGTTCGCCGACCGCGGCCGGACGGACCTCCAGCCCGTCCGGGCCGGGATGCTCCTCGGCCAGCGCCTTCAACTTGTCGGCGTCGCGCCCGGACAGGACCGGCACGAACCCGCGCTCCCGCAGGTGTGCCACCACGAACCGGCCGGTGTGCCCGGAGGCGCCGTACACGGTCACACGCTGTCCCTGTCCCGCTGCCATGTCTGTTTCTCCCTGTCGCTCAAGGTCCGGTAAGTGTGTCCGGCCCGACCGGCCCGACGACACACATCCTGCTGGGGCGGAAAGAGGGAGTGTGAGTGTCCGCAACGACACGGTGCGTACAATTACGGACATGCGCGCCGCCGACACCCGATCCGTCGCACTGGCCGTCACGGACGGAATGCTGCACTTCGAACTCGCCATCGCCTGCGAGGTGTTCGGCCCCGCCCCCGCCGCCGTCACCGCCCCCTGGTACGACCTCGCGCTCTGCGGCCCAGCCCCGGTCGCCTTCGGCCCCTTCCGCCTGGAGCCCGACCACGGCCTCGACCACCTCGCGGACGCCGGCACGGTGATCGTCCCCGGCTGGGCCGACGTGGACGTGCCCCCGCCCGCCGGCCTCGTCGATGCCGTCCGCGCCGCCCACGACGCGGGCGCCCGCGTCGTCTCCCTGTGCACGGGCGCCTTCGTGCTCGCCGCGGCGGGCATCCTGGACGGGCGGCGCGCCACCACCCACTGGGCCCACACCGACGTCCTGGCCGCCCGCCACCCCGAGGTGGAGGTCGACCCGGACGTCCTCTACGTCGACAACGGCCAGGTCCTCACCTCCGCGGGCAAGGCCGCCGCCCTCGACCTCTGCCTGCACCTGATCCGCCTCGACCACGGCTCCGCCGTCGCCAACACCACCGCCCGCCGACTGGTCGTGCCCCCGCACCGGTCCGGCGGCCAGGCCCAGTTCGTCACCGCGCCCGTGCCCGACCAGGACGACCACCCCCTCACCGCCCTGATCCCGTGGATCGTCGAGCGCCTCGACCAGCCGCTGACCGTCGAGGACCTGGCCCGCCAGGCCCGGATGAGCTCACGCCACCTCGGCCGCCTCTTCCGCGCTGCCACCGGGACGACGCCGCTGCAATGGCTCCTCGCCCAGCGCATCCGCCGCGCCCAGGAGTTGCTGGAGAAGACCGACGACAGCATCGACGCCATCGCCACGGCGACCGGCATGGGCACGGCCACGACCTTGCGCCGCCACTTCAACCGCACGCTCGGCGTCCCGCCGGACACGTACCGGCGCACGTTCCGCACACGCACCCGTCCGTAGCGTCCCGTCGCGCGGTATCGGGGCGGCGGTACACCGGGTTGATCAGTGGCTCGCGGGGCCGCCGGGAACCGGTTTCTAGACGCTCACTAGACTCGAACATATGACCGACCGTCCGCCGCTCACCCGCCTCGACCTGCTGCGTTTCCTCAAACGCGTCCAGGAGCAGGACCTCGCGCGCACCAATCGGTGGATCGCGGACGAGGAGCGGCGCGAGACGGAACGCGCCCGCGGAGCGGCGGCCCGGCCCCCGGACCCCGACTGGCTCGTCGAACGCGGACTACAGGGCCGCCACGCGGTCTACGTGCATGTCGGCGGATGCCACATGGCGGGCAAGCGGTCCCGCGCCGCCACCCGCGACCAAGCGCGCCAGTTCCTCGACAGCGGCACCGACGCGTGCCCGCACTGCCGGCCGGACACCGCGCTCGGCGTGCTGGAGTAGGGCGGGCCCGGCCGGTCCGGGGTGCGGGGACGCGGCGTGCGGCCCACCCTGGAGTCGTGGGGGTCGAACGCGTCGCGGCGCAACCGCGCCATCACCCTCGTCCGGGAGGAACCGTGAACCCCGTGAACCCCGTGAACCCTCTGAACCCCGTCACCCCCGACTTCGTCGAGGTCCCTCCGCTCTGCCCCTCTTGCGGCAAACCGATGGAGGAGCTGATGGACGAGCGGTCGTTCGACCCCGAGACGGGGCATGTGCACCAGCGCTGGGAGTGCCCGGACAGCCGGCTGGGCGGGCACGTAGATTGACGGCGTGGACCTGTACTGCGTCATGTGCGTGAGCGACCTGACCGTGTCGCTGCGGTGGTTCGAGGTCTTCTTCGGGCGCCCGGCGGACGAGGTCATCGAGGAGGAGCACCTGTGGCAGGTCGGTGAGAACGCGTGGGTCGTGGTCGACGCGCGGGACGTCCGCGCCGAACGGCTGGGCGGGGCGATGGTCACGCTCGGCGTCAGCGACCTCGACGCGATCCTGGCGCGGCTCGCCGCGCACGGGATCGACCACGAACCGGTCGAGACCTACGGCAACGGCGTACGCCACGTCGTCGTCCTGGACCCCGACGGCAACAGCCTGTCGCTCGCGCAGGCGCCTACGCCGTAGGTCCGGGCGCGCGACGGCGCACGGCCATAGTGGCCAGCGTTGCGTTGCGTACCCGACCGTGCCGCACGCCTGGAGGCCGAGGCGCGGGCGCTGCGTGAGGCCGTCGGCACCGGTGACGTGGCCGACGCCCGTTGTCGTCGCGAGCATCCCGCTCATCAGGTCGGCGGAGGCCATCCGCTCTCGCAGACCGCGACCGCGACAGTGACGCGGGGCCGCTGCCCGAGGCGACCGTCAGGAAGCAGCTGGTGGCGACGGTTCGTCGGCGTCCTGCGTCGCCGGTAGGGCCGTTGTGCGGCGCCGAGGGGGCTTGTTCCAGCCAGGCCCCGTCGCGCATGATCACCCTCCCGCTCAGTTCTGGTACACCGCGCCATGCACGTACGGTCATGGGGGTCATACGTATGTACAGGTAGGGGCTCTCCTCCAGGCGCGGGTCCCATCCGAACTTGCCCGCGAACGCCTCCGCCGCGTCGGTGGGTGCCGCCTCGTCGGGGAAGTGCTCGGCCTCGCCCTGGAGTTGCACCACGTCGAAGGTGTCCGGCAGCGACACACGTATGCGCGGCTCCGTACGGATGTTCCGCGCGGTCGCGGTCGCGGCGCCGGTGCACAGCCACACCGCCCGTCTGTCCCAGAGGAACCACAACGGCACTTGATGCGGCCCGTGTTCGGGGTGCGCCGTCGACACCCACATGTCCCGCTCGGTGTCGAGCCGCCGCAAGGTGTCGCGTACGCGCTCCGCCGTCCCCCGGCGAAGGCTTTCCGTGGTCTCCGCTGTCACCGGTGTCTCCGTGCTTCCCATGGTGACCGACCTTAGGCAGACGAACGGGGCGTGCGCCTGAGGCGCGGGACCTACTCCCTGCGACCGATCCCGCCTGTGCGGGCCGCGCGGGTTTCCTGGCGAACGTGTCCCCCCGCGCCGGGCGGATGGGCATCATGGGGGCCATGACTTCCCTGGCCCGCCGCATGTTCGAGCTCCTGGAACCGGTCTGCATGGTCACGTTCGCCGCCGACGAGTGCAACGAGGAGTTGGCGGCGCTCGGCCACCGCACCTATTGGGACGGCTACTTCGCGAGCCGGGCCGCGCCGTTGGGACGGGTGCCGGCGGAGGTCGTGCACGCGGCCTTCTACAACTTCGCCGACGGGGAGGTCGCGCGGCACATCCCGAGCGCCTGGGAGACGATCCCGCCGGAGGAGTCCGTCGCCGCGCGGGGGCGGGGCAGCGCGGCGTCGTTGCGGCGGATCCTGGGCCCTGAACTGGCCGGTTCGCGGGGTCTGGCGCGCGCCGCCGACCTGACGATGAAGGCGGCGACGAGCGCGCCCATCGAGGGCCGGGTGATGTACGCGGGGATGCGCACGCTTCCGGTGCCGAGCGATCCGGTCGCCCGTCTGTGGCACGCGGCGACGATGCTGCGCGAGCACCGGGGCGACGGCCATATCGCAGCGCTGGTCGGCGCGCGCATCGGCGGCACGGAGGCCCATGTGCTCGACGCGCTGGCGCAGGGCATCCACCCGCCGGAATCGTTCGGGCGTGTCCATCACCTGCCGAAGGAACGGCTTGCCGAGGTCATGGCGGGCCTGCGCGAACGGGGGCTGGTCGACGAGGAGGGCCGGTTCACGGAGGCGGGCCGCGAGACCAAGCGGCGCATCGAGGCCCTGACCGACGAACTGGCATCAGCACCGTACGAGGCGCTGTCCCCCACCGAAACGGACGAACTGATCGCCGAACTGGAACCCATCACCGCGGTATTGGTGGCCTCGGGCTCTCAGTGACCGGCCACCGACGACCGACGACCGGCGACCGGCGACCGACGACCGGTGGGCGGTGACAGACACACCGCTGCCCCGGTGCGGTGACCCGATCCAGAGGATCCGGCACCCGCGACCGGGGCAGTGGCGACCGGCGGTCAGACGCGGGCGACCGAGGTGCGGTCGGCCGCCGCGGCGCGCAGGCCCGCGACCGTCATCGCCACCACGAGCAGCGCGGCGAGCGCGGCGACGACCGCCGACAGGGCCGGGAGCGGCGACGGGGCACCGTCGGGACGCAGCGCCTGCGTGAGGGAGTCGATGCCGAGCCGGTTGTCGACGAGGTGTCCGAGCACGACCGCACCGGCGACCAGGGTGGCCGCCAGCGGCACGGACAGCGAGCGGCTCACGCACAGCGCGATGCCCGCCGCCGCGCAGATCGCCGAGATGCCGATCGCCGCCGAGACGCTGAACGCGGACCCGTGCGACCAGTCCATCGGGAAGTGGGCCGCCGCGCAGAGCAGCATCAGCACACCCGCGGCGCGCCGCACCCAGACCAGGGGAGTGGCGGGGCCGTGCTCCTTCCTCCGCGCGTCGGGGGCGTCCTGCGCCAGGTCGGCCTCGGGGTGCGCGGCCTCGGCGGGCGGCGCCGCCGGTTCGGCCGGGAGGACGGGCGTGGCCTCGACGACGGGCGCGCCGCCGGGCGCGTGGTCGCTGAGGTTGTTGATGAGCTGGAGCAGGTCCTCGACGGACCTGCTGGTGGCGGCGGTGTGGACCGCCTCGGCCCCGGTGTGCGGGTCGCGTGTGGTCGAGAGCAGCTGGACGAGGCGGGTGACCTCGGGGATGGGCCGCTCCTGCGTGGCGTGCCGGATCGCCTCGTCCATGTGGTCCGGGGGGAACTCGGGCGGGCCGAGCAGCTCCACGAGCCGGGTGACGTCGTCCACGGGGCGGGCGACGGCGGCGAGCCGGAGCACGGACGCGGCGGTCGGCGCACCGTCGGGCGTCTGCTCCAGGCGGGCCACCAGATCGGCGATGTCGTCCAGGGGCCGCGACACCACGGCGATGCGCAGCAGCTTCTCGACGGCTTCGCGGTCGGCTTCCGCGGTCGACTCGGCGGCAGCGGGTTCGGCGGGTACGGGTTCGCCCGGGAACGGTTCGGCGGGGGCCGTCGGTTCGGCGAGTGCCGTGCTCTCGCCCGGGACGCCATGGTCGGTCTCGGGGTGCACGGGTTCGGGGCGCGCGGGTTCGGGGCGCGCGGGCTCGGCGGGCGGCGCCGAAGGCGGCTCCGCCGCGGGGGCGGGCGCCGCGGTCTCCTGAGGGACCCCGGTGCCGGGCGGGGCAGGCTGCGGTGGCGCGGCGGCGGGCGGCGCGGTGGCGGGTGGCGCCCACGTCGGCGGCGCGGTGACCGGACGGACGTGCGCCCCCTGGGGCACGGGTGCCGGAGGGGCGGTGGGTGGAGGGGGTGCGGCGACCTGTGCGGTGCCCCAGTGGACGGGCGTCGAGACGAGGGGTTCGCCGGCCCCGGTCCTCTCGGGCTCGGCAGAATATGACTCAGAGGCCATCTTCGCTTCTCCATTCCAGCGGGCTTCCTCGCCCCGCGCATGAGCGTTATCCCGTTGTATGCACCCTTCATCCACCCCGCCACCGGAACGGCCGCTTGGTGGTACGTACTGCATCTCTTGGGGGAACACGTGGGGGGTACGAGGCCACCACCGCATCCGACCGGACGAGGAGCCCGACGTGTCCCAGAGCGCCGACGTGTCACCGACGATGGAGCCCGTCTACGCCCGCGTACGGCAGGAGGTCGCCGCGCGGGCGGACCGCCTGTGGGAGGTGGCCCTCGCGCTGCACCGCGAGCCGGAGACCGCCTACGAGGAGCACGCGTCGGCCGGTCTCCTCATGGGTGAACTGGAGCGGGAGGGCTTCGCGGTGGAGCGCGGCGTCGCGGGCCTGTCCACGGCCTTCGCCGCCCGTACGGGTTCGGGCGCGGGCCCGCGCGTGGCCCTGCTGATGGAGTACGACGCCCTGCCGCTCCTCGGCCACGCCTGCGGGCACAACCTCATCGCCTCGGCCGGTCTGGGCGCGGCCCTCGCGGTACGGGCGGCGCTCGGCGAGCCGGGCGGCACCCTCCTCGCCGTCGGCACACCGGCCGAGGAGAGCGGGGGCGGCAAGGTGGCGGAGGTCGCGGCGGGCGTGTTCGACGGGGTGGACGCGGCGCTGATGTTCCATCCCGGCGTCCACGACTGGGTGTGGGCGCCATTGACGGCGAGCGCGCAGCTCAGGATCGGTTTCCACGGCCGGGCGGCACACCCGACGGGCAACCCCACGGAGGGCATCGACGCCCTGGGCGCGCTGATCCAGTTCTTCAACACGCTCGGCGTGCTGGACCGGCGGCTGCCCCAGGGTTCACACGTTCAGGGGATCGTGACGGAGGGGGGCCGGGCCACGAACATCGTGCCCGAGTACGCGGAGGGGCTGTTCGGGCTGCGCGGAGGGACGAGCACGGCGCTCGCGGAGCTGATCGAGGAACTGCGCAGGTGTGCCCAGGGTGTGGCCTCGGCGACCCGTACGAAGGTGGAGGTGGCCGAGGTCGGCGGCAGGTATGAACACTTCCGCGACAACGACGTGCTCTCAGGAGCCTTCGCCTATCACCTCCAGCGCTCCGGCATCACGCTGTCGCAGCCCACACCGGGTGTCTATCTGGGCTCGTCCGACATCGGCAACGTCAGCACCCGGGTGCCCGCGATCCACCCGTTCGTGGCGATCATGGGTTCGGAGTACGCGGACCACACACCGGAGTTCGCGCGGGCGGCGGCGGGCCCGCGCGGCCGTGCCGTGATGCTGGCCGCGGCGGAGGCGCTGGCCCGCACCGCGGCGGACGTCCTGCTCCGTACGGAGGTGCGGGAGCGGGCCTGGGCCGTCTTCCGGGAAAAGGCGGCCGAGGGCCTGTGAGGCGCCGGCCCCGGGGCGCTCCTCGACCGCACGCACCGCCCGGACGCCGACCGCTCCACGCACCGCCCGGACGTCGACCGCCACCCGCACCGTTCGGACGCCGGTCGCCACCCGCACCGTCCGGACGCCGGCCGCCACCCGCACCGTCCGGACGCCGGCCGCCACCCGCACCGTCCGGACGCCGACCGCTACACGCACCGTCCGGACGTCGACCGCCACACGCCACCCACACCGCGCTGACCTCGGGGCCGGGGTCAGTCCTCGATCGCCACCCGCACCGTCTTGACCTCGGGGTCCGCCGCGTCCGGCACGACCATCCCGGCGTCCACGCCCTCGCGCAGGTAGCGCAGGACGTCCTGGTTCAGCCGCTCGCCGGGCAGGGCGGCCGGGATGCCGGGCGGGTAGGGCGTCAGCATCTCGGCGGTGACGCGCCCCGCGGCCTTCTCCCACGGCACCTGTTCGACCCGGCCGAAGTAGGCGTCGCGGGGAAGCATGACCTGTTCGAGGCGGAGCGAGCCGGGGTCGGGCACGAACACCGGCTCGGCGGGGCGCAGTTCGTCGGCGTGCGCGGAGACGTCGAGGAGCGCGGTGATCAGCTTCTCCGTGCTCTCGGTGTCGTCCGCGTGGGTGAGCTGGGCGCTGGTGCGCCGGTGGTCGGACAGGTGCATGTTGATGTGGTGGTGCTCGCGGAGCCAGTCGGCGATCCGGTAGCCCGTGGTGGACAGGCCGGTGATGTCGACGGTGATCTGGAGCGGGTCGAGGTCGTGCGCGCGGCCCGGCCCGCAGAACTCGTCGCGGCCGTGGACGTGCATGCCCTGGATGTCGCCGATGCGGGCCCGCACCGTCCCGGCGAGGGCGAGCGTGTCGTCGTAGAGGGCGTGGCCGTGCTCGACCATCTGGCGGCGCCAGCCGTCGAGCGCCGCGTACAGGAGCACGGAGGGGCTGGTGGTGCCGAGGAGGTCCTCGCGGCTCTGGAGCACCTCGGGCTTGATCAGGTCGCCCTGGAGGTGGAAGACCGAGCCCTGTTCGAGCCCGGAGCCCATCTTGTGCACGGAGGTGACGCACACGTCGGCGCCCGCGTCCATGGCCCAGGTCGGCAGGTCCGGGTGGAAGGGCAGGTGGGCGCCCCACGCCTCGTCGACGATGAGCGGCACCCCGCGCTCGTGGCAGAGTTCCGCGATGGCGGCGAGGTCGGAGCAGGTCCCGTACGGCGTCGGCGTGGTGACGAGGGCGCCGCGCGCGTCGGGGTGCTCGGCGAGGGCGGCGCGGAAGGCGTCGGCCGACGGCGGGTGGGCGAGGTGGAGGTCCGGGTCCCAGGTGGGGTCGACCCAGACCGGCACGATGCCCGCGAGGACGAGACCGGAGACCACGGACTTGTGCGCGTCCCGCCCGACCAGCAGCTTCTCGTGGGGTCCCGCGACCGCCAGCATGGCTGCCTTGACCGACAGGGAGCTGCCGCAGGTGGAGAAGAAGGTGTGGTCGGCGCCGACGGCGTCCGCCATCAGCTCCTGGGCCTTGCTGAGCACGCCCTTGGAGGACTTGCGGTCGTCCAGGCCGCTGGTGGCGAGGATGTCCGAGTGGAACACGGCGTCCCCGAGGGCCGCGCGGACGCGGGGGTCGGCGCCGCGCCCCTGCTTGTGGCCGGGCGGGGTGAACGGGGTCTGGCCCTCGGCGTGGTACGCGGCCAGCGCGTCGAGCACAGGTGCCTGTGAGTGGTCCATGGCATCCCGGATTCCCCGCGTGATCAGGGCAAAAACCCTGGGCTCCCGGACGGCGGACCACCTCGAACATGTCCGATTAATCACTTTGGTCCATGGGTACCCGTGGCCACATGATCACGGTTGGGGTCGAGGAAGAGTACCTGCTGCTCGATCCGGAGACCTGCCTGCCGGTCCCCGTCGCGGACGAGGTGCGGGCGGCGGCCGGACTCGGGCCGATCACCGAGGACGGCGAGGTCCAGGCGGAGCTGCTGCAGGCCCAGATCGAGATCGCCACGCCGGTCTGCACCGACCTGGACGAGGTCGGCGGCCACCTGCTGCGGCTGCGCCACGCGCTCGGCACGGCGGCCGAGAAGCACGGCTGCCGCCTCGCCGCCACCGGGGTCGCCCCGTTCCGCGCGACGACCCCCGTACCGGTGACCCACGACGCCCGCTATCTGGCCCTGCGCAAGCAGGCCCCGCAACTCGTCGCCGAGCAACTGGTCAACGGCGCACACGTGCACGCCGCCGTACCGGACAAGGAGACCGGCGTCGCCGTCCTGAACCGCGTCCGGGTGTGGCTGCCGGTCCTCGTCGCCATGTCCGCGAACTCGCCCTTCTGGGACGGCAAGGACACCGGGTTCGCGAGCTGGCGCACGGTGATCTTCGGCCGCTGGCCCGTCAGCGGACCCCCGCCCCGCTTCGCCTCGCTCGCCGACCACGACGACCGGATCGAGGCGCTCCTGAACACCGGCATCATCAAGGACACCGGCCAGCTCTACTGGCAGGCCCGCCTCTCCGAGCGCTACCCCACCATCGAGATCCGCTGCGCCGACGTGCAGCTCCGCGCCGACACGGCCGTCATGTTCGCCGGGCTCGTCCGCGCCCTCGTCGCGACCGCCCTGCGCGAGCACAAGGAGGACGCGCCGGTCCCCGAGTGCCCGCACGAAATGCTCCAGGCCATGAACTGGCACGCCGCGCGCCACGGCCTGAGCGGACGTCTGATGGACCCCTCCGGCCGCTCGCGCGAGGCGGGCGACGTGCTGTGCATGCTGCTCGACCATCTCGCCCCGGCCCTGGAGGAGGCGGGGGACACCCGCGAGGTGACCTCACTGGTGCACCGCCTCCTCCGGGAGGGGACCCCGGCGGACCGCCAGCGCCGCGCCCTCACCATGGGCGGCCTTCCCGCGCTGACGGAGCTGATCACCGGCGAGACGACCGCCACCTGAGCCGGGCTGCGGCGGACAGGTCGTCCCCTCAGGCGGCCGTCTCCGTGCGACCCTCCTTCAGGTGCCGCGTGAAGAACTGGGCCGCCGCCTCTCCAGCGGAGTGCGGGACGCCGGTGTGTCCGCCCATGTGGGCGTGGAGGGACTTCTCCGCCGAGGCGAACGCGTCGAACAGGTCGAGGGACGCCTGCCGGTCGTTGTGCTCGTCGTCCCACTGGAGCAGGACGTGCAACGGGATGGTCACCCGCCGGGCCTCCTCGAAGGTGGCGCGGGGCACGAAGCTCCCGGCGAACAGGCAGGCGGCCACGATGCGCGGTTCGACCGCCGCGAGCCGTACGCCGACGGAGATGACGCCTCCCGAGTACCCGACGGGGCCGCCGATCCGGGGCAGCGCCAGGAGGGTGTCGAGGGCGGCCCGCGCTTCCGGGACCGCCTCGTCGACGAGCGGCAGGACGAGGGCGTCGATGATCTCCTCGGTGACGGGTTCTCCGGCCCGCACGGCGCGGCGCAGATCGGCGCGGGCCTGGTCGAGCGCAGGCCGGGCGGGTCGTTCGCCGCTGCCCGGCAGCTCGATGGTGGCGGCGGCGAAACCGTCCGCCACGCACCGCCGGGCCCGGGCCACCAGACGGGGGTACATCGTCCGCAGCCCGAGCGGAGGGTGCCCCAACAGGATCAGCGGTACGGGCGCGGAGGCGGACGCGGCCCCGGGCGTCCACAGGATGCCGGGGATCTCTCCGAGGGTGAATGCGCGTTCGAGGACACCGTCGTCGAGGTGCCGCTCAGAAGTGAAGTCCATGGTCGTGCCTTTCGGGAGTGCGCGTGGAACGGCGCTCCCGGACGACCTACCGCCCGACCGTGACCCCGCAGGGGAGCACCCATGTCGATATCGCGTTCACGGGTACCACCTCCTCGCTCGCCGCACGGTCGCCGGAAACCTAGCAGCGGGCGCGGCGGCGCCACAATGGGTTTTCGATCGCCGCAGGTGCGGGCACCCGGGGGCGCATGGGTGTTGCGCGTGTGGTGCGGTTGATCGAGCGGGCCGCGGCGGCGGGGGACGAGGCGGGCCTGCCCCACCGCTTGTGTCAGGCGATGTGCGAGAGCCTCGGGATGGACGGCGCCTCGATGTCGTTGATGACCCACACCGAGGCGCGGCAGCTCCTGTGCGCCAGCGGGGACGAGGCGTTGCGGCTCGAAGAACTCCAGTACGAGTCGGGGGAGGGGCCGTGCATGGCGAGCTCCGAGTCGGGGTCGCCGGTCATCTGCGCCGACCCGGCCGAGCATCTGACCGAGTGGCCGATCTTCGGCGCCCGGTGGCGGGAGGAGTTGCCCGGGGTGGCGCTCGTCCTGGCGCTGCCGCTCACGCCCACCGGCGCCACGAAGCCGATCGGCTCCGTCGATCTGTTCCGGCACACCTCGTGGCGCCCCGACGCCGCGCAGATGACGCAGGCCCTCGCGGCGGCCCGGAGCGTCACCGACATCCTGCTGCGCCGCGCCCTGCGCCACTTCGGCGGCGCGGATCCCTTGCCGTGGGAGCCGGTCGAGGTGATCGACGCCCACTGGGGCAAGGCCCGGCAGGCGGCCGGGCGGCTGGCCGCCCGCCGCAACATCGCCGTCCCGGACGCGCTGGCGCTCCTTCGGGCCCGCGCGTTCGCCACCGGGCGCCCGCTCCCGCAGGTGTGCGCCGACCTCTTCGACGACCCCGCCGACTGAGGGGTCCGCGCCCGGCGCGGGGAATTGCCCGCCATTCGCGCATCCGCGCATTCACGGCTGAGCTAATTCCCGGCGGGGCGGGTACAACACTGCTATGGAGAAAACAGAGTGGGAACTGGCTGTGACGTCGATGTCCGCTTTGCTGATGTGGATTGCGGGCATTGTAGTCGTCCTCGTCCTGATCGGCGCATTCATTCTGGGGCGCCGTATTCAGAATCGTGAGTCGCCACGTCCGACGCCGGAAGAACAACCGAAAATGCCCGAGGGCGGCCCGGTCGTGGAAGAGCAGGAGTACCGCGACCCCGACGAGGTCCCGCAGGACGGCGGTCGCCTCCTTCCGCACGAGCTCAAGGGCGGCTACGGCACTTCGAGCACGCACCGGAGCGCGTCGCAGGATCCGGAGGACCACAAGAAGGGCAACAACAGCAGCTTCGGCAGCGGCGGCTTCGGCAGTTGAGAAACATGGTCCTGGAGGCTGATGCCCTTCACCCGCGCGGATGACCCGGTCGCCGACCGGCCCTGCCAGGATGTGGCCGTGGCGACCAAATTGCCGGTGGACGATTCGACGCGCGCGGGCCCGATCCGGAGAACCCGCCCCGGGGCGGGCGCGTGGCCCGGAATTGCCGCCGCCGTGTGGGGGATTCTCTTCGCCGTGCCCAGTTTCCTCTGGGCGACGGGGGCGACTTTCGGGGCGCGGACGACGGTGTCGCCGTCCCTCGTGAAACTCGCCGACGATCGCGTGGCCTGGTTCCTCGCCGTCCTGTGGGTGACGGGCCTGCTGAAGATCGTCGGAAGCGTGATCGGCGTCGGCCTCGTCTGCCGACGCGGCGGACGGACCGGACCGCTCCTCGTGTTCTGCGGCGCCGGAGCGGCGGTGCTCCTCGTCTGGCACGGCGCCCTCTTCGTCGTCCACGGGGCGCTGGTCGAGGCAGGCGTCCGCAGCGTCGCGCCCGACCTCGCCGGGCTGACCTCCTGGTACCTCTGGCTGTGGGGCCCGTGGTTCGTCCTGGGTGGTCTGGCCTTCGCCGCCGCCACCTGGCGGTACGTCCGCCGCCTGGACACCCGTACCCAGGTACGGCGCTGCGGTGCGGCAGGGGCGATCGGCGCGCTGCTCCTCTCCCTGGCGTCGATGCTCACGGGGATCGGCTGAGCCACGCGCACGCCCCCGTCACCGCCCGGCGGCCCGCCGCAGACCGCCGAGCGAAGACGCACGGACACGGACACCCCTCAGGGGCGCCGCCACTCGTCACTGCGCAGGTGCGAACCCGCCTGCGGCCCCATCCGCAGCATCCCGCCGTCGGCCACGTAGGAGGAGCCGGTCACGTACGAGGCGTCGGGGCCCGCCAGGAACGCGATGACGGCGGCGATCTCCCGGGCGTCACCGGGCCGCCCGAGCGGGATGCCGGGCCGGCTCTCGCCGTGCACGTCCGTGTCCTCCTGGCCGGTCATGGGGGTGGCGATCTCACCCGGCGCCACCGCGTTCACGGTGATGCCGTGCTCCGCCAGCTCAAGTGCCATCACCTGTGTCAGCAGACCGAGCCCGCCCTTGGCCGCGCAGTACGGGGCCGCGCCGACCCGGGGCTGGTGCTCGTGGACCGAGGTCACGTTGACGATGCGGCCGCCGCCGCCCTGCTGGATCATGCGGCGCGCGGCGTGCTGACCGCACAGGAACGGGCCGACGAGGTCGACGTCGAGCACGCGCGTCACGTCCTCGTGCTTCAGGTCGAGGAACGGCGTCGCCGTGCCCGTACCGGCGTTGTTGACGAGGACGTCGAGCCTGCCGAGCTCCTCCGCGAGGTCGTCGACCACCAACGCGGCGTCGGGGAGCTGGGTCAGGTCCATCCGGGCGACGGCCGCACGACGCCCGTGACCGCGTACCTCTTCCGCTGTCCTCTCGGCGCCCTCCCGGTCACTGTGCCAGGTGATGCCGACGTCCATCCCGGCCTCGGCGAGCCGGACGGCCGTGGCCCGGCCGATGCCGGAGTCGGCGCCGGTGACGACGGCCACTCGATCGGTGGAAGCGCTGGGGGCGGTCATGGAAGCTCCTCATGTACGTGGTTCGGGGGTCCGGAGCGGGCCCGCACCCCGGCGGGTTGCCGCGAACGCCCGCTCCAACCGTGCCGCGCCCGGAGATGTCGTACGGGACCGGAGGTGAGTCCTGGCGTCTCGTGGGAACTTGGGACACATGACCGCTTCCCACTCTCCCGATCCGGATCCGGACCCCCGCACCTCCACGGGGCTCGAACCCGGCGGAGGCGTACCGCCGGGGGAGACCCCGCCCGCCGAGAGCAGCATGCCGGGGGCCGGGCCCCGGGAGACGCACAGTCCGACGAAGGGCTGGGCGAAGGGCCCCATGACGGCGATCATCGCCCTCGTGGTGCTGATCGCGGCCTTCTTCCTCGTGTACGCGCTGGTCCTGCTGCTGTGAAAGGATCGTGAAGAGGTAGCGTTGTCCTTCTCAGATGTCGTAGCCGCCAGAGGAAGCCGTGCCGGAGATCAGTGACAGGACCGCAGCAGACCGTCTCAGGGTAGCCACCACGACCCGGGGCGACGCCCGCGTCATCACGGTGAGCGGAGAGATCGACCACGAGAGCGGACCGCCCCTGCGCGAGGCCGCCGTGGACGCCCTCGCGGGGCGCGTCCCACGCCTCGTCGTCGACCTGAGCGCCGTGACCTTCATGGACTCGGCCGGTCTGAACATCCTGCTGCGCGCGCACCGCAGGGCCCACGACGCCGGCGGCTGGCTGCGCCTGGCCGGGGTCAGCGCCAACGTGCTGCGCATCCTGCAGATCGTCGGCATGGACAGCGTCATGGAGCTGTACCCCGACGTGGAGGCCGCCCTCGCCTGAGGGCCGCGCCGCACACCCGGGCCCGGGGCCCGCATGTGCGCAAGCTGGTGGGGCCGCGACCACGGGCCGGGCCCCACACCTATTCTCGCACTCTTGCCGGGTTACGCCAGTGGTGTGACATACGTGTCGTGGTGCGCGTCCTGTGTCCCGGTGGTGTGGAGCAGCACGCGGAAGCGATCGGCGCCCCGGCTGAAGCGCACCACCTTCTCACCCGGCGGGAAGTCGACACCCGCGTGGAAGCACAGGGTGAGCAGGGTCTGTTCGAGCTGCCGCAGCAGGGATGCCGGGAGCGGCAGGGCCGGACGGTCGGAGTAGTCCTGGCGGGCCTGCCGCAAGGTGCTGAGCAGGGAGCTGGAGTCCGCGCAGTCCTTGCTGCGCCCGTACTCGAGGAGTTCGCACGCCTCGGTGATCAGATCGGCTGGGGCGGCGATGAGGTCAGCGTTGCTGGTCATGGCATACCGCTAACCTGCCGCGCGCGGCGGCGCAACAGCAGGGACGCCGCCGCGGGCCCGCCCGCGCGGGCCGCCGACACCCGCTTCCGCCCGTGAGGTGCGTCCCGAGATGCGGTGACACGTTCGTGTGGCGATGCTCGACGTACGGCACACGGTCCGGGGCGCCCCCCAGGGCGGCGCGGTCGAGCCGTGCCCGTTCGTCCTCCTGTGTCTGTTTGACGGCAGGGGCGCAGGGCAGCCGGGTTCTACGTGCTTGGGACAACAGGCGCATCTGCGGGAATGGCCGATCCAGATGCCTGTCGTCACGGGTGTGCCGCTTCCCGCGGTCAATCCACCCGTAGCGAATGGAGCACTCGATGGCCACCCGCCGCCCCCACACCGACGCTCCCGACACCGCGGCGGCGTTCGACCGGCTCGCCGCCGCACCCGCGGGACGGGAACGCGCGCTGCTGGTGGAGGAGCTCGTGACGGCGTGGCTGCCGATGGCCCACCGGATCGCCGGCAAGTTCAAGGACCGCGGCGAGAACCTGGAGGACCTCCAGCAGGTCGCCGCCGTGGGCCTCGTCAAGGCCGTCGAGCGCTACGACCCCGCGCAGGGCGCCTTCGAGGCGTACGCCGTCCCGACGATCACCGGGGAGATACGGCGCCACTTCCGCGACCACGGCTGGGACGTCCGTGTCCCGCGCCGGGTCCAGGAGCTGCGCAACAAGGTCCGTATCGCCCGCCGGGAACTCCTGGAGCAGCCCGGCCGCACCCGCGAGCCGGCCCCGGAGGAAATCGCCGCCCGCGCGGATCTGACGCTCGACGAGGTCCGGGCCGGCATGGAGGCGCTCGACAGCTACCGCGCCCTGTCCCTGGACGCCGAGACCGCCTCCGCACAGGACCAGGGGGACGGGTACAGCCTGGCCGACACCCTGGGCGCCGTCGAGGCCGCGTACGACCGGATCGACGCGCGCGAGGCCGCCAAGGCGGGGCTGCGCGCTTTGCCCGAGCGGGAGCGCCACATCCTGTACCTGCGCTACTTCGAGGACATGACCCAGGCCCGCATCGCCGAGAAGATCGGTGTCTCGCAGATGCAGATCTCCCGCCTGATCAGCCACAGTTGCGCCCGCGTCCGCGACCGCGCCGCCGCGTGAAGGCGCACCCCGGCCGACACCTCGCGAAGGGACAGCCATGAGCAGCGGGGACACGTACGACAGCGTCACTCGGTGGCTGATCGACAGCGACTCCGTGGAGGGCTTCCTCCGGACCCTGCTCGACGCCGCGCTCGCCCTGGCCCCGTGCGAGGGCGCGGGGGTGACGCTGGAACGGGACGGCCGGCCGCTCACCGTGGTCAGCGTCGGACCCGTCGCGCAGAAGCTGGACGAGAATCAGTACGGGCAGGACGACGGCCCCTGCCTGCGGGCCCTGCGCAGCGGCGAGGAGCTGGCCGTCGTCGACATGCTGCACGAGCACCGCTGGGGCGACTACCCGGCCTACGCCGTCTCCTGCGGGATCCGCTCGTCCCTCTCGCTGCCGATCGCCGCCCATACCGACACCGCAGGTGCGCTCAACCTCTACGCCGCCCCGCCCGACGGCCTCGCCGACGCCGACCTCGACGCCCTGCGCACCCTGGCCGCCCAGGCCACCGGCGGCATCGCCCTGGCGCAGCGGTTCAGCGAAGCACAGCAGTTCGCCGACCAGATGCAGACGGCCATGCGCTCGCGCAGCGTCATCGACCAGGCCCTCGGCATCATCATGGGCCAGCGCCACTGCACCGCGGACGAGGCGTTCGGCGTCCTGCGCTCCGCCTCCCAGCACCGCAACGTCAAGCTCAGGGACCTGTGCGCTCAGCTCATCACCAACGTCACCGGCCGGCCGCCCACCGAACCCGAACTGCGGCGGCAGGACTGACGGGGGGCGGCGTTCGCCCGCCCGGCGCACGGGCGCGGCGGAGCGGGTGAAGCCGCGCGCTCCACGGGCTTGACCCCGGGCGCGGCGGATACTCGTAGGCCATGACTGAAACACGGCCTCTCGCCCTGATCACCGGCGCCTCCAGCGGAATCGGCCTCGAACTGGCCCGCCAGTTCGCCCTGCACGGCCATGACCTCGTGGTGAACGCGGAGGACGAACGCCTGGAGTCCGCGGCACAAGAGCTGCGGGACACCGGCGCGCAGGTCCGCGCCGTCCGCGCCGACCTCCGTACCTCCGAGGGGCGCTACCGGCTGCTCGACGCGCTCGGCGAGTCCACGGTCGACGTGGCCGTGCTCAACGCCGGGGTCGGGCAGGGCGGCGCCTTCGTCGACACCGACCTCGCCGACGACCAGGCGGTCATCGACCTCAACGTCACGGCGACCGTCCGGCTGGCCAAGACGCTGCTGCGGGCCATGGTGGCGCGCGGCACCGGCCGTCTCGCCTTCACCTCGTCCATCGCGGCGACGCTGCCCGGCCCCTTCCAGCCCGTCTACAACGCGTCCAAGTCGTTCGTGCAGTCCTTCGCGCAGGCGCTCGCGGAGGAGGTGAAGGAGACCGGCGTGACGGTCACCTCGTTCATGCCGGGGCCGACTGAGACGGACTTCTTCCGCAGGGCGGACATGGCCGACGACACCCGCATGGGCACCATGAAGAAAGACGACCCCGCCCAGGTGGCCGAGCAGGCGTTCGAGGCGATCGTGAAGGGCGAGAAGAAGGTCGTCACTGGTTCGCTGCTGACCAAGGCGCAGGAGCTGGCCGGGAAGGTCGTGCCCGACGGGGTCAAGGCGGCCGCCCACCGGCGCATGGCGGAACCGGGAACGGGTGACGACAAGGGGTCTGACCAGAAGGGGTGACATCGGGCCGGTCAGGTCACCGGCCCTGTGTCAGGCGGACGGTTGTGGGCACTCCGGACACATGAGCCCCCACCGACTGGTACCCGAGTCCCTGGCCCTGTTGACCGAGGGTTACGCCTGGCTGCCCGACCTGCTGCGGGCCGAGAACGACACCGCGCTGAGCCTGCGCGTCCTCGGCAAACCGGCCCTGGCCGTCCGAGGCCCCGAGGCGGTCCGCTTCTTCTACGACGAGGAGCACGTCCGGCGCCACGGGGCGCTGCCCGGCCCGGTCCTCAGCACCCTCTTCGGCCACGGCGCCGTCCACACCCTGGACGGCGCCGAGCACCGCTCCCGCAAGGCGTTTTTTCTGCCGCTCCTCGATGACGACGCGGTGACGGGCGCGGCCGAGCACATCGTGGCCGCCTGGGACGAAGCCGTACCGCGCTGGGCGGCGGAGCCCGAGGTCGTGCTGTTCGACGCCGTGGCCCGGGTCCTCACGAAGGGCGTCTGCCGGTGGGCCGGTGTCCCGCTGGCCGAGGGCGACGAGGAGGAGCTGGCGTCCGACCTCGTGGCGATGGTGGACGGTTTCGCCACGGCGGGGCCGCGGCACTTCCGGGCCAGGCGGGCGCGCGCCCGTCAGGAGAAGCGGTTCGCCGAACTGGTCGAGGCCGTCAGGTCCGGGGAGGCCGAGGCGGAGCCGGGTTCGGTGCTCGACCGGGTCTGCCGCCACCGGGACACCTCCGGTGACGCACCGGGCGAGGAGCTGCTGACGCCGCTGGTCGCCGCGGTGGAACTGCTCAACGTCATCCGCCCGACGACCGCGCTGAGCTGGTTCGTCGCGTTCGCCGCACACGCCCTGCACCGTCGGCCCGAGCACAAGGAACGGCTCAACTCCGGCGACGCGGCGTTCGCCGTCGCCTTCGCGCACGAGGTCCGCCGCTTCTACCCCTTCGCGCCGTTCCTGGGCGGGCAGGCCGTCACCGATCTGACCTGGCAGGGCCGCACCGTCCCCGCGGGCGGTCTCGTCCTCCTCGACGTCTACGGCCAGAACCATGACGAACGGCTGTTCAAGGACCCGTACGCCTTCCGGCCCGAGCGCTTCCTCGACCATGCGCCCGCGCGTGACGAGCTGATCCCCCAGGGCGGCGCCGACGCGCGGACCGGCCACCGCTGCCCCGGCGAGGCCATGACCGTCGGCATCCTGGAGACGCTCGCGCAGCGCCTCGCGGCCCTGGAGTACCGGGTGCCGCCGCAGGACCTGACCATCCCCCTGAACCGTATCCCCACGCGGCCTCGCGACGGGATGATCCTCCGGGTGCTCGGGTAGGGCGACGTCACGCGAATGGCCGCGCTGGGGCACGTTTGAGCCAGGACACATGTGTCACTCGGGTGTCAGCAGGTGTCTCCACGCACACGTGACTCGAGAAGGAGAGCCGAGATGTCGAATCCGCAACAGCCCGAACTGCGACGCAGCGACAAGGGCGGGGCCACGCCGCAGGACAGCGAGGCCCGCAAGGCGGCCCAGCCCACCGGTGTGAACGGCGGCCACGCCCACGGCACCGACCGCGGCGGCAAGGGCGGAGGCAAGGGCGGCGGCACGCCCCCCGAGCAGCAGCCGAACCACCCGGCCTGAGCCGGCGGCGCCCTGCAATCACGGACAGGCGCGGGCTCCTTTGAGCGGCTTCCGGCAGCGGACGTACTCGCTCCGCCACCGGAAGCCGACGCCTTCGTAGAGGTCGTAGGACCGGTGTGGAGCCGGGCCGCTGTCGCGCCCTCTTCGCGCAGCCGGCGCAGGCCGTCGAGGAGCAGGAGCCGCCCGATGCCGCGACACCGCTGATCCGCCCGGACGCTCAGCTCCTCGACCTCGCCGCGGCCGTGGGAGCGCACCGAGCACAGGGCCACGCCGAGCATCCCGCGCCCGCTCCAGGCGGCCCAGCTCCGTGGAGCCTCCTCGGGGCCGTGGCGTTCGCGCCGATCGCCGCCGTCCGCGCGGTCCCCTGCTCCCCGACCAGCTCGCGGACGCGCTCTTCGGCCCAGCTCCCGCATCGACCCGGCCCCGCCACACCCGGCGCGTGCCCCCACCCCCATGACGCGCTTCTACCGCCAACCCCCGTTGTTCATAGACTGACGGCGTGGAAGACATCGATGCGATCGCGGCCCTGCAGGATCCGGTGCGGCGTCGTCTGTACGAGTACGTGGTGGCCCAGGGCCGCGAGGTCGGGCGCAACGAGGCCGCGGAAGCGGTCGGTGTGGCGCGGACGCTGGCCGCGCACCACCTGGACAAGCTGGCCGGGGTCGGACTGCTGGAGAGCGGCAGCCGCCGCCTGACCGGCCGGTCGGGGCCGGGCGCGGGCCGCCCCGCCAAGGTGTACTCGGCCGCCCGGGACGAGCGGTCGGTGTCGCTGCCGGCCCGCGACTACCGCACGGCCGCCGAACTGCTCGCGGAGACCGCCGAACAGGCGGGCCTGGACGCCCAGTTGTTCGCGACGGCCCGCCGCAGGGGCGAGGCCGAGCGCGGATCGGCGGCACCCTGCAAAAGCGTGGAGGAGGCCATGGGGATGCTGGCCGCCCGGGGATACGCACCCCATCTGGAGGACGCCGACGAGGACGACGCAACCGGCCCGCGCGTCGTGCGCATGCGCAACTGCCCCTTCCATGTCGTCGCCGAACGCTTCCCCCCACTCGTCTGCGGCATGAACCTGGCCCTTCTGGAGGGGCTGCTCGGCGACGGCCAGGTGACGGCCCGGATGGACGCCCGGCCGGGGGAGTGCTGCGTAGTCCTGGAGGATTCTAAAACCAACTCTCGTTGACATAGAAGGACGGTCATGCTGGGATGAGGCCATGACCTCACCCCAACACGTCTTCCACCTGGCCGAGTTGAACGTCGTGACGCTGCGCCACCCCTTCGACGACCCGCGCATGGCGGACTTCGTCGAGCAGCTCGACCCGATCAACGCCGCCGCCGACGAGGCCCCCGGCTTCGTGTGGCGGCTCGTGGCCGACGGGGCGAACGACGCCACCGGACTGCGCCCGGCGGGGGAGGACATCGTCGTCAACCTCTCGGTGTGGGAGAGCCAGGAGGCCCTGTGGGACTTCACCTACCGCAGCGGACACCTGGAGGTGATGCGGCGCAGGCGCGAATGGTTCGACCGGCACCTACAGGCGCACCTGGTGCTCTGGTGGGTCCCGGCCGGACACCTTCCCACCGTCGAGGAGGCGCTGGACCGGCTGGCACTCCTGCGGGCGGAGGGCCCGACCCCCGCCGCGTTCACCTTCGCGTCCTCGTACACGGCGGAGGAGGCCGGCCTCAGTCCGGCGGGGGCGGTGAGCCAACCGGGGTAAGGTGCGCGACTCGGCCATTGCGGTGATTGGCCGAATGACGGTGCGGGCGGCGCGAACGCGTCGTGCATCAGCCCCATCAGGGGGAACCGCCGGGGACGGCGGTCGGCCGGGCGTCCCGTGAGCGGGTCGGCCGCAAGACTGCCCGGAGTGTTCGCGTGCAGGCCGCCCGTGGAGGGGTACCCCGGCGACTCGCGCGTCCGATCGTCACCCCCCAGGAGGCAGCCCGATGACGTTCAATCCGTTGGAGCAGCGGGGCATCCCGCTGGACCGCCAGTTGCGCAACTGGCGTGAGCTGAACGTGGCCCCGATCGACCCCGACCACTGTGACCCCTACACCCGCTGTCGCATCATCACGATGAACGGCATCGAGGTGGAGGCGATCCTCTTCAGCCACCAGCTCGCCCGCAACACCGTCGACCCCGAGGTCAAGCGGCAGCTCGCCCGCGTGCGCTACATCGAGGCGCAGCAGCAGAAGGTCGTCAACTGGCTGCTCCCCGGCGTCTCCTCGGTCCTGGAGACGACGATCGCCTACGAGCAGGTCGCCGTCGACCTGACCGCGTGGGTGGCGCGGATGGAGCCGGACCCGTATCTGAAGCAGGCGTACCAGTTCGGCGTCCTGGAGGACTTCGACCACCTGTACCGGTACGCGAACCTGTACGAGATGATCGAGCACCGCAAGGCGGAGTCGATCGTCGACGGGCTGACCGAGGTGATGCCGGGCCGGCCCACCCGCTTCCACCACCGCGACCCGGTGGACAACGTCCGCGACCCCTACGCCAAGGACCGGACGGACCCGCTGTCCAAGCTGCACGCGCTGACGATCATGTCGACCGAGCAGCAGACGATGAACTTCTACATGAACACCGGCCCCACCTACATGGAGCCGATCGCCCGCCAGCTGTACCAGGAGATCGGGCTGATCGAGGAGGAGCACGTCACGCACTACGAGTCCCTGGTGGACCCGGGCGAGACGTGGTGGGAGCAGCTCGTCAACCACGAGTACAACGAGTGCTACCTGTACTACTCCTTCATGGAGCAGGAGAGCGACCCCCGGGTGAAGTCGATCTGGGAGCTGCACCTGAACATGGAGCTGGAGCACCTGCACCACGCGTGCGACCTGATGCGCGAGCACGACGGCCGCGACCCCGCCTCGGTCCTCGCCCCCGAGCTGCCCAACGTGCTCACCTTCGAGCCGAACAAGGCATACCTGCGCGAACTCCTCGACACCCAGATGGACCTGACCACCCTGGGCGCCGGATACGTGCGGGAGGCGCACGAGCGGTTCGAGCGGATGCAGGAGCAGATCCACGGCGGCGAGGCCCCGCCGTCGGACCGGGTCATGACCCAGCACAACGAGGTCTTCGGCCGCGAGTACCGCGTCCAGACCGAGGGCGAGCACCCCGACCCCAGCCAGCGCGAGAAGTGAGGGGCTGTCATGTCCGAGCTGCACACCCCGCACGCCGGGGACGACATGGCACGCGACGATGACGTGGTGGCGCTGCTGATGCGCCAGCACGGCGACATCCGCAACCTCTTCGACGAGGTCGAGGCCGCCAAGGGTGAGGAGCGCCGCGACGCCTTCCGCCGCCTGGTGCGCCTCCTGGCCGTGCACGAGACGGCGGAGGAAGAGGTCGTGCACCCCTTCGCCCGCCGCTCACTCGCGGGCGGCGAACAGGTCGTGGAGGACCGGCTCGCGGAGGAGAAGGCGGCCAAGGAGACGCTGTCCGCGCTGGACGACTTCGACACCGACGACCCCAAGTTCATGCCGCAACTGCTGAAGCTGCGCAAGGACGTGCAGGAGCACGCGCGGGCCGAGGAACGCTACGAGTTCACACACATCCGGCGCAGCACGGATGCCGCGCAGCTCGCCTCCATGGCCAAGGCGGTCAAGGCGGCCGAGGCGATGGCACCGACCCGGCCGCACCCCGGGGTGCAGTCCGGCGCGGCCAACATGGCGCTCGGCCCGGTCGCCGCGCTGATGGACCGCACCAAGGACGCCGTCCGCAAGGCCATGGACAAGTGACGGACGGCGCCGAGCACTGAGAACAGGTGCTCAAGGAACTGCTGAAGCTCGTCTCTGGTCCGGCCGTGCCGCTGAGAGTGGCCGTTCACGTGCGGTCGCTCTCGTGGCCGGGGGCGTCGATGATGTCGCGTCGGCGTGACTGCTGTTTCTGGTCGAAGCGGGCGACGGCCGGGTGGTGCAGGTCGAAGGCGGGGGACTCGGAGCGGACCTTGGGCAGGGTGGAGAAGTTGTGGCGCGGCGGCGGGCAGGACGTGGCCCATTCCAGGGAGCGCCCGAAGCCCCAGGGATCGTCGACCGTGACCTTCTCGCCCTTCCTGGCCGTCTTCCACACGTTGTAGAGGAACGGCAGCGTGGACAGGCCGAGCAGGAACGCGCCGATGGAGGAGACCGTGTTCAGCGCGGTGAACCCGTCGGCGGCCAGGTAGTCGGCGTAGCGGCGTGGCATGCCCTCGGCGCCGAGCCAGTGCTGGACCAGGAACGTGGTGTGGAAGCCCACGAACAGCGTCCAGAAGTGCACGCGCTCCAGGCGCGGGTCGAGCATCGTGCCGGTCATCTTCGGCCACCAGAAGCTGAACCCGCCGAACATGGCGAACACGATCGTGCCGAACAGCACGTAGTGGAAGTGGGCGATGACGAAGTAGCTGTCGGTGACGTGGAAGTCCAGCGGCGGCGAGGCCAGCAGCACACCGGTCAGACCGCCGAACAGGAACGTGACCAGGAAGCCGATCGCCCACAGCATCGGTGGCTCGAAGGACAGCGAGCCCTTCCACATCGTGCCGATCCAGTTGAAGAACTTCACCCCGGTGGGCACCGCGATGAGGAAGCTCATGAACGAGAAGAACGGCAGCAGCACCGCGCCGGTCGCGAACATGTGGTGCGCCCACACGGTGACGGAGAGGCCGGTGATGGCGATGGTCGCGCCGATCAGGCCGCTGTAGCCGAAGATCGGCTTGCGGGAGAAGACCGGGATGATCTCGGTGATCACACCGAAGAACGGCAGCGCGAGGATGTACACCTCGGGGTGGCCGAAGAACCAGAACAGGTGCTGCCACAGCAGCGGCCCGCCGTTGGCCGGGTCGAAGACGTGCGCCCCGAAGCGCCGGTCGGCCTCCAGCGCGAACAGGGCGGCGGCCAGGACGGGGAAGGCGAGCAGGACCAGGACCGACGTGAGCAGCACGTTCCAGGTGAAGATCGGCATCCGGAACATCGTCATGCCCGGCGCGCGCATGCAGACGATGGTGGTGATGAAGTTGACGGCGCCGAGGATCGTGCCGAACCCGGAGAGCGCAAGCCCCATGATCCAGAGGTCACCGCCGACGTACTCGCTGCGGACGGGGCCGCTGAGCGGGGTGTAGGCGGTCCAGCCGAAGTCGGCGGCGCCCTGCGGGGTGAGGAAGCTGGACAGCACGATCAGGCCGCCGAAGAGGAACAGCCAGTACGAGAACATGTTCAGCCGGGGGAAGGCGACGTCGGGCGAGCCGATCTGCAGTGGCATGACCGCGTTGGCGAACCCGGCGAAGGTCGGGGTGGCGAACAGCAGCAGCATGATGGTGCCGTGCATGGTGAACGCCTGGTTGTACTGCTCGTTGGAGAGGAACTGTAGACCGGGGCGGGCCAGTTCGGCGCGGACCGCCATGGCGAGGAGCCCGGCGATCAGGAAGAACCCGAACGACGTGATCAGGTAGAGGTGACCGATCTTCTTGTGGTCGGTCGTGGTGAGCCAGGAGACGACGACGCGCCCACGGCCGCGTCGTGCCTCCGCGGCGGGCGCCGGGGAGACGGGTTCGGTCGTGTGTGTCGCCATTGCTGTCCTCGGTCACGGTGGGGAGACGACGATGTAAGCCGCGGAGCACGGGTGTGCCCGCGCCTGTGTATCCCGTCGCGACGCAGTTAATCGACGTTCACGCCCCGGGCGCCGGATGTCGCGGCCATGTGCGGCCAGATAGCCGAACCCTGCCCCCAGTACGCGCCGCACCCGGGCCGGCTCACGATCCCCTCGCGCGCAGCGCACGCAGCGCACGGACCCGTCTCCGTATGGCCTCCACCGGTGTGGTCATCGACGGCGGGCCGCTCGCAGCAGTACAGGGCGCAGTCTGCTGTATCCGCGTACCGAGACCGGGCGCAGCACCTTCAGGTCGTACGTCGTCGTCCCGGCCAGCTCGCCCGCGAACGCCGTGTCGGCCAGGACCGTGTCGGGGCGGGCCACCGCGGTGAGCCGGGCCGCGATGTTCACCGCGGCCCCGTACACGTCGCCGAAGCGGTGGAGGACCGCGCCGTGGGCCAGCCCGGTCCGCAGGTGCGGCAGGCTCTGCTCGCCTTGGGCGCGGGCGGTCAGTTCCAGTGCGATCCCGGCGGCCTCGGACGCCGACCCGGACACGAAGAGCACCTCGTCGCCGATGGTCTTCACCACGCGGCCCCCGCCCTCGGCGACCACGTCGCCGCTCAGGCTCTCGAACCGGTCGAGGACGCGGGCGAGTTCCGCGCTGTCCAGTCCGCGGGTCATACGTGTGTAGCCGACCATGTCGGTGAATCCGACGGCCAGGTGACGAACGTCGGCGCCCTCGTGGGGCGGCCCGGGGGCGTCGTCCGGCACGGCCTCCGTCTTCGCCATGACCCCGTCCCCCGAACCACTCCGGCCCGCGTCCGCCTCGGCGAGCATCCGGCCCGCATAAGCCGCGAGGTGGCGGCGCCACACGTGCCGCTGCAACAGTTCGAGCTCCGCCACCAGCGCCGCGGCGTGCCGCGTCAGGGCGGCTTCACCACCCGGGGTGTCCAGGTCGTGGGTGAGCCACTGCCACAGGGTGTGCATCTGCCAGTCGGCGAGCCGGGACAGGTGGTGGCCGAGGGCGCGGGCCATCATCGTCTCGCTCTCCTCGGTGATGAGCCCGGCCGCGATGAGGCGTTCGCCCGCCCGCAGCGCGTCGACGTCGGCGTCGGTGAACACCCGCGCGTCGTCGTCGACGACCGGGAAGCCGAGCGCGCGCCAGATCTGCGCCGACCGCTCGGGCCGCACCCCCGACCGCTCGGCGATGTCCGTTCTCGTCCAGAGGCGACCGCCGCCCAGGAGCAGTTCCTCGACGGCCCGGCGCAGTTCGCCGGTGCTCATGTGGTGTGCACGATCAACACGTCGAGCCCGGCCTTCCTCGCGATGTCCGCGGGCACCGAGCCGAGGATGCGTCCGGCGAGGGAGCGCAGCCCGCGGTTGCCGACGACGATCAGATCGGCGGAACACTCCTTCGCGGTCCGGACCAGCGCCGGTACGGGCTCGTCCTGCACCGCGACCGTCCGCACGTCCACCACGCCCTCCGCATGTGCCTTGTCGGCGGCGGCCCGCAACGTGTCCTCGGCGGGTGCCGACCCCACCACCTGATATGCCTCGGCGCCCAACTGGTCCTGCGCAGCGGCGAGTTCGGGTCCGCGCATCGGGGAGTACGCGCAGGCGATCACGAGCTCGGCCCCGCAGGCGGCGGCGAGGCGGGCGGCGCTCGCGACCGCGGCGAACGACGACTCCGAGCCGTCCGTTCCGACCAGGACAGTCTGATAGGCGACCAAGGCAATCCCCTTACTCGGAAGTAAACTTACTTGGAAGTAAGGTAGGGCGTGGCGTGTGCGCCCGGCAAGATGCGGCGAAGCATGTGTTGTGGGGGTGTGCGCCCGTCGGCGTACGGAAAGCCTCGGGCTGTCCGCCGACGTCCCCGGAGAGTGATCTTGCGTAGCCTGACCTTCGTCATCGGAACGGGTCGCAGCGGTTCCACCGCCCTGTCCCGGATCCTCCACACACACCCCGACGTGCTCAGCCTGAACGAATACATGGCCTCGGTCGGCGACACGGCCTTCCCCGAGGGCCGGGTGTCGGGCGCGGAGTTCTGGGAGGCGCTCTTCCGGCCCACCCCCTACTTCGCGAGCATGATCCGCAGCGGGGTGCTGATGCCCGAGTTTCTCTACACGCGCCACCCCGGGCGGTACACGGCGGACGGCGCCGGGATCCCCGCCCTCTCCCTCATGGTGCTGCCTCACCTCACCGACGACCCCGACGGGCTGCTCGACGAGGTCCGGGCGGCCATCGTCGGCCGTCCCGAGCGGACCGCCGCCCAGCACCACGAGGCCCTGTTCGACTGGTTGTGCGCACGCTTCGGGCGGAGCGCCGTCGTGGAACGCTCCGGGTACTCGACGGGATGGGTGCCGAAGCTGCGCGCCGCCTTCCCGTACGCGAACTTCGTCCATCTGTACCGGGACGGCCCGGACTGCGCCCTGTCCATGAGCCGCCACCCCGGATACCGCGTGATCACGTTGATGCGTGAGATCAGGGAGCGTACGGGTGTGGACAACCTCGGCGACCTGACGCCCGCGCACGTACGCGCACTGCCTCCGGACTTGGCGCCTCTCCTGAACGAGCGGTTCGACCCCGCGCTCGTACGGGACCGGAACCTCCCCCTGAGCCGTTTCGGCGCCCTGTGGTCCGAACTCGTCACCCAGGGAGCGGAGTTCCTGGACACCCTTCCGGCCGGGCAGCGCGCGGTGCTCTCCTACGAGGACCTCCTCGACGATCCCCGGGCGGAACTCACCCGCCTCGCCGCGTTCGTCGGGGTCGAGCCGCACGCACCCTGGCTGGACGGAGCCTGCGCCCGGCTCGACAGCGGCCGCCGGGGGAGTGCCGCGCGCGAACTGACGGCTGAGGACTTCTCCGATCTGGCGGCGAGCTGCGCGCCGGGCACGCGGGTGCTGAACGCGCTACGGGGTGACGGGGACCGTCGGGGGTAACCGGGCGTGGACGGAATGGACGAAGGGGGTCGGGCATGTCCGGGGTCGGCACGTCACGCGCGAGCGACCTGTGGGGTGTGGTGCGGATCGCGCTGACCCTGCTGATGATGGCGGGGGCGGGCGGCTTCCTGGTGGGCGGGGTCATCGGCGAGGGTTCCGTCGAGACCGCGCAAGGCTTGCTGTTCGGTGCGCTCTTTGCGATTGCGGCCCTGGTCGTCGGCGTCTGCGCAGGATGGTGGGTGCGGCGCCGGGCCGCCCGGTTCGGGCTGGGCCTCGGCCGGTTCCTGCGGGTCGGCCGCCAGGTCCAGCGCGGCGAGGTCCCGGCCGATCCCGCGGAGCGTGAGGTCGCGGTCCACTTCGCCAGGCGCCACCGCCGTGCGATCCGTGCCCAGGGGCGCCGGTGGGTGCGGTACGCGATGGGCTTCGCCGCGCTGTCCTGGCTCCTGGGCGGCGTGGCACGGGCGGTCGACGGCGACTATGGGATGGCCGTCTTCAGCCTCGTCATGCTGGGTGTGTTCCTGGTCAACCCCCTCACGCTGCGTCGGCAGGAGCGGCACTTGGAGCGCGCCGAGCGGGCCCTCGGTCTGGACGAGCGGGCGGGGGACGCGTCCGACGCGGAGCGCGGGGCCGGGCTCACTCGTAACGCAGGCGCAGCGACTCCCGTTCGGCCTCCTCGATCTGCTCGACGGTGAGGTCGGGCAGATCCAGTTGGGCGCGCGTCACTTCGGCGCTGGTCGGCTGGGCGTCGGCGGGCAGCCACCGCTCCGGCCGCCAGGCGTCGGCGCGCATCAGCGACTTCGGGCAGTGCGGATAGACCTGCTCGATGCCGACCACGATCGCCGTGACCGGCGGTTTGCCGACGGGCGTGAGCCGGTCGAGCAGCTCCGGGCGCGCGGAGACACAGGCACGGCCGTTGACACGCAGGGTGGTCGGGCGGCCGGGGATGAGGAAGAGCAGGCCGACCCGTCCGGTCCGTACGATGTTGTGCAGGGTGTCGAGCCGCTTGTTGCCGGTGGCGTCGGGTATCGCCAGGGTCCGCTCGTCGAGCACCGAGACGAACCCGGGCGGGCCGCCGCGCGGAGTCACGTCCGCACGGCCCTCGGCGTCCGCGCTGCCGATGAACACCAGGGAGGAGCAGGCGATGAGCGCGCGGGTCTCCTCGGTCAGGTGGCCGGTCTCCTTGCGGATCGCGTGCGGGTTCGGCTGCGGGTAGAGCGCGCGGAGTTGGTCGGGGGTGTCGAGGGCGTCCGCCCGGAAGGACGCGTAGAGCGGGCCGGCGGTCGCCGTGTCGGTTGTCATGCGGACGACCCTAGAAGACGGCGGACGCGGAGAGGGGGCTGTGCATGACGCCGGCCGTCCCCAGGTGCGGCCCCTAGCAGGTCAGTTGAGCGCCGTGTGCTTCAGGATCGCGGACGCCAGCGGCTCGTGCACCTGCCGGGGGAGTGCGTGGCCCATCCGGGGTATCTCGACGAGGCGTGCGCCGTGGATCGCCTGGGCGAGGTGGTCGGGGTGCGGGGGCGGGAAGACCGGTTCGGCGGGGGCGGAGACGACGAGGGTGGGCACGGTGGTCCTGGCGAGTTGTTCGGTGCGGTCGAGGCCGGACGTGTCGGCGCGGCCGTGCGCGGTGTTCGTCCTGTGGTGCCCGGTGTGCTCGATGATCCTCGCCTCAAGAGCACGCGCGTACGCGGCGTCGAAGGGAAGCTCGTCCCCGCCCAGGATGCGCCAGTGCTCGACCCGCCGGTCCAGCTCCGCCGCGAGGTCCAGATCCGGTACGGGGCGGGACCACAGCTCCAGCAGGCGGGGTGAGATGCCGGGCAGCTCCTCCGGCGGGATCGCGGTCCCGTCCGGCCGGACGTACGGGGCGGAGCTCAGGGCGCAGGTGCCGATCAGGGTCGCGCTGAGCACCCGGCCCGGGTGGTCCGCGACCAGAAGCTGGGTGAGCATGCCGCCCAGGGACATGCCGACGACATGCGCCCGCTCGACGCCGAGGCCGTCCAGCACCGTAAGGGCGTCGTCCGCGAGTTGCCGTACGGGATACGGGTGCTGGTCGAAGGCCCAGGTGGAGCGGCCGGTGTCGCGGTGGTCGTAGCGGATGACGCGGTGCTGGGCGGCGAGCATGTCCACGAACTCGTCGGGCCAGCCCAGGCCGGACGCCTGCGCGCCCATGATGAGCAGTAACGGGGGAGCGTCGGCGGGGCCCCGGTCCTCCACCCAGAGGCGTATGCCGGGTTCTGCGTCGATGAAGCGTTCCATGGTGGGTCCTCCCAGGCGGACGGCATCTTCCCGTCACTCTATACTAGACGATACGTCTCGTCTAGCGCGTGGCGCCACAGACAACGCGACGCCGCCCGCGACGCCGCGGCGCTGAGGTGCGGGGCGTGGTCGGGACAGAGGAAACGCGGCTCGTCGTGGTCCGCGGCAACAGCGCCTCCGGCAAGTCCTCCGTGGCGGCCGGAGTGCGAGCGGGGTTCGGGCGGAACCTCGCCATCGTCGGTCAGGACAATGTGCGCCGGACCGTGCTGCGCGAACGCGACAAGCCCGGCGGCGCCAACATCGGCCTGATCGACCTGACCGCACGGTACGCGCTGGACAACGGCTTCCACGCCGTCGTCGAGGGCATCCTGTACGCCGACCACTACGCCGACATGCTGCGCGACCTGGTCCGTGCCCACCGGGGCGTCACCCGTTGCTACTACCTCGACGTGCACTACGAGGAGACAGTGCGGCGGCACGCGACCAAGCACGACGCCGCGTACCGGGCGTCCGTCACCGAGGAGCACCTGCGTTCCTGGTTCCGCGAGAGGGATCTGCTGCCCGGGGACCTGGAGACCGTCATCGGTGCCGCGAGCACGCTGGACGACACGGTCCGGCGGATCCTCCAGGACACCGGCCTGGACCAGGTGGAACCGGTCGAGCGCTGACACGTGCGGGCACGTGGAGGACGCTGTCCTCACGGGTCCGTCGAGTAGGTTGACCGGCGTCGTCCTCGCCGGAAGGGCGGGCAAGCCAGGGAGAGTGAGGCCGCATGGTGCAGGCGAAGAGATACGCCGAGTCGGCCGGGGCGGATCTGCACCAGGTGCGCCACGAGGCCGAGACCATCAGGAAGCGCTCGGCCGAACTCCGCTCCCAGGCCCGGGACCTGGTGCGCAAGAGCCGGACACAGCGACGGGCCCTTGAGGCGACGGCCGCGCTCCTGCGCCGGGGCCGCTGAGACGGAGAAGGCCGCTGCTCAGCTCGGCCGCGCCGCCTCCGCGCGGGACGGCCCGTCAAGGGGGCGTTAGCGTACGGGGCGCTACTTGCTGTCGATGCGCCCGGTCCCCGTACCCCTGTCGGCCAGGGCCGCGGCGGCCCTCTTCCACACGGGGTCGGAGGGGTCGAGCGCGCTGCGCAGATAGGCGGTGGTCAGGCGCTGGAGGACCGCGACGCGCTCCGGGTCCTCGTCCGTCGTCTCCGCGGCCTCCCAGTTCGGGATGCCGCCCAGGGAGTGTTCCGCGCCGAACAGGGTGAGCAGGTCGGTGGCTCCGGGGCTGTGCGTGTAGGCGTCGGTGAACCAGTCCGGGCCGCGGCTGGACATCTGGGACTGGTCGTGGTCCCCGGCGACCACGAGCGTCGGCGTGGTCAGCTCGGCGAACGACGGGTTCATGAACGGGAAGTGCTCCTTGGCGAACGGGTGCAGCTCCACGCCGCCGATCCCGGTCGCGGCCAGCAGCACGCCCGCCTTGATCCGCCGGTCCGCCAAGTCCTCGCCCGCGTTGCCGGATGCGTCGAGGATGCGGGCGCCGAGCAGCATCTGCACCGTCTGCGCTCCCCAGGAGTGCCCGGCGGCGACGACACGGCTCCTGTCCACCCGTCCGGCGAGCCCCGGTACGGCCGCCTCGACGGCGTCGAACTGGTCGAGGGCGCGCAGGAGGTCGTCGCGTCGCTCGGACCAGATTTGTCCGAACGCCGGGTCGTCGAGCGGAATCCCGTACCGCCGTGAGTCCAGGTGGGTCGGCTGTACGACGACGAACCCCCGCGACGCCCAGAAGGCCGTCAGCGGAGCGTAGCCGTCGAGCGACCAGCCATTGCCGTGCGAGAACAGCAGCACCGGCAGGTTCTCACCGCTCGCCGGCGCGGAGACCCGTACGTCGAGGGGACGGGCGCGGCCGGGCGCGTCCAGCGTGACGGGGGCGACGGACACGACGCGGTCGCCCGCCCCGACGATCTCGTCCAGGGCGCGCACGATCGGGGTGTCGGTTGTCGCGGGGGTGCTGCTCATGGGGCCATCAGTCCTTCGGGTTGCCTTCGAGGCACGAATGCCTACCGCCCAGCACGAGAAGCGGAGCGGTGCTCCAGATAATACGGAGCACCGCTCCGCTTTGCAACGGGTCGGTCGGTGGGTGCCGGGGCTCAGCCGGTCAGTGCCGCGAGCGTGGCATCCAGGTCGGTGGCCTTGGGGCGGTTGTGCGGGAGCTTGGCGAGGAGTACGGCCATGCCGCAGGTGTCGGTCAGGGCCGAGAAGACGAGACCGCCCGCGACGCCCGCCGAGAGCCAGCGGGCCCCGCTCCTGCGGCGGCCCGCGACCAGGCCGGTCAGGACCAGCGTTCCGGCGGCGAGGCGCACCTGGCGCTCCATGGCCCAGGCCGTGCGGGCACCGGCGGGGCGGTGGACGTCGTGGCCGAGCTGCGTCCAGGCGGTGGTGCCGCCGGTGAGGGTGGCGGCGCTGATGCCCCGGTCCGCCAGGCGTCGGCAGGCGGTCGCCGAGCGGGCGCCGGAGGCGCACCCGACGAGGAGGTCGCCGCGGCCCGCGGCGGTCTCCAGGGCGGGCAGGGCGGCGTCGAGGTGGTCGAGGGGGATGTTGTGGGCGCCGGGCAGATGGCCGGAGGCGTACTCGCCCGGAGTGCGCACGTCGATGACGGTCAGCTCGGAGAGGCGGGCGTGTGCCTGGTCGGCGGTGAGGGAAGGGGTGGTCGAGGCGGGGGAGGTGGAGGAGGTGGAGGAGGTGGGTTCCACGGGGGATCTTCCTTTGCTCTCATGAGTTGCCCCCCTTCGGTAGGGTACCCGTGGGGGTATCGCGCGAAGGAGTGTGGGCTGTGGACTTGGCGATGGCGGCCGAGGAGTTGAAGACGGTGGTCAACCGGTTGCGCCGGGCGCAGGGCCAGATCGCCGGGGTGATCAGGATGATCGAGGAGGGGCGGGACTGCGAGGACGTGGTCACGCAGCTCGCGGCCGCCTCACGGGCCCTGGACAAGGCCGGTTTCGCGATCATCGCCACCGGGCTCCAGCACTGCCTGACCGATGAGGACATGGCCGCGCCGGAGGACCGGGAGCAGATGCGGGCTCGCCTGGAGAAGCTGTTCCTGTCGCTGGCCTGAGCGACCCGGCACGCGCTCCCAACGCGGCTTCACACGACGGCGTCGAGGAGCATGAGGGCGGCCACGCCGAGCAGCAGGACCGCGAAGACGCGCTGCAACAGTGTGCCGGTGACCTTGGCGGCCAGCCGCTTGCCGTCCCAGGCGCCCAGGACGGCGGCGGCGACGAACGGACCGATCACCGACCAGTCCAGGGAGACGGCGGCGCCCGCGCGAGTGGCCAGTGAGGCCAGGGAGCCGGTCGTGATGACCAGCAGGCTGGTGCCGACCGCCGCCCTCATCTCGAACGCCAGCACCGTCACCAGCGCGGGCACCGCCAGGAACCCGCCGCCTACGCCGAGCAGTCCGGTCAGCGCTCCGAGCCCCGCGCCGGTGGCGGCCGCCCGGACCGGGCGGACTGTGCGCGGGTGCGGTCCAGGGTCGGGCGCGCGGCGGGTGGAGCGGAGCATACGGGTCGCGGCCAGGGCGGCGACCACGGCGAACGCCGCCGTCAGCAGAGGCTGGGGCAGGTGCGCCGCCAGGGCGCCCGCGACAGCGGCGGGAACCAGTCCGGCCGCCGCGAACAGCGCCCCCGCCCGCCACCGGACGTTCCCCGCGCGGGCGTGGCCGTACAAGGCGGTGAGCGAGGTGGCGGTGACGATGATCAGGCTCGCGGTGGTGGCCGCCGCCGGGGTGAAGCCCAGCAGATAGATCAGCGCGGGCACCGCGAGGACGCTGCCGCCCCCGCCGAGCGCCCCGAGCGCGAGCCCGACCACGGCACCGGCGAGCAGGGCACATATCAGCGCGCTCACGCGGCGCCGCCCCCGGTGACCGGCAGGCCCGCGCGGGCCCACGCGGTCATGCCGCCGACGACATCGGTGGCCCGCACCCCGCGTGCGACGAGCAGGGCGGCGGCGGTGCGCGAGCGGTTCCCGGAACGGCAGACGGTGATCACCGGCTTGCCTCGCGCGGCCCCGGGGAGGGCCGCCCCGTCCCGCAGGCGACTCAACGGCAGATGCACCGCGCCTGGCGCATGACCGGCCTGCCACTCCGGTGCCTCTCGGACATCCAGCAGAACGGCCCGCCCGTCACCGCTCAGCCGGTGCGCCTCGTACGGGGACAGCCGGTCGGAATCGTGAGGGAAGGGCGAGAACATGGTTCGGTCACTCCGTGCGGGTGGTGCGGGATCGGGGGGTCAGTCGTTGCGGCCGAGGGCGGGTGGGGATGCGACGGTCGCCGGGCGCGCTTCCCGTTGGCGCGGGGGCGCGGGGGCGCGGGTTCGGTGGTTCAGTCGTTGTGGCTGAGGGCGGGTCTGGTGGGGCTCGAAGGTTGTGGCGGTGTCGAGACTGTGGTCGACGGTCACCACGTCGCGGCCGGACGTGTCGAGCAAGGGAGGCGGGCGATCGCCGGGCGCGCTCCACGCCGGTGCAGGGCCGCCGGATCGGTAGCTCAGTCGTTCGGCCGAGGCCGGGTCCGGCCGGACGCGTCGAGCAGGGAAGCGGGCGACCGCCGGGCTTGCTCCCCGCTGGCGCAGGGCCGCCGGATCGGTGACTCAGTCGTTCGGCCGAGGCCGAGGCCGAGGCCGGGTCCGGCCGGACGCGTGAGCAGGGATGCGGTGATCTCCGGGCGCGCTCCCCGTCGCCGTGGCGCCGCGAGGTCGGTGGTTCAACCGTTGTGGTCGGCGCCGGGTCCGGTGAGGGTGAGGCCCGCCGCCGTGGCCGCGTCGAAGCTGTCGTCGACGGCCACTACGTCCCGGCCGCACGCATCGAGCAGGGACGCCGCGATCGCCGCGCGCATTCCGCCGGCGCAGTGGACCCACACCACCCCGTCCGGCACCTCGCCGAGGCGGCCGGGCAGTTCGTGGACGGGGATGTGGATCGATCCCGCGACGAACCCGGCCGCACGCTCGGAGTCCCGGCGCACGTCGAGCACGACCACCTCCGCACCGCGCCCACGCGCATCCGCGAGGTCGGCGAAGCGGGCGCGCGGGAAGGAGGCCGGTTGTTCGCCCTCGCGGAGCCAGGCGGCCGGACCGCCGATGGCGGCGGCGGCCGGGCGGTCGATGCCCACCCGGGCCAGTTCGCGCTGCGCGGCGGCGATCCGCTCCGGTGTCTCGGCCAGCAGGGTGACGGGCTTGCCCCACGGGATCAGCCAGGCCAGGTAGGTGGCGAGCTTGCCGTCGCCCTCGAAGTTGAACGATCCGGCCACATGCCCCTCGGCGAAGGCCGTACGGCTGCGCAGGTCCACGACCCATTCCCCGGCGGACAGCCGGGAGGCGATCTCGTCGGCGTCCGCGCGGCGCGGCGGGGTCAGGTCGACGGGGAGGGGGCCCGCGGCGTTGGCGGGGCCCATGTGCGCGTAGTACGCGGGCACGTCGTCCAGCCCGGCGAGCATCCGGGCGACGAAGGTGTCCACGTCCTGGGTCAGCGCCTCGTTGGTCGCGCGCTCCTTGCCGATCGTCGTCGCGTCCCCCTCGGCCTGGGAGGAGGAGCAGAAGCTGCCGAACCCGTGCGTGGGCAGCACCGGCACCTCGTCGTCCAGCTCGGCGGCGAGGCGGTGCGCGGAGGCGTGCTGGGCGCGGGCCAGCCTCTCGGTCAGCCGTGGTTCGACCAGGTCGGGGCGGCCGACGGTGCCGATGAGCAGTGAGCCCCCGGTGAACGCCGCGACGCCCCGGCCGTCCTCGCTCAGCGCGTAGGACGTGTGGTGCGGGGTGTGCCCGGGTGTGGACAGGGCGCGCAGCACCAGGCCCTCGTCGACCGTCACCGTGTCGCCGTCGGCGACGGGCGTGCGGGCGAACGACACGTGTGCCCCGGCCGGAACCAGGTAGCGGGCGCCGGTCACGCGGGCCAGCTCCAGGCCGCCGGTGACGTAGTCGTTGTGCACATGTGTCTCGGCCACGAAGGCGATACGTACGCCGCGACGGGCCGCCGCGGCGATGACCTGGTCGATGTCGCGGGGCGGGTCGACGACCACGGCGGCGCTGGGGCCGCCGGCCAGGTAGCTGCGGTTGCCGAGCCCCTCGAACTCCAGGGTGTCGATGAAGAACATGACGGAACGGCTCCTCTCGGACCTATGAGTACATCCATGAGTACCCCGGGGGGTATCTGTCACCGACCCTAACAGCTATACCCAGGGGGGTATTCCTCGTGGGGTGTTCCGCACGGCGGGTGCCGTGGATGGCACAGTGGCGGTATGTGCGGTCGATACGTAGCCACCCGTGGCCCCCAGGACCTGTCCCGCCTGTTCGACGTGGCGGACTGGCGGCCGGAGGAGACACTGGAACCCAGTTGGAACGTCGCGCCCACCGACGCGGTGTACGCGGTCCTGGAACGCTCGGAGCGGCACGGCCCGGACGAGGCGGGCCGTCGGCTCCGGACGCCGAGGTGGGGGCTCGTGCCCTCGTGGGCGAAGGACCCGAAGATCGGCTCGCGGATGATCAACGCGCGGGTGGAGACGGTGCACGAGAAGCCCGCCTTCCGCACCGCCTTCGCCAAGCGCCGCTGCCTGCTCCCGGCCGACGGCTTCTACGAGTGGGATCCCGTCAAGGACGAGTCCACCGGCAAGACACGCAAGCAGCCGTACTTCATCCGCCCCGCCGACGACTCCGTCATGGCGCTCGCGGGCCTGTACGCGTACTGGCGCAACCCCGACGTGACCGGCGACGACGACCCCGACGCCTGGCTGATGACCGCCACCATCATCACCACCGAGGCCACCGACGAGGCCGGCCGCATCCACCCGCGCATGCCGCTCGCCCTCGCCCCCGAGCACTACGACACCTGGCTCGACCCCTCCCACCAGGACACCGACGACCTGCGCGCCCTCCTCACCCAGCCCGCGGGCGGCCACCTCAAGACGCACCCCGTCTCCACGGCGGTGAACAACGTCCGCAACAACGGCCCGCATCTCCTGGACGCCGCCGCGTGATCCGGGCCGCGCGCACACCCAGGGCCTCTTGGCACACGACCACCCACGACTGGGCGAGCACCGTCGACCACGGACACCTCGCGCACATCCGTCACCACCCCGCCCGGTTCGCTCCCGGCGGCATGTCCCACCTGATCCTCGAAGTCGTCGCCTACGTGGCCGACGAGGCGGACGAGGCCGAGTGCGGTGACGGCGCACGGTGCCGGATCACGCTCCACGCCGACGGCTCCGTGGCCGTCGCCGACGACGGGCGGGGGACCGACACACGTATCGACGAACACGGCCGGACGGTCAGGAAGCCGGTGATGGCGACGAAGGACGTCCGCTTCTTCGACGACCCCGACGCACCACCGCTGCCCGACGCCCACCCCCGCCGCGGCATGTCCGTCGTGGCCGCGCTGAGCACCTGGCTCGTCCACACCAACCGCCGCCGCGACGGCTCCTGGACCCAGCGGTACGCGCACGGGGTGCCCGCGACCGGCCTCGAACCGATCGCCGGGGACGGCACGACCGGCACCGTCGTCCACTTCCTGCCCGACGAGACGCTGCGCGGCACGACGCGCGAACTCAGCGCCGACGAGCTGGCGCGCCTCGCCTCGGCATGGCCGCGGCTCTCCGTCGAGATCGACGACCGGCGGTACGGGGACTGACACCGGCTGCCCCCTGGCGTTCGGCTCAGGCGGTCGGGGCGGGCCAGGGGACGTCGGTCTCGACGGTGGCGCCGTAGTCGACGCCGGGGACGGAGAACCCGTACAGGCGGCGGACCTCGTCGGTGAACCAGTCGAGGTCGGCGAGTTCCGTGAGGGTGTCCCCGGTGACGGCGGACCAGCGCTCCGCGACGGCCTCCTGCACGGCGGGGTCGAGTTCCCAGGCGTCGAGGCGGACCCGGCCCTCGGTGTCGAGGTCGAGGGGGCGGACGCCGGTCAACCGGTCCCACAGGTCGGCCAGTTGGCCGACCGGCGTCACCATGGCGTCGCCGAGGACGCCGCGCAGCAGCCCGACGTACAGGGCGATGCCGGGGACGGCGGTGGAGGACTGGGTGACGGCGGCGCCGTTGACGGACGTGACGGCCCGGCCGCCCACGGACTTGGCGAGGCGCTCGTCGAGCGCGCGTGCCGTGGCCTCCAGATGGGCCTTCGCGGCGCCGATGGTGCCCTGCCGGTAGATCGCCGCGTTGAGCGGCGACCCGATGTAGGACAGGGCGGCGGTGGTGAAGCCGTCGGCGAGCAGGGACCGGCCGGACAGGTGGCTGATCCACCGCTCCCAGTCGGCGCCGCCCATCACCGCCACGGTCCGCTCGATGTCGTCGCCCTCGGCCGGCGCGGTGGTGACGTCCCTGACCCCCGGCGCGCCGTCCTCGTCGAAGACCAGCGTCTTGGTGGTGTACGGCGCGCCGATGGGCTTGAGGACCGAGGCGTGCACGACGCCGGTGTCCGGGTCGGTGCGGCGGGGCGCGGCCACGGAGTAGACCAAGTGGTCCAGCCGTCCGCCGAACCGTTCGGCCAGGACCTCCGCGACCTGGTCCTTCATGGCGTCGCCGAACGCGTCGCCGTTGAGGAAGACCATGTCGTGCCCGTGCCGGCGGGCGAGCCGGGCGGTCGCCGCGGTGCGGTACCAGCCGGCCGTCGCGGTGCGGCGCCCGGGCCCCTTCTCGAAGCAGACGCCGATCCCGCGGACGCCGGCCCGGGCCAGGCCCGCGATCGTCGCGGCCAGGCCGTACCCGGCGGACGAGCCGATGACGAGAGCCACCGGGCCGTCGCCGTCGCGGTCGGCGACGGCGGGGGAGGGGGCGGGGACGGCCCGCCACATGTCGTCGACCAGGCGCGCGCAGCCGCCGGGATGGGAGTCGACGAAGAGGAAGCCCCGGCTCTTGGGTGCGATGACGCGTTCGCTCACGGTGGTGTCCCAGGTGTCGTCGCGGACAAGGACGCGGCGACCGCGTCGGCCGCCCGCCCTGTCAGTCTGCGGCTGTACGCGCACACACGGTGACCTTGGTTGCCACAACGATGGGCGGCCGGGCTTGGCGGGTTCCCCACTGGCTCGCACCGGCGGCCCGGCGGGCCGCCCTCAGTTGATGATCTCGGCGCGGCCCTCGGAGCGCATCGCCGCCAGCCGCTCCCGCCACATGCGCAGGGCCTCGGGCGTCTGGCGCGTCCAGTCGGTGACCTCGCCGACGATCCGGAGCGGGTGCTTGCTGCGGTAGGAGCGCGTGGGGTTGCCGGGGAACTTCTTGTCGGTGACGTTCGGGTCGTTCTCGAACTCGCCGGTCGGCTCGACGACGTACACGCGTGGCGCGCCGTCCCCGGCGGCGAGTTCGGCGGCCAGTCCCGCGCCGTCGCGCAGCGCCGTGAAGTAGATGTGGTTCATCACGATCTCGGGCCGGTAGTTGGACCGGAAACCGGCGGTGAGCCGGTCCCCGACCCGCAGGTCGGCCTTCGTGCCGTGAAAGAAGGGACCTTCGTCCAACACCTCGCTCATCGCGGCAGGTTACCAATCCCCCGGCAGGTTCCTCATGGTCGATGTGGGGTACAGGGATGTTCTGGTTCCGGGATGGGGGTGTGGCGTGCGGGGTTTCTGGGAGCGTCGAGGGACGCAGCGTGCGCAGGGAGCGCATGCGGCGCATCGTGAGGCGCAGGTGCGGACCGCGGCGGACATCGCGATATCGCGGGCGTTGCGGCGTACGGCCAGGGCGACGGCGGAGGGGCAGGCGCGGCGTGAGCCGGTGCTCGTGGCCGATGTCGCGCTCGTGGCCTGGGAACACTTCGGGATCGAGACGAGCGGGGACGAGGCGGCGGCGGTGCTGCGCCAGCGCTTCGCGCTGCGCGGGTGCGCGACGGAGCTGGCGACGGACGCGTTCGAGAACGATCCCGGCGGGCGCTGAGCACACGCCCGTAATGTCCCGAAAGGCCGGTGACGGGGGGTGACGCCGGAATGAGCCCCGCCATGACGTATCCTCAGCCGGATTGACCATTTGAGCATCCGGTTGAAGGGCTGACATGGCGAGCGAGATAGGCGCACAGCGTCTGCACGAACTCCTGACGAAGCAGCGCGAGGAGTTCGTCGCGACGTGGGTGCGCACCGTGGGCGCGACGCTCCACGGCCGGCTGAGCGACGCCGAGCTGGCTCGGGAACTCGGTGAACTGTACGACGCGCTGGCGAACGCCGTCGCCGCGGGCGGCCTCGCCGGGCGGGGCAGCGCCTTCGCCGAGGTGCGCAGCCTCCTCGTGGAGCTGTCGCGCAACCGCGCCCGGCAGGGCTTCACCCCGACCGAGACCGCCGTCAGCGTGTTCGCGCTGAAGCAGGTCCTCGAGCCGAGCCTGACCGGTGACAGCGCGCAGAGCGAGGCCTACCTGGCCCTTGCGCGCCTCCTGGACGACCTCGGTCTGTTCACGGTCGAGGAGCACGCCCGTACCCGTGAGGAGATCATCTCCTCGCAGGCGGAGCAGTTGCTCGAACTGTCGACGCCGGTCGTGAAGCTCTGGGAGGGCGTCGTCGGCGTGCCCCTGGTCGGCACGCTGGACTCGGCCCGCACCCAGGTGGTGATGGAGAAACTGCTGCAGGCGCTGGTGGACTCCAACTCCACGCAGGCCATCATCGACATCACGGGTGTCCCGACGGTGGACACCCAGGTCGCCCAGCACCTCCTCAAGACGGTCGTGGCCGCGCGGATGATGGGCGCGACCTGCACCATCTCCGGTGTGCGTCCGCAGATCGCGCAGACCCTCGTGGCGCTCGGCGTCGAGTTCGGTGACATCCCGACGAAGGCGACCCTGGCGGACGCGTTGCGGTTCGCCCTCGCCGACGCGGAACGCCAGCGGGCCCTGGCGGCCGGGGGCACGCTGTGAGCGAGCGGGTTCCGATCATGAAGATCGGTGACGTGCTGCTGGTCTCGATCCAGACGGACCTGGAGGACCAGACGGTCCTCGACCTGCACGAGGACCTGTCGGAGCGGATCGTGGCGTCCGCCGCCCACGGCGTGATCATCGACATCTCCGCGGTGGAGATCGTGGACTCGTTCGTGGGCCGGATGCTGGCGACGATCGCGTCGATCTCGCGCATCCTCGGCGCCACGACCATCGTGTGCGGCATGCGCCCCGCGGTCGCGATCACGCTGGTGGAGCTGGGTCTGTCGCTCAAGGGCGTCCGCACGGCTCTCAACCTGGAGCAGGGCCTCGCCCTCCTGCGCGGACTGCGTGCTGCTGAGTCCGGCGTCCAGGCATGAGCGAGTACGGGGCCGAGGGCGCCCCGGTGGAGTCGGTGTCCGTCGCCGGCAACTCGGACGTCGTCACCGCGCGCCAGATGGTCCGCACCATGGCCCAGCAGGCGGGGCTGCCGCTCGTGCAGCAGACCAAGCTGGTCACCGCCGCCAGTGAACTGGGCCGCAACATGGTGGTGTACGGCAAGGGCGGAGTGATCCGCAGCCGCATCACCACCGAGGGCAGCCGCAGGGGCGTATGGGTGGAGTTCCAGGACCAGGGCCCTGGCATACCCGACGTCGACCTGGCGCTCACCGACGGATGGACGTCCGGCGGCGGCATGGGCCTCGGGCTCAGCGGCGCGCGCCGGCTGGTCGACAAGTTCGACCTGGAGACCGGGCCGCAGGGCACGACGGTGAGAGTGGTCAAGTGGAACCGGTGAGCAGTTTCCTGGTCATCGAAGCCGAGGACGTGGTGTGGCTGAGGGCGGGCAGCGCCCTCGCCGCCACGGCCCGCCGGGAGGCGGCCGCGCTCGCGACCCGGATCGGCCTCGCCGAGAGCCGCGTCGCCGAGGTGTCGCTCGCGGTGACCGAGATCGCCACCAACCTGATGCGCCACGCCGACGACGGAGCCATAGCCCTGCGCATGAGCAGGATGGGCAACCAGGTGGCCGTGGAGTGCCTGTGCCTGGACACCGGCCCCGGCATGGCCGACGTCAACGGCGCGGTGCGCGACGGATACTCCAGCGGCGGCACCCTCGGCATCGGCCTCGGGGCGATCGAGCGGCTCGCCGACACCTTCGACGTGCACTCGCTGCCGGGGCGCGGGACGGTCCTGTTCGCCCGTTTCCACGGCGAGCGCCCCCTCTCGTACCGGGTCGGCGGCGACGGGGCCACGGACGAGGACGGCACGCGTCCCGTGGCGGCCGGACTCACGCGGCCGATCAGCGGGGAGACCGTCTGCGGCGACACCTGGGCGGTGCGGATCACCGCCGACGACGCCCGCGGTGACGGTCCGGTGATGGTGCTGATGTGCGACGGACTGGGCCACGGGCCGCTGGCCGCGCGGGTCGGTGAACGCGCGCGCCAGATCTTCCGCCGGTCGGCGGCGGTCCACCCCCACGACGTCCTGCGCCAGCTGCACGACGGGCTGCGGGGCACCCGGGGCGCCGCCCTGGCGGTCGCGCGCCTGGACCCGCGGGCCGGCCGCGTCGACCTGTGCGGCGTCGGCAACATCAGCGCGTTCATGGTCGAGCCGTCCCGGCGCTCGGCGCTGCTGTCGCATCCCGGGATCGTGGGCGTGCAGATGCCCACCGTCCGCACCTACTCCGCCGACCTCGTGGCGGGCAGCGCCCTCGTCATGCACTCCGACGGGCTGCACCAGCGCTGGTCGCCCGCCGACCTGCCCGGGCTGCTGTGGCGGCACCCCGCGGTGATCGCCGGCCAGATCCTCAACCAGGCCGGAATGCGGCGCGACGACGCGGGCATCGTCGTCGTCCCCGTACCCTCCCGATGACCGGGGCCCCGGTGGCGTACGAGCTGTACGCCACCGCGCTGGAGGACCAGCAGAGCGTGCTCATGATGCGCCGCTGCCTGCAGGCGGTGTGCCGCGCCGCCGGGGTGCGGGGATCCGCGCTGGTACGGATGGCGACGGTCCTCAGCGAGGCGGGCCAGGACCTGCTCGGGGCCGAGGGGCTGAACGGACGCCTGGACCTCGTCGCGGCGACCGGCGGACTGCGCGTCGAGGCGCGGCTCGCCTGGGGCGGTCCGCGACCGCTGAGCAGGGGCGTCGCCGCAGCCGCCGAACGGCTGCTCGACACCGTGACGGTCGCCGCGGACGGACACGGCGTCGTCTTCGCCCAGCGGACCTCCGCGCAGGGGAGCCCCGACGAGACGGCGGCCGCCTGCCGCCTGGCCCTGCGGACCGTCGACGGCGTCGACCTCGGCGAGGTCCTGCGGCTCCAGAACCGGAACCTCCTCGCGGCGTTGGAGGAGTCCCGCAGCCAGCAGGAGGAACTCACGCGCCTGAACGCCGAGTTGGAGGAGACCAACAGCGGCGTCGTCGCCATGTACTCCGAGCTCGCCCGCGAACTGGAGGAGACCAACAGCGGGGTCGTCGCCCTCTACGCCGAACTGGAGGACAAGTCACGCCAGTTGCGCGAGGCGTCGGAGTCCAAGACGCGGTTCTGGGCCAACGTCAGCCACGAACTGCGCTCCCCGGTCAACTCCGTCATCGCCCTGACCCGGCTGCTGCTCGCCCCCGAATCGGACCGGCTCACCGACGAGCAGCGCCAGCAGATCACGATGATCTCCGCCTCCGGCACGACCATGCTGGCGCTCGTCGAGGAACTCCTCGACGTGGCCAAGGCGGAGTCCGGCCGCCTCGACCCGCACTGGGCACCCGTCGACCTGCGTACGCTGCTGCACCTGCTGCGGGGCACCATGCAGGGCATGACCCGCGCGGGCGTCACCCTGCGCATCGCGGACCCGCACCTGCCCGTGCAGTTGATCAGCGACGAGGTCATCCTCACCCGGGTCCTGCGCAACATCCTGTCCAACGCGCTGAAGTTCACCGAGAACGGCGAGGTGGACCTGGAGGTCGCCGCCGAGCGGCGCGACGACGCGGACTGGTTCGTGCTGAGCGTGCGCGACACCGGGGTGGGCATCCCGCAGGACCAGGTGGAGAGAGTCTTCGAGGAGTTCTACCAGGTGCGGGGGCAGCACCAGCGCGGTCGCGCCGGTACGGGCCTCGGGCTGCCCTACGCCCGACGGCTGACCAGCATCCTCGGCGGCCGGCTCACCCTCACCAGCCGCCCCGGCCACGGCACCCGGGTGACGGTCGAGCTGCCCGCCCGGCCACCCGTCACCGAGCCCGCCGCCGACGCGCCCGCGGCGCCCCGCCCCCGCCACGCCTTCGCCTCCGCCGTCGTCATCGACGACGACCCCGCCTCCCTGACCGCGCTGCGCCCCGTCCTGCGGGAACTCGCCGCACAGCACACCGAGATCAGCGACAGCCGCCACGCCATGGACACCATCAGGCGACTGCGCCCCGACGCCGTCCTCATCGACCTGATGATGCCCGCACCCGACGGCTACGCGCTCCTCGCCGCACTCGACGCCGACCCCGCCACCGCACACCTGCCCGTCGTCGTCCTCACCTCCGCCGACCCGCACGAGATCGACCACACACGGCTGCGCGGCCGGACGATCCTGTCCAAAGCACACCTCACCGCCGCCGCCCTGACCGCCGCCCTCGCCCCCACCGGGGAAGGCAGCGGAGAAGCGCCGTCGCCCGACAAGGACGCCGATCAGCCATGACGCACACCGCACCCGACGGCGGGCCCGCACTCGTCCTGGTCGTCGACGACAACCCCATCGCCCGCTACGTCCTCGGCACCACCCTGCGCCGGGCCGGACACGACATCATCGAGGCCGAGGACGGCACCACCGCGCTCGAACTGCTCCGCACGGCACCCGTCGTCCCGGAAGCCGCCATCATCGACGTACAACTGCCCGACCTGACCGGCTTCGAGGTGTGCGAACGCATCAAGTCGCACCCCCGCACCGCGGGCGTCCCCGTGCTCCACATCTCCGCGACCGCCGTCAGCGCCACCGACCGCACCCAGGGCCTCAACCGCGGCGCCGACGCCTACCTCACCGAACCCATCGCCCCCGACGAACTCATCGCCACCCTCTCGGCCACCCTGCGCTACACCCGCGCCCGCCGCCGCGCCGAGACCCTCGCCGAGCGGCTCCACCAACTCCACGGCACCACCCTCGCCCTCTACAGTGCCCCCGACACACCCGCCCTCGCCCGCGCCGCCGCCGTCGGCGCCGCCACCGTCCTCAGCCGTCCGGCCACCGTGATGCTCACCGCGCCCGACGGCACCGTGCACACCTCGCGACACCCGCTCACCTCCGCCGAGCCGGACGCACACGTGCTCGCCGAGGCGTCGGCGCTGCTGAGCGGAGGCGGCGTCCACGTCGCCCCCCACACCTCTTCCGTCGACGGCCGCCGCTACCTCCTCGCCGCGGCCCGCACCAAAGGCGCACGCCCGCCCACCTGCATCGTCGTCCCACACCCCGCCGCCCCGTCCGACGCCGACACGGTGGAGACACCCGGCACCGAACACTCCTCCCAGGACGACGAGGAACTCCTCGGCCAAGTCACCCACACCACCGCCCTCGCCCTGGAGACCCTGCGCACCTACAGCGAGGAACACACCCTCGCCCTCACCCTCCAGCGCAGCTTCCTGCCCGAGGCGCTCCCCGACACACCCCACGCCCGGCTCGCCGTCCGCTACCTGCCCGCCAGCGAACACACCGAGATCGGCGGCGACTTCTACGAGGTCCTCACCACCCCGGGCGGTCTCATCACCGCCATCGGCGACGTGGCCGGGCACTCACTCGAAGCCGCGATGATCATGGGGCAGCTCCGGCACGCCCTGCGGGCCTACGCCCTCGAAGGGCACCCGCCGCACGTCATCCTGCAACTCCTCGACACCCTCCTCACCACCGTCGCGCCCGGCGTCACCGCCACCCTGTGCATCACGCTGCTGGAGACCGACACCGACTCCGGCACGCGGACCCTCCACATCGCCAACGCCGGACACCTGCCGCCCCTGCACCTCCGCCCGGCCGCCGCACCCGCCTACCACCACGAACACGGCCCGCTCCTCGGCCTCAGACTTCCCCAGCCGCCCGCGAGCACCCTCGCCCTGCACCCCGGCGACCTGCTCATCCTCACCACCGACGGCCTCATCGAGCACCCCAGCGAACACCTCGACGTGTCCCTCGACCGCCTGGCCGCCATCGCCGCCAAGGGCCCCGAAGCCCCCGAGGACATGTGCAACCACCTGCTCACCCACCTGCCGCCGACCGGGCGTGACGACGTCGCGCTCATCACCCTCGCGACCCGCGAACCCCGCGCCGCGAAGTGATCCGCTCAGCCGACGCGCCCGGCCTGGCGGGCGGCGCCGGTCAGCGCAGACGCTGGGCGATGTCCGCCAGGTGACGGCCCTGGTAGCGGGCGGCCTCAAGCGTCGCCTCGTCGGGGGTCTCACCGCCGCCGCTCGCCCAGCTCGTGCCGTACGGGTTGCCGCCCGCGGCGAACAGGAGCGGGTCGGTGTAGCCCGGCGGGACGATGAGGCAACCCCAGTGGTACAGCACGTTGTTCAGCGACAGGATGGTCGACTCCTGGCCGCCGTGCCGGTTCATCGCGGAGGTGAAAGTGGTGGCGGGCTTGTTGTGGAAGACACCCGCCTGCCACTGGCCGCCGGTCAGGTCGATGAACTGCTTGAGCTGCGACGCGACGTTGCCGAACCGGGTGGGGCTGCCGAACGCGTACGCCGTCGCCCACTCCAGGTCCTCCAGGGTCGCCTCCTCCACCTCGTTCTTCGTGGAGTCCACGTGCGCGCGCCACGCGGGGTTGGCGTCGATGGCCGTGTCCGGCGCGAGCTCGTGCACCCGGCGCAGACGGACCTCGGCGTTCGCCGCGGTGGCGCCCTCCGCCACCGCCCGGGCCAACTGATGGACGTTTCCGGTCGCGCTGTAATAGATCACGGCAACGCGCACACTCATGAACGGGCTCCTGACTCGAACGGGGACGGGAACCTCACCTTTGCCGCAATCCAGACAACCCGAAAGCGACACGCCGCCGAACCCCTCACGCATCCGCCGATTCGGCGCTGACCCTGCGGGACACCGGGCGCCTCTCCGCTCTGGGCAGAGCCACTGCACGGCCCCCATGGCAGAGAACATGTCGGTACGCCGACTCGACCTGGGCTACTTCATCCGCCCGGCCCCCGAGACGTGCGGCCCGCGACCGAGGGTCGAACCCGTACTCGCCTACCTGGTCCGACACGAGAAGGGCCTGATCCTCTTCGACACGGGCATCGGCGACGCCGACCCGGCCACGGAGGCGCATTACCGGCCACGACGGCGTCCGCTGCCAGAAGCGCTGGCCGCGGCCGGAGTTACCCTCGGCGACATCTCCCTGGTGGTGAACTGCCACCTCCACTTCGACCATTGCGGCGGGAACCCCCTTCTGGCGGGGAAGCCGATCCTCGTCCAGGAGACGGAGCTGGCTGCCGCCCGCCGCGGCGACTACACCATCGACGAGCTGATCGACTTCCCCGGCGCCTCCTACGACGTGCTCAGGGGTGAGGCCGAGATCCGGCAGGACGTGTGGGTCGTGCCGACGCCAGGGCACACCCCGGGACACCAGTCACTGGTCCTGCGGCGGAGCGACGGCACCGTGGTCCTGGCCGGTCAGGCGTACGACTTCGCCTCGCAGTTCGCGTCGGACCAACTGGCCCACCAGGCGGCGCTCGACGGGGTGGGGCAACCGTTGCCCGGCCACGCCCCCTGGCTGGAGCGACTCCTCGACTTCGACCCGCGGCGCGTGCTCTTCGCTCACGACTGCTCCGTCTGGGAACCCGCTCGGCAGGACTGATGCGCGGGGAGTCGGGCATACGCACGGGACACGTGGAACGACAGGCGGTTCGAGGGCCATGAGGCTGTTGACGGTGACGACGTTCACGGGCCGGGCGCCACTGATGCGCCCGGCGGTGACGTGGTCGCCGTCGCCCTCAACGACAAGAAGAGGCGACTTCATGAGTACGGTCCCGGCGCGGCGCGGCGGTGGTCAGGGCGGCACCAGCGGCCTCTATGACGTCCTGGAGCTGATCCTCGACCGGGGCCTGGTGATCGACGCCTGCATCCGCGTGTCCGTCATCGGCATCGAACTGCTCACGATCGACATCCGGATCGTCGTGGCCAGCGTCGACACGTATCTGCGCTTCGCGGAAGCCTGCAACCGGCTCGACCTGGAATCGGGCCCGCGTCGCAGCGTGGGCCTGCCGGACCTGATCGGCGCGCAGGGCAAGAGCGGGTCCGGTGCGGGGGCGGGCAAGTGATGTGCTGACGAAGGGCCCGCTTAGTGCAGTTCCTCGGCCAGTCCGACGATGATGCCCGCCGGGCCGCGCACGTAGCAGAGCAGGTAGATGTCCTCGAACCGGGCGATCTCGCCGAGGAGTTCGGCGCCGTGGGGGCGCAGGCGGGCGACGGTGTCCTCGATGTCGTCGACGGCGAACATGACGCGGTGGGTGCCGATGATGTTGTGGGGTTTGTCGCGCGGCCCGTCGCCGACCGGCGCGGGGTTGAGGTACCGCGCCAGTTCGAGCCGGCCGTGACCGTCGGGGCTGCGGAGCATCGCGATGTCGCAGCGGACGCCGTCGAGCCCGGTGCATTGGTCGGCGAAGCGGCCCTCGACCTGCGTCCGGCCCTCCAGCTCCAGGCCGAGCTCCGAGAAGAACGCGATGGCGGCGTCCATGTCCTCGACGACGATGCCGACGTTGTCCATCCGCTGAACCGCCATGCCGCTCACTCCTTGATGATGCGTAGCCGCTGCTGCCCCTGGGACGGAACCACCGTCCCGCTTTCGACATCGCGCCGTCCGCTGGTCCGCTGGTCCGCTGAGAACAAGAGCATCCTCCACCGGCACCACCTCCACTCCGCGTCCTGTGTGCGGTCGCGGGCATTAGACTGCCGTTGTGTCCGCCACCGCACAGAGCCCGTCCGCCGCCTTCGACGTGGTCTGCATGACCGCGTCGCTGGGTGGCGTGAGTGCGTACCTCGAAATTCTGTCGGCGCTGCCGGAGTCCTTCCCCGCCGCGCTGGTGCTGGTGCAGCACCGGCCGGTGCGCGAGCGGGACACGCTGGCGAAGGTGCTGGACTACCGCTCCGCGCTGCCGGTGCGGCTGCTGCGGGAGCAGGACCGGCTGGTGCCCGGCTCCGTCCACGTGGTGCCGGCGGGCCGCTGGGCGGCGTTCACCCCGGACGGCGCGGTGACGCTGCACCCGGCGGACGGCCACTGCGCGGGGGACCCGACGTTCACCTCCGCCGCTGCCGCCTTCGGCCCGCGCCTGCTGGCCGCGGTCCTGACCGGCCGCATGCACGACGGAGCCCTGGGCGTACGTCACGTCCGGGGCGCGGGCGGGCGCGCGCTCGCCCAGGACCTGACGACCTCGGAGGCGCCCGGCATGCCGAGCGCGGCGATGGCCACCGGGTGCATAGACTTCGTACTGCCCCTGCCGGTGCTGGCCCACGCGCTGGTCAGCCTGGTGATGGTGCCCGGCGCGGCGAGCATGATGCGGGTGTCGTTGCCGCCCTGGGCCGCGGCGATCCCCCCGGCATACGCCACCTGAGCCAGGACGAGAGGCAGATCTTCATGACGAGCGACGGGGCCGACCCGTACGACCCGCGGGGCAACCGGATCCTCGCCGCCCTACCGAAGAACGCGCGGGACCACCTGCGTCCTCGCCTCGAACCCTTCGATCTGAAGCCCGGGACCATTCTGTACCGGCCGGGCGAGCGCATCGAGGCCGTGTACTTCCCCGTGATCGGGGTCTGCTCCATCGTCACCGATCTGGAGGGCCCCACCGTCGAGGTCGCCACCGTCGGCGACGAGGGGATGGTCGGCCTCCCCGTCTTCCTCGGCGTCGCCACGGCCGCCGAACGCTCGCTCTGCCAGGTCGAGGGCCGCGCCCTGCGCATGGACGCCGATCAGTTCCGCCACGAGATCGCCGTCCTCGACGGCCCGCTGCAACACGTGATGCAGCGCTTCACCCAGTCGATGTTCACCCAGTTGGCGCGCAACGCGGGCTGCATCCGGGGCCACCGTACGCACGAGCGTTGCGCCCGCTGGCTGTTGATGACGGCCGACCGCATGCACAGCGACCGGTTCGACCTCACGCAGAAGTTCCTGGCCCAGATGCTTGCGGTGCGCAGGTCCTCGGTCAGCGAGGTGGCCGGTGCCCTCGCCGCCGACGGCTGCATCCACTACAGCCGGGGCACCATCACCATCCTGGACCGTGACCGCCTCCTGACCCACGCCTGTACCTGCTACCGGGTCATCCGCGAAGCCCTCGACGCCACGCTCCCCCCGCACGGACAGGCACCCTGACGGCATCCCGCGGCCGTCCGAAAACCTCGGTGACCCTCCACGGGCCGGTGCAGACTCCTTGCGACCGAGCGCGAGGTGGGGGTTGCGGGCATGACACAGTCGACGGCGGGACGCGTGGGGGCGACGGACCGGAGCGATGCTCTCGCACAGGCGTTCCGGCGCCTCAGTGAGGCCGAGCCGGAGAATCAGGCCGGGACCGACGACGTATCGTCGCTGTACCCGCTGTACGAAGGAGTCGCCGCCGCTCTGAGCGAGTCGGTGGAGGCGCTGCGCGCTCTCGACACCGTGCCGAGCGGCAAGCGGCACCCCGCCGTCGTCCTCGCCGCGCTGCACTACCTCGCCCTCGCGGGCCGCGCCCCGGTGCTCGCCGCCGCGTACGCCGCCGGGGACGGTGACGCCGCCGCGCGGGCGGCGATCGACACCGTACGGGAGAAGACCGACGAGCTGGCGGCCGTGGCGGTGCGCCACCGGTTGCGGCCCGACGAGACCGGGCGGTGCCCCGTGCTGTATCCGGCCATCGCCGAGGTGGCGCGCCGGGCGGGCGCGGACGCGGTCGGGCTGATCGACGTCAACTGCTCGGCCGGGCTCAACCTCAACGTCGACCGCGTCGCCCTCACGTACGACAACGACGGCCGGACCCTCGGGGACCCTTCGTCGCCCGTACGGATGGCGGCGTCCGTCGTGGGGGAGCGGCCCGTCCCGGCGCGGGCGGTCCCCGAGGTCGTCGCCCGCGTCGGCCTCGACCGCGATCCGCTCGACGTGACCGACGCGGACGACGCCCGATGGCTGCGGGCCTGCCTGCGCCCGGGGCAACGGGAGCGGGCGGCCAGGCTCGAACGGGAGATGGCGCTGGCGGCGACGGCCCCGCCGTTGCTCCTGCGCGGTGACGCCGTGACCGCGCTGCCCGACGCCGTCGCCCCTGTGCCCGATGGCGCGCTGCCGGTGGCCCTGACGACGTGGGCGCTCTCGCGCCACTCCCGGGAGAAGCGGCAGCGCTTCCTGCACCGCCTCCAAGAGGCGGCGGCGCACCGGCCGGTGGCGTGGGTGTCGGTGGAGGGCGTCGGGGTCGCGCCGACGGTACCGACGTTCGGGGACCGGCCGGCCTCCGGGCACAGCGTCATCGGCGTCGCGCTGTTCGACGGCCCTCACCGGCGGGTCGAGGCCGTCGGCCGCTGCTGGTCGCGGGGCCGCCTCCTGTCATGGCTCGCGGAACGCTGAGACGACAGTCCGACAAAGCGCTGCAGAACCGATCAGTCGCTAGCCTGACGGGCCCACAATGCGACTTTGCCGCCACCCGTATGCCGCACATCTTTCGGCCTACAGGATCGGTTGTGCGCAATATGACGACAGTGCGGCGGCAGATCCCTTCGGAACGTCCGGCAACGAATGCACACGTTGACGTGGGTACACAGGTCGATACAACACATGTGATCCGTATGGGCAGTTGGTATTTCACGCCACCGTGCGGGGCCGAGGCGCATGCGACCCTGCGCGACCACTTCCACTCCGTGGACCTGCGGTACTCCGCCGAGCCCGTACAGGATCTCCTGGTCCGGCTCGCACGCATCGAGACCTCTTATATGGCCGCGGTCGGTCTGCGGCCCGATCAGGACACTCCGGTGTACGGCGGCCCCTGGCAGTACCGCCGTGCATGAGATGTCCGGTCGCCACCGCCGCACCCAGCCCTTCATCCCCGGCCCCGCGGGCGACAGCCCCGCGGAGCCTTCCGTCGACTACCAGCAGCAGTGGGAGACGCCGCTGCCTCCGCTCCACTCGGTGGGCCCGCACTGGGATCCGACCGAGGAACTCGCCTATCTGCTGGGCGAGGCCATCGACGAAGAGACCCGGGCGTCGGACCCGGAAGCGGACAGCGTCCCGCCGTTCCTCCAGGACGAGGCCCCGCTCACCCCCGAGCCGGAGGAGCCCGAGGCCCCCACGGCTCCGGCGTCCGAGGAAACGGCCACCGAGGCGGAAGCGGCGCACCCTTCCCCGCCCGTCCGCCGCCACCGCTCCTACTCCCACGCCCGCAAACGGCCCTCCGGCGGTCTGCTCCGTCTGACCAGCATGGTCATCGCGGCGCTCGCCGCCGTCACCGTGTCCGTGGTGTGCGTCTTCGGCGGCATGGTCAGCTACCACCCGCTGCGCCAGCTCGCCGTGCACCGCACCGCCACCTACACGGTCAACGCCTGGCCGCTGTTGATCTACGGGCCCTGGATCGTCGCCTCGCTCTCGGTCCTGCGGGCCGGTCTGCACCGGCGCCGTGCCGCCCACTCCTGGGCGGTCGTCCTGCTCTTCTCGGTCGTCGCCATGGTGCTGTGCGTCGCGCAGGCCGCGCACCGCCCCCTGGACGCGGCCACCGCCGCGCTCCCCGCCCTCGCCGCGCTGGTCTGCTTCCAGCAGCTCATGCGCCAGATCACCCTCAGCCGCCCACCCCGCCAGAGCCACCCACGCCACCGCATCCGCACGAACAAACCCACCCGGAAACGGCCGGACCTGCGGTGAGACGCACACCTGCCGCAACCGGGCACCCCCTCGTCGACGTGTTCCCTTTGGATCATGTCGGGCGGGACTGGGTGGCAAGGTGGGGGCAGTGGGGAGCACACCGGATGACCGGAGCACCGGTGCGGGGGCAGGGGACAGCGGCTCCCTGACAAGCGGCACACTTCAGCGGCCGGTGGCGGCGAAGGGCGCCCCCAGCCTGATGAGGTCCAGCGCCCTGATGGCGGCGGGCACGATCGTGTCGCGCGTCACCGGGTTCCTGCGCACGCTCGTGATGGCCGCCGCGATCGGTGTGGGCGTGCTCAACGACACCTACCAGGTCGCCAACGTCCTGCCCACGATGATTTACGTGCTGGTGGGCGGCGGCGCGCTGAACGCGGTGTTCGTACCGCAGTTGGTGCGCGCCATGCGCAACGACGACGACGGGGGCGAGGCGTACGCCAACCGGCTGCTCACCCTTGTCGTCGTCGCACTGGCCGGTGTCACCGTCGTCTGTGTGCTGGCGGCGCCGCTGCTCGTGCATCTGATGTCGCCGGACATCGCCTCCGACCCCCGGCGGATGGCCGTCACCGTGGCCTTCGCCCGCTACTGCCTGCCGACCATGTTCTTCATGGGCGCACACGTCGTGCTGGGCCAGATCCTCAACGCCCGGGGCCGGTTCGGGGCGATGATGTGGACCCCGGTCCTGAACAACGTCGTGATCATCGCCGCGTTCACCGGCTTCATCTGGGCGTTCGGCGGCTTCACCACGTCCGGGGTGAGCCCCGCGACCATCACCCCCGAAGGCGTGCGGCTGCTCGGTCTCGGCACGCTGCTGGGCCTCGCCGTGCAGGCCCTCGCCATGCTGCCCTCGCTGCGCGCCGCGGGGTTCAGGATCCGCCCGCGCCTCGACTTCCGCGGGCACGGCCTGGGCAGGGCGATGGGGCTGGCCAAGTGGACCCTGCTGTTCGTCCTGGTCAACCAGATCGGCATGGTCGTCGTCACGCAACTCGCCACCAAGGCGGGCGCGCTCGCCGAACGGTCCGGGCACACCGGCTCGGGCATCACCGCGTACAACTACGCGCTCCTGCTGTGGCAGATGCCGCAGGCCATCATCACCGTGTCGGTCATGACCGCCGTCCTTCCCCGGATCTCCCTCTCGGCCCAGAACGGCGACGTCGCCGCCGTCCGCGACGACATCTCCCACGGCCTGCGGACCTCGGCCGTCGCGATCGTCCCCTGCGCCTTCGCCTTCCTCGCCCTGGGGGTGCCGATGGCCATGCTGCTCTACTCCAGCTCGGGGCCCGTCGGTGCCAGGGGCATCGGCCATGTCCTGATGGCGTTCGGGCTCGGTCTCGTCCCGTACTCGGTGCAGTACGTAATCCTGCGGGGCTTCTACGCGTTCGAGGACACCCGGACACCCTTCTACAACACCGTTGTCGTCGCCCTGGTGAACACCGTCGCCGCCTGGCTGTGCTTCACGACGCTTCCGGCGCGCTGGGTCGTGGCGGGGATGGCGGCCTCGTACGGAGTCGCCTTCGCCGTGGGTGTGGGGGTGGCCTGGCGCCGGTTGCGCGGGCGGCTGGGCGGTGACCTGGACGGCGCGCGTGTCCTGCGCACCTATCTGCGCCTGGTGGGCGCGGCGGCCCCCGCGGCGCTCGCCGGAGGAGGCGCCGCCCTCGCCGTGACCGAGCGCGTGGGCGACAGCGCGCCGGGCGCACTGGCGGCGCTGCTCGTCGGCGGCACCATCCTGACTGGCATCTTCCTGGCTCTCGCCCACCTCCTGCGCGTGGAAGAGCTCACCACGCTGCTCAGGGCGGTGCGTCCGGGCCGAGCGGGGCGTTGAGCGCGGGGCCAGGTCGAGGTGGTGCCCAGGGCCGGGTGCCTCCGTCGTCCGGTGTCTCACACCGCACACACACGGCCCACCCGTCCCTGAATTCCCCGCCGCGCCGCGCATGCGGAAATCGAGAAGCCGCTTGGCCGCACTCGAATTCCCGTATCTGCCCTATCGCCGCAATCGAATATCCGTACGCCACTCACAAGCGTTGCCGCCCGGCCCCTTCACCGGCCGATGATTCGGTCTTCATGGCCCTTCCACTGCCGTACTTCCGCCAACTACCCTCGGTGCAGCGTCATGTCACGGCGCTTTCAGGAGGGGCGGGGCGGGGGGATGACCGACTCCGGGAACTATGCGGCGCGTGCTGCCGCGCTTCGCGAAACCGCGAAGTGGGTGGCCGCGATCTTCGCCGGTGCGGGCGTGATCCTCTTCTCGGGGCTTTCCTTCACGAATATCGAGAAGGTCGCCGCTTCCGACTACTGGCCGGTGCCCGTCCTGCTGGCGGCGATTCCCGTGTGCGCGGCGACGGTCGCCGTGCACGCCGCCGCGCGGATGATCAGCAAGGGGCCGCCTGATCTGCGGTCCCTGCTGCCCCGACTGGCGCGGGGCGAAGGTTCCCAGGCCGTCGGCGGCGAGGTTCCGGTGCCGGGCGGCACCGAGACGTACGACGAGCCGTTGCGAAGCAAGGTCGAGAAATACTCGCCGGCCACAGTCGCCACTTTCGGCAGCATAGAAGCCTTCGAAAATCATGTCGTCGAGGCGCGGAAGCGAATCCGGACGGCCCAGAAGGCGTACGACGCCCGGCGTACTCCGGACAATCTACGAGAACTCGATGCCGGGCGCGGAACCCTCGCGGGTTTGCAGGAAGGCGTCCGGGACTTGCTTCTCTGCGCGGAATTCATCCAGACCGAGGAGGAGTACGCACGGATACGGAAGCGGCTGCTCGTGGCGACGATCACCGCTGTTCTCGCGGCAGCGCTCTCCGGAGTGGCCGCCGCGAAGATGACACCGGCGCCGACGGACCGGGCGGGCGCGGCAGCGATCACCCACCCGCTCGGCGTCCGCGTCTATCTCCAGGGCAGTCACGGGCACCCCGTGTGCCCGGTCCAGGACGGGCAGGAGGCGACGGCCATCGGGGGGACCCTGGCCGCGCCGCTGCTCGTACTGCCCGCGACCGCACCGGCGCGTGAGGCGCCTTCCCGCTGCCACCGCCCATGGCGCTGGGAACCCGCGAGCGACGCGGTGGTGATCGTCCCACAGGGCACCGACGGGGGGAACGAATGACCTGCAGGACAATGATCGACGAAGCCATCGCCGCCTACGAGCTGCGCGGCTTTCCGTACGCACGGCGTGAACTCGACCCGATGAAGGACGACCAGGACCTGCGGCTGTGGTGTCCGGTCGACGGATGGCAGACCGCCGAGCACGTGGGCGACTTCGTCGCGGAGCGGGCCGTCGCCAGGCAGCCCGCGCTCGTGGTGATCGCCGGGGGAAGCGGGACGGGACGCACGTCCCTGGCGAACTACCTGATCCACCGGTGGGCCGCGGGCCGCGCGAGCGCACCGGACAACGGCTTCGACCCGGCCAAGCTGATCGTGGCCAACGGCCGGATGGACGACTACTCGGCCGAGGCGCAGCTGTACGACTGGGTCCTCGGGCTCTATCCGCTGGCCTACACGAAGGGCTACGAGCCCAACGAGTCCACCGAGGAAGTCTTCGACATGCTCACGGAGTCGAAGCCCGCCGCGATGGCGGCGGCGCTGCAGAAGGCGCTGCTCAAGCTCACGGGCGATCTGGCCTCGAAGGGCTGGGCGCTCGCGGGGATCCTCGAGGACGTCAAGAAGCAGGAGCTCCTGGCGCTGGCCAACAGGAGTCTGCGGTACGTGGACTCGCTGCTGATCACGACAGTCGAGGACACCGCCGGAAACTTCGACGCGGTCCTGAACAACGTCGGGGCGGCCCTGGACGCCAACGCCTCACAACTCGTACGCCTGGGGGAGCTCGACGGCCCGGAGGCGCGCGAGGTCATCGTCCGGCGCTGGGAGACCTACGCCGAAGGGGCGCTCCCGTTCGACGAACAAGCGGTGGAGGACGCCTTCGGCAAGAAGCGCCGCCCGGTGGCACGCGTCCTCGTCCTGATGGAGCTGCTGCTGACGGGCAAGGTCGACGTGGACCAGCCGGTGCGCTGGCCGGACTCGCGGCTGAAGTTCAGCAACGATGAAGTGATCAGAAGAATCCCGTACCTGGACGAGCTGCTGCTCGCGGGCAGGTGACCCATGCCTCCGGACCGCAACCCCTTCCCGCTGCACGCCACCATGACCCTGGACGCCCTGGCGGCGTACCGGCTCGACGACTTCCCGACCTCGCTGTCCCGGATTCCGCTGGAGCGTCTGCTGTCGATCCAGCGCCGGTACGTGCAGGACCCGGCGGCCGGCCGGGCGGTGGCGCTGCACGGACCGCACGGCAGCGGCAAGACCCACACCCTCCTCGTGGCGCTGGCCACGGCACATGCAGGCGGGCCGCCGGTCAAGCCCTGCATCGTCCTCTACGTCCGCGCCGACGGCCCCGATCCACTCCTGCTGTACCGCAAACTGATGTCCCGTTGGACGCTCTCCGAGCTGACCGAACTCGCCGAACAGGCCTTCGCCGGATACGCCATGGACGAGTTCATCGCCTCCCGCACACCCGAGGGCGGCGAGACGGCGGACACCAGACGGCTGCGCGACAACCCGCACCTGGTCAGGCAGGCCATCAGGGACAACGAGCTGTCCTACACCGCCGTCGCGGACCGCGTGGAGCACGACATCAGGCGCATCCAGGGCCGCTACGGCGCCTTCGAGCGGGTCCTGCGCAGTCTGTCCAACCCGGCGCTGCGGCAGGCGGCCCACCGCTGGCTCCTCGCGGAGGACGTCAGCGACGAGGAGCGGATCCGGCTCGGCGTGCCGGGCGCCATCGACCAGCCGTCCGACATCCGCAAGGCCATTCACGTCCTCGCCACCCTCGCCCGGCGGGCGGGCCGCCCGTTCACCCTGGCGATGGACCAGATGGAGGCGTTCCTGCGGACGAGCGACGGACGCATCGACGGCACCAACGCCGGACTGCTCCGCGGAGTGGTGGAGGACCTGGTCCAGGAGAACGCCTTCATGGTCGCCGCGGTCGCGGAGCAGGTGTGGCAGGAGATGCCCCTCGACCTGCGCCAGCGCTTCGGGCCCTCGGAGATCTGCATGCCGGAGCTGTCCGTGGTCGAGGCGGAGGACGTACTCGCCGCCTACCTCGCCCCCTGGCCACCGGAGCCGGGGCAGCCCCGCACGTTTCCCTTCCTGCCCGACGCCGTGCGGCAGCTCCTCGCCGAGAGCGGCGGCAACATCCGGCGCTTCCTCCAGGCCAGCCAGGTCGTCTTCGGGACATGGCAGCCGGACTCCCCGGCCATCGACGCGACCGCGGTCCGTACGGGACTGAACTCGGCGGGCGGCGACCGGGCCCCCGACGAGTGCGCGGTGCGCCGCGCAGTCGAGGAGACCCTGCAGAAGTTCAACCGGCCCTTCCGCACCGACTACGTCGTCGACGGCCAGGCCATCGAGTTCGCCGTCCTCAGCGGGGACCGCGTCGTCCTGGCCGTCGAGGTCATCGAGGCCGTCTTCGGACAGGACGAGGCGATCCGGGCGGCCCACAAGATGGAGAAGATCCACGCACTGCGCAGGCACCGGCCCGCCATCGTCCTCGTCGTGGTCGGCTACTCCTCACCCGACGTACGCAACAAGCTGCGCGAAGCCGCAGGCCACGTCCTCACCGCCAGCAGCCGGGGGTTCGCCGCCGAGCTGGAGCAGGCGCTGATGGAAGCGGCACCCGAGGCCGAACACCTCGACCTCGACGTCCTCGACGAACGCCTGGAGCGCCTGCGCCAGGAGACGGTGACGCTCATCCAGCAGCGCAGCGTGGACGAACACCTCGTGGCGACCCGCTTCCAGCAGATCACCACTCAGCGCTCGGTGTCCCAGTGGAAGGAGCAGTTGCAGCGCTTCCGCCTGCTGTGGCTGCAAGAACGCGAACACCTCGAACAGGAGGTCAACCGGCGGCAGGCGCAGCGCAGGCAGAACGAAGTGGCGGAGATCGTCCAACTCCACGACGACCACGTCAGGAGGCTGGCCGCACGCTCACGTCTCCGGCGCGATCAAGAACTCGCGATGCTGATCAGCGCCACACTCCTGCTGTTCGCCTTCGCCACGTACATCGCCCTGGTCCTTTCGGTGCCCTCCTCCCTACCGGTCGTCGCGGCGGTCATCGGCATCGTCGTGCTGCCGGTCCCGGTGATCCTGCGCCGCCGCCAGCAGGACGTGCCGGCGGGGGAGCGCGTACGCAGCATGGACGACCTCAACAGACTCGCCCGCCACGAGGCCACACCCGATGTGTTCGGACGCGACGCCTTCGACCGCTTCAGCGCGATCGTGAGCCGCCACATCGGATCGGTCGACGCCGAGGCGCTGCTGCGCGCGGCACACCACGAACCCTCCGCGCTGATCCGGCGCGCGCTCATCACCGAGGCGGTCGTCCGCGCCCCCGAGCTGATGGGTCAGGCCGTCGCGTCGGGCGCGTACCCCGCGGACCTCAGCGGCGCGGTGGAGGCGTGCCCCGACAGCGGAGGGCTGTGGGAGGCGCCGACCAGTCTGCGGGTCCTGGCGCTCCTGCGCCTCAAGAGTCTGCGGGACCACGAACGGCCGCCGAGTCCGCCGCCGTTCGCGCAGCGCACCTGGCTCGAACAGTTCACCGCGGCCATCGCCACGGCGGTCACCCCGGTCCCGCCCTCCATGAGCCGCCTGGTCCTCGCCTATGAGAGGGACGACGACGAACTGCTCGCCGACGCGATCCGCGACGTCACCGAACGGGATCTGCGGCAGGCGACCAGCGTGTTGCTGTCGGCCGGTGACGAAGGGCTCGTCGGCTACTACTGGCTCGACTCCAGGGACACCGTCCACGACCTCTACGTGTTCCTGCGCAAAGCCCTGTACTTCCTGGCGGGAGGCGTCGAGCGCCCGCCGTCGGGTGACGCGCCCGTGAGCTGACCGGTCGGCCGGGCCGGGCCGCGCACGCTCGCCGGCGTGCACGGCCCGGCCCGGCGCCTGTCGGGTCAGTCGTCGGGTCAGTCCTTGCCGAGCAGGGCGGCCATCCGGGACATCTCGGAGGTCTGCGAGGTGATGACGGAGTCCGCCATCTTCCTGGCGTCGGGGGAGGCGCCTCGCGCCTTCTCCGTCCTCGCCATCTCCACCGCGCCCTTGTGGTGCTCGATCATCATCTTGAGGAAAGCGGTGTCGAACGCCTTGCCGGACGCTTTCTTCAGGCTGTCCATGTCCGAGGACGTCATCATGCCGCTCATGTCACCGTGCATGGAGTGGTCCATGGCTCCCTCGGAGGGCACGGGCTCACCCCAGGAGGTGAGCCAGCCGGACAGGGTCCTGATCTCCGGGGCCTGCGCCTTCTTGATCTCGGCGGCCATCTTCTTGACCTCGGTGGACCCGGCCCGCGAGGGGGCCAGGTCGGCCATCTCGACGGCCTGGCGGTGGTGCGGGACCATCCCGGTGGCGAAGGTGACGTCAGCGGCGTTGTGCCGACTCTGGGCGGCCGACGGGGATGCGGACGCCGAGGACGACGAGGACGACGAGCCGTGCCCGGCGTGACCGGTGGAGGCGTCGTCGCCCGATCCGCACGCGGCGAGTACGAGGGCGGCGGCGCCCGCGACGGCGCCGAGGGCCGAGCGGCGGACGAGGTTCTTGCTCATGATGGTGCGACTCCTTGATGCGCGGCCCTGCTGCGGGCCCGCGTCGAGGCGGAAAGGGGGAACGGCCGGAGCGCGGCACCGCGGCCACCCGGCTGTGCCGGGGCGCGGGGTGCCGTGCGGGCCGTCCTATATCCGCAGGAGTTGCAGTTCGGCCAGGTCGGGTGGCGCCCGCCCGCTCGCGGGAGTCCCGGCCGCACCGGCGGACAGCACCGGCACCACGGGCGGGAGACCGGGAGTGGAGGCCGGCGGGGGAGGGGCGTAGGGGCCGACGACCCCGGCCGCCGCACAGGTCGCGTCCGCGTGATGCGCGTGCCCCGACCCGGATCCGTCGGCGCCGTGCGCACAGGGTCCGGCCGCCGCCTGGGCGGCCCGCTCGTGCGGCATCGCCGCGCCATGACCACCGCCGGCCTGCGCGGCACGCATCGGCGTCGGGCCGGGGGCCAGCCCGTGCATCGCCAGCACACCGGCCAGGACCGCGAGCACCAGCAGCACGACACCGCGCCCGGCGGGGCGGTGGCTCGGCGACTGGAGGGCGCGGGACATGCGGCCATCGTACGGTCCGGGATCGCGCGCGACGGAACCCACCCGCCGGGGGCCGCCTGTTTGCCGGACCGGCAACTTCATGTGCTGTTCCGCGCGCATCCATGCATCATCGGCAGCACGCGGTGCACAGCGCGGCGGACCGGGACGGCAGGGTGCGGCACGGCACCCTCGGCAACAGGAGGCGTCGGATGGCGGGACACCACGAACACGGCGGCACGCAGGGAGAACAGGCGGCCAAGGACATGTTCGAACCGGCGGCCTGGGACGAGCGCTACGCCGGTCAGGACCGCTTCTGGAGCGGCGAGCCCAACCCGCAACTGGTCGTCGCCGCCGCCGAACACGCCCCCGGGACCGCGCTGGACGTCGGCTGCGGCGAGGGCGGCGACGTCGTCTGGCTGGCCGGACAGGGATGGCGCGTGACCGGGGCCGACTTCTCCGCCGAGGGGCTCGCCCGAGCCGCCCGCCACGCCGAGCGGGCGGGCGTCGCCGACCGGGTCGACTGGTGGCAGGTCGACGCCCGCACCTTCGACGCCGAGGGCCGCTCCTACGACCTGGTCACCAGCCACTACCTGCACGCGCCCGACGGCGGCATGGTGGAGGTGGTCCGCCGCCTCGCCACGGCCGTCGCGCCCGGCGGGCTGCTCCTCGTCGTCGGCCACGCGCCGTCCCATGCCTTCACCCAGCACAGCGAGAGCCACCGCAAGGCGATGTTCCTGGCCGAGGAGCTGCTGCCCGGCCTGCCCGACGACTTCGAGCCCGTGACGGTCGAACAGCGTCTCCGCACGCTGAAGCGGGACACCGGGCCGGTCGAGGCGGAGGACTCCGTCCTGCTGGCGCGCCGCGTGTAGCACCACGAAGGCGCCTGGCCCGGGCCTCACCCGGCAGGCGCCTTCGCGTCGAGCATGTGTCACTTGTTCTTGAACACCGCCTTCTGGACGTCGTCCGGTCCGTCGAAGCGGTCCGCCGAGACGTCGTCGAGCTTCGACACGACGGAGTCGTCGGCGCCGTTCTTCTGGGCCAGCGAGACCAGGTCGTCCTTGCTGGTGGGGTACTCGGCGCCTTTGAGCGCCTTCTGCAGGTCGATGGGGCTCAGCTCGGCCATGGTGGTCTCCTTGTTTCCGCGGGGTGGGTCGGGTTGTCCGATGGTGGGTGTGCCGGGTGTGAACTAGGGACGGCTCTCGCTCACAGCAGCCGCGATCTCGGTGACGTTCGTGTAGGTGGCGCCGTCCGGCAGGTTTCGCACGGCGTCCAGCACGGTGTCCGGAGCGTGGTTGGCCTGGAGGGCGTCCAGGAGCGTCTGCCGGTCGGCCGGGAAGGTGGCTCGTTCGAGGTGGCGTGCGAGTTCCAGGCGCAGGGACTCCGTGTCGGCTTCCCGCTGGGCCTCCTCGCGCTCACCGCCCGGTGGGGTGACGGGCCCGCCGGGATCGACCTGGATGTCGTCGTCCGCCGGGGGCTCGGGGTCGTTGCCCTCCTCGACATGTGTGTGCTGGCCGGACCGGAGGTAGCCCTCCAGCTCGTGCTTCATCTCGTCGTCCTTGCGGGGGCCGACCTGATTGCTGCCTCGCTCCATGTGTGCACACCTCGGTTCGTCCGAATGGTTCGCTGTTCCGCGCCGGTCGCGGGGGCTCGGGTGGGCTAGTACGTCCAGCGCAGCAGTGCGCCGATGCCGCCGACCGGAATGTCACCGGTGCCCGCGCCTGCCGGGGCTCCCGCCTGCTCCGCGCCGCTCGTGCCGTCCGCGTTCGACCGGCCCGCGTCGTCGGACAGGGAGGGCTCGTCGTCGGGGAGAGGGAGGACGAGTACGTTCGCCCCCGTGACGGCGGCCGAGCGCAGCAGTGCGTCGTCCGCGCGTACCGAGTACGGGTCGCTCTCCCCCAAAGTGTGCGCATCGCTGCGTCGTACCGCCACTTGGTCGGGCCCGGGGCCGACCCAGGTCTCGCGGGCGAGATCAGGGCCGTCGGGCCGGAGCAGCAGCGTGTCGATGCGGTGCTCGCGGGCGGCCTCGACGACGGCCGGGACGCCCTCGACGGCGCCCTCGGGACGGTCGTCCTTGCCCGAGCGTCCGGCGCGGAAGCGGTCGAGGGCCGCCTCGACGCGGCGGTGATTGAACTCGCGGCGGGCACGTTCGACGGCCTCCTCCAGCGCTGAGGAGTCGGAGCCCGGGGCGCGGCCGCCGTGCTCGGTCTCGACCGTCACCTCGCGCACGGCTTCCGGGAGCTTCTCGTGGACCGCGGGGCGCTCGCGCTCGTCGCCCACGAGGACCACCAGCTCGGCGCCGGACTCCTCGAACGCCGCGGCCAGCGCCTCGGCGATCTCGGCGGCGTTCTGCTCCCAGGTGTTCTCCACCTTCAACTGGAAGTGCCGCTCGGACCAGTCGGACGTGGAGGTGCGGTGGACCGGCCACTGCTGCCCCTCGACACCTCCCACGTCCCGCGGTCCGCCAGGGCCGCGCCGCTCGAAGTCGGCGCCGGTGCGGTCGACGTACGCCACGAGGCAGACGGGGTCCTGCCCGCACAGTTCGACCAGTGGCAGCAGCCGGGGCAGCGGGGCCCAGGTGGCGCTCTGGCCCTGCGGGGCGCGGGAGAGGCGGTGGCTCAGCACCACCTCGCCGCCGGTGGCGAAGAGGGCACGGCCCGTCGGGTACTCCGCGACAGGCGTGCCGGTCAGCGTCTCCTCGACCGCCTGGACGGTCACCTGGTCGGCGCCCTGCTCCTGGAGGGTCCGGCAGACCTCGCGCACGGACAGCTCCCGCCGCTTGGCCCCGGACTCGTCGTTCTGGCCGAGGTCGAAGTAGACCGTGGCCCAGGGACCTGAGCGGTCGAAGAGCGGCCCCAAGAATGACAAATGCATGCTTCCTCCTCGGTCATGCCGGTTCAACCCGTTTCATGGTTGTACGGGCCCTGGGTACCCGGGGTGCCGCGAGGGAATCATCGAGAAGCCACCCTCGGAGGAATGCGCGTCGACACCGGTCGGCGTGTGCGTCCGACAAGATGCGGCAGGCACGTCAGTGCGGCAGGCTGGAGCCCTCGCATCCGCGGACCGGGGCACGGCCGGTTACGTTACGCGGATGCTGCATCTGCGTGTGATCACCCCGGAAGAGACGACGGACGCCGTGCTGCGTCTGATCGAGAGCACGGTCGGCACCGCGCACCTGGTGCTGCTGCCGAAGGCGGCCCGGGACCCGGCCGGGGACGTCGTCCTGTGCGACGTGGCCCGGGAGGCGGCCGACGAACTCATCGAGGGGCTCCAGGGGTTGGGGCTCGACCGGACGGGATCGATCGCCGTCGACGACATCGACCTGTCCCTGTCGCACCGCGCGGAAGAGGCGGAGAAGGCCGCGCCCGGCGAGGGCGCCGACGCCGTGCTGTGGGAACACCTGGAAGACACCACCCATGACGAGTCGACGCTCACCGTCACCTACGTGGCGTTCCTCGTCATCGCCACGATGATCGCGGCGTGCGGCGTCGTCCTGGACAACGCCATCCTGATCGTGGGTGCCATGGCCGTCGGACCGGAGTTCGGCCCGCTCGCCGGGGTCTGCACGGCCCTGGTCCAGCGCGCACCGCGCCTCGCCCTGCGCTCGCTGGTCGCGCTCCTCGTGGGCTTCGCGGCGGCGATGGTGCTGACGGTGGGCTTCAGCGCCTTCATGGACGCGGTCGGCCTGTTCACCAAGGAGCAGTTGGAGGCGGAGCGCCCCAACACCGGTTTCGTGTACGCGCCGGACTGGTTCTCGTTCGTGGTCGCCGTGCTCGCGGGCGCGGCCGGCATGTTGTCCCTCACCTCCGCGAAGTCGGGTGCGCTGGTGGGGGTGGCCATCTCCGTGACGACCGTGCCCGCGGCGGCGAACGCCGCGGTGGCGCTCAGCTACGGCGACATGACGCAGACGCGGGGTTCGACGCAACAGCTCCTGCTGAACCTGCTGGGCATCGTCCTGGCGGGCACGCTGACCCTCCTCGTGCAGAAGTTCTTGTGGAGCAGGAAACGAGTCCGCCACGGATGACCTGGGGTTCTCCCCACCCCGTAGAGGCCCGGTGGCCGTACCCCGGACAGGCCCGCTGACCGGATGGATCAGTTCCTCTTCGCGGCGGAGGCTGAGCGTGCAACGAAACGCCCCTCCGATCGGAGAACCAGTGTCGAACCTGAAGTCCTCACGCCGCAGCACCGTGGCGCGTACCGCCGCGGTGGCCCTGGCGGGAGCCGTGTGCGCCGCCATGATGTCCGGCAGCGCCCAAGCCATCGTCAACGGGAAGGACTCCACCGAGCGTTACAGCGCGATGGTGTCGATCCCGGTGACGGGTGCGGACGATCCCACCTTCAAGGGCGTCTGCGGAGGCTCGCTCATCGACGGGAAGTGGGTGCTCACGGCCGCGCACTGCGTGGACCCGACACTGGTCACCGTCGACGGCACCGTCCGCGTCGGCAGCGAGTGGCGGAACTCCGGGGGCACGGTCCGGTCCGTCACCAAGACGATCACCCACCCGGGATACAAGAACGGCGACAACCTCGGCCCGAACCGCAACGACGTCGCGCTGATCCGCCTCGACCGCCCTGTCGCCGAGAAGCCGATCCGCATCGCCGACAAGCCGGGGCGCCCGGGCACCGCGACCCGGCTCCTCGGATTCGGCACCGTCAAGGACGTCCCCGACACCGACGGGTGGGTCTTCCCCGAGCGGCTCCAGGAGCTCGACGCCCGTAGGGGAGCGGTCTCCGCCTGCGCGCCGGGCTACGCGAGCAGCACCCGCCTCTGCACGATCAGCCAGGTGCCCCACGCCATGGCCTGCAACGGCGACTCGGGCGGCCCCCAGCTCCAGCGGGGCCGCGACGGACGCTGGGAACTCATCGGCGTCACCTCGGGCCCCGGCGCTCCTGGCGTACGTTGCAGCGAGGGGCCCGGGCTGTACACCAGCGCGCCCGCCTACGCGGACTGGATCAAGAAGACGATCAAGCGCAACGGTTGATCCGGAGGCAGGACGCCGCCGTACCGGTGCGCGCACATCCCGTGAGGCAGGCCGTGAGAGGGTTCGTGCACACGAGTTCTCAAGAAGGCTGGGTCGGCGGGAAGGGGTGCGGGGATGGGGGAGCGGGCGCAGCAGCCGACCGGTTCGGCGTCCGTCATCTCGGCGAGTGACGCGCTCCGGGACGTCGCCGGACTCGGCGGATTCTTCGCCCTGCCGACCACGGCCGACGCCGGGGCGCTGTCCTTCCCGGACGGCTTCGCCGCGCGGGCTCGCGAGGTGAACCGCCGGTACGCGACGAACGAGGCGCGCGTCGGATGGTCCATCGCCCACCTCGGGCTCGCCGCGCGGCTGTGGTCACCGGTACTGGCCTGCACGGTCATACATGGCATCGTGCTCGATCTGAGCGGCGGCCTGGAGTGGGCCGACGGCACCTCGGGGATCCGGCTACGGGGGCCTGCCGCGGGGCGCCCGGTCGGTCAACTGCCCGATGTTGGCAGGGCGGTGTACGAGCAGGTGTCCGGCCCGCTCGCGGCGCTGGAGGACACGTTCGAGGTGAAGGTCGCAATGCGGCTCCTCGACGGCAACGTAGCCTCCGCGCTCGTGGGATCCGCGGCCGTACTACTGCGAGCGCGCCCCGAGGTGCGCCCGGCGCTGATGCCTCTGACCCACGCCCTGCTGACCACCGGACGCCTCAGCGGCACGGGCGACGTCACCGGCCCCGACCTCACCTTCCGGCGCCGCAGTTGCTGCCTCTTCTACCGGGCGCCCGGCGGCGGGAAGTGCGGCGACTGCTGCCTGCTGGACGACTGACGGGGTGCCGTCACGCACACCGATGGCGTTCGATCGCCCCGCTGACGAACCGTCGCAGGTGGGAGCGGGTCTCGGCAAGACGCTCCAGCCAGGGTTCGTGCCCCGCACCGTCGATCCGGGTCAGCGGAACACCGAGGCGTGAGGCGAGCGAGGCGAGGGCGGACAGGGGGCGGGGGTCGTCGGCGCCGCCGAGGATCTCCGCCTGCGCGGGCAGGCTGGCGCGCAACTCGCCGAGGCGCCGGTCGAGCGGGTCGGCACGCCCTTCCGCACCGAGTTCACGGTTCATCGTCCAATTGACCGGACGCCGACGCCGGGCATCCCGCGCGGCCCACTCCCACGCGCGTCCGGGGTCGGCGTGATCCGTGAACCAGGACAGCGTCAGCAGCTCGACCTCCTGCGCCTCTGTGCGCCACGACAGACCTTCCAACTCGCGCAGCCGGGCTTGCTGAACCGGCGTCATGCGCCGCGCCCGTTCCGTGTGTTGAGCAGGGCGGCGACGTCGGTCAGGTAGTTCGGGAGGCCGGGGCCGCCGTGGAGCAGGATTACGGGCGGGGTGCCTTGCGTTCGGTGCGTGGCGTTCTCCGTCCGTACCCAGTGGATGCGGGCGGTGTCGGTCAAGGTCGCGTGCGCGTGCGTCAGCGAAGGAGCCACCGCGCAGAAGATACCGGCGACGCGCGAGACGCTGCATTATTGCACATATATTGCAACTGGTAAATTAGTGCATTAGGAGGTTGTCGTGGGTGGGCCAGTGGTGCTGGGGATCGAGTCGTCCTGTGACGAGACCGGCGCGGGCATCGTGCGGGACGGGAAGCTCCTGGCCCATGTGGTGGCGTCGAGCATGGACGAGCACGCGCGGTTCGGCGGCGTGGTGCCCGAGATCGCCTCCCGCGCGCACCTCGAAGCGTTCAGGCCGGTCGTGCGGCAGGCGCTCGCCCAAGCCGGGCTGCGCTTGGCGGAGATCGACGCGGTGGCCGTCACCACCGGGCCGGGGCTCTCCGGCGCCCTCCAGGTCGGGCTGGCCGGTGCGAAGTCCCTGGCGTACGCGGCGGGAGTCCCGCTGTACGGGGTCCATCACCTGGCGGGACACGTCGCCGCCGACACCCTGGAGCACGGGCCGCTGCCCGAGCCGTGCATGGTCCTGATCGTCTCGGGCGGCCACACCTCCCTGCTCCTCGTACGCGACCTGGTGCGCGAGCCGATCCTGCACCTGGGCGACACGCTCGACGACGCCGCCGGGGAGTGCTTCGACAAGGTGGCCCGCATCCTGAGCCTGCCCTATCCGGGCGGGCCCGCCATCGACCGGGCCGCCCGGGACGGCGACCCGGCGTCGGTGTCGTTTCCGCGCCCGCTGACAAGGCCGGGTGACGACCCGTACGCGTTCTCCTTCTCGGGCCTGAAGACGGCCGCCGCACGCTGGGCGGAGCGCTACCGGTCGCGCGGAGAGGAGCCGCCGGTCGCCGACGGCGCGGCGGCGCTGCAGGAGGCCGTCGCGGATGTGTTGACCCGCAAGGCGGTGCAGGCGTGCCGGGACCATGACGTGCGGACGCTGATCGTGGTCGGGGGCGTGGCGGCGAACTCGCGCGTGCGGGCGCTCGCCGAGGAGCGCTGCCGGGACGCGGGCATCGAGTTGCGGGTGCCGCCGATGACGTTGTGCACCGACAACGGCGCGATGATCGCGGCCGTCGGCGACCTGCTTCTGCGCGGTGGCGCGGAGCCCGCGCCGCTCGATGTGTCGATCGACCCGTCGGCGCCTCTCACGTACGCCTCGCTCTGCCCGTTGCCGACGGTTGGGGCCCAGGCCGCCTGACGTCGTGTCACCGGAGCCGACACGGGCTCGGCCTGCTTGTTGTCCAGGCCGTGCCGGACCTATACAGGCGACATGTGTGCACACATATCGGCCCCGGACGACGACCTGCACGGCAAGACGGTGCTGCTGACCGGGGCCACACAAGGAATGGGCCGCCATCTCGCCCGCCTGCTGGCGACCCGCGGCGCGACACTGCTGCTCCACGGGCGCGATCGGGCGAGACTTGCCGAGGTCGCCGCCGACATCGAGGCTCGGGCGCCGGACAGCGACGTGCGTACGTACCAGGGTGACCTGGCCGATCTCGAACAAGTGCGTACGCTGGCCGACGCCGTGCTCGCCGCCGAGCCGCGGCTGGACGTCCTCGTCAACAACGCCGCGCTGGGAGGCGGCAGCGACCCGAGCGTGCGCGAGACGAGCCGACAGGGCCACGAACTGCGGTTCGCCGTCAACCACTTGGCGCCGTACGTCCTCACGCGCCGCCTCCTGCCGCTCCTGACGACCTCGGCGCCCTCACGGGTGGTCAATGTGGCATCGGCGGGGCAGGCACCCGTCGACTTCGACGACGTGATGCTGGAGCGCGCCTACGACGGTGTGAACGCCTACTGCCGCAGCAAACTGGCCCTGATCATGGCCACCTTCGACCTGGCGGCCGAGAGCGCACCGCACAAGATCACCGTCAACGCGCTGCACCCCGCCCACCTCATGGACACGCCGATGGTGCGGGGGAGCGGTTTCACGCCTGCCGCGAGTCCGGACGACGGTGCCAGGGCGGTGTCGCGCCTGGTCGCCGACCCCGCGCTGGACGCCGTCACCGGGCGGTACTTCGACCAGTTCGAGGAGGACCGCGCACACGCCCAGGCGTACGACGCGGGGGCTCGCGCGCGGCTCGCGGCGCTGACGGCGGAGCTGACCGCGCCGTTCCTCGGTCAGGAGCCGGTCCGGTGCGGGACGCGGCCGAGGAGTTCGGCGAGGCCCTGACGGGTGGTGGCGACCACGACGCGGTCCTGGGGGCGCAGGACGTACCCGGCGGGCAGGTTCCGGATCAGGCCGGTGGAGCGGGCGCCGGTGTCGTCGCACGCGCGGGCCGCCGCGAGGTCCGGGCGGCGGTGTCCAGCGCGAGGACGCGCCAGTGGCCGGGGCGGAAGGACTCGGCGATGGTGCGGCCCTCCAGATGCGGATGGCCGGCGACCTCCAGCGCGGCGAAGAGCAGGACGCTGCGCTCGACGGGTATGGCGCCGAGGATCTGCCGCCCCATCATCGCCCCCGCGAAAGCGGGCGCCGCGAGGGTGGAGACGCTGCGGCTGCGGGTGAGGGCGCGGGGGTGGGCGGCGCGCAGAGTGCGGTAGACGGCGGCGGCGAACGCGTCGTCGTACAGGCGGAGCACCACACGCAGGTCCGGCTTGAGGACCCGCGCCGACAGGGCCGCCTCGAGGTTGGTGGCGTCGATGCTGGTGAGCGCGAGCAGGGCGTGCGCGCGGTGGATCTTGGCCGCGGCGGACCGGGAGGGCCTGTCCCGTCGCCCTGGTTCCAGGCGGTTGGGCCTCGGCTGCCCGCGCGGTCTGACGCCCTGTTCTGTGGCCACCTGCGGGCCGGGGCGTGCCGGAGGGTGTTGTTTCGCGCCCGCGCCGACACCATGCCGTCCAGCGTGGGCTGGCCCCCAGCTCACCCCCTGCCCCGCCGCACTCAGCCCACCTCGGCCGGGACGGAAATATGGGCGGTCAGGAAGCGGGCCGCTCGGTCGAGGGCCGCGTCTGCTTCGTCGAGGATTCCGTAGTGGTGCTGGTAGACGTGGGGGAGGCCCGGGCCGATCTCCAGGGTGGTGTCGACGTCGGCGGTGCCCGCGCGGGCGGCCAGGCGGATCGCGTCGTCGAGCAGGACCTCGTTCGCGCCGACCTGCACGAGCAGGGGCGGGAGACCGGAGAGGTCGGCGAGGACCGGGCTGGCCAGCGGGTGGCGCCGGTCGCCGGCAGGGACGTAGAGGTCGGCGTAGGCGCGCACGTCGGCCTCGGTGAAGATCGGGTCGGCGTCCTCCTTGGTCCGCATGCTCGCCCCGGAGAGGGTGAGGTCGACCCAGGGGGAGAAGACGACCACAGCGGCGGGCTGCGGCAGCCCGGCCTCGCGGGCGGCGAGGAGCGTGGCGATGCTGAGGCCGCCGCCGGCCGAGTCACCGGCCACGACGAGTTCGCGCGGGTCGGTGCCGTTCGCCAGCAGTTCGCGATAGGCGGCGAGCCCGTCGTCGACCGCTGCGGGGAAGGGGTGTTCGGGCGCCAGCCGGTAGTCCACGGAGGTCGCGCGCAGCCCGGCGCGGGCGGCGAGATCACCGACCAGCCCGACGTGGGTGGCCGGTGAGCCGATGACGTAGCCACCGCCGTGGAGGTAGAGCAGGTGGCCGCGCGCGGCTGCCCCGGCCGGTTCGAGTTCCAGGGCGGGGCGGCCGCCGAGAACGGTGTCGCGGGTGGTGACGCCGTCGGGTGCCGGTCGCGTCATGGCGGCGGCGAAGGCGGCGCGCTGTTCGGCGGGGGTGAGGGGGGTGTCGCTGCGGGGCGCGGAGCGGAGCACGGTGTCGAGGGCTCGGCGCTGCTGACGGGACATGCGGACCTCCATGGGCTCGGGATGCGAAGATGGATTCCCAGGAATCCATCTGCTCGCATTCAACCGCCTTCCGAGGAAGAGGATTCCCAGGAATCTAACGGAGGCTCTGTGATCCACATCACGCCGCTCTTCACCGACCTGGTGCGCGTGGAGACCCGGCTCTACAACGCGGTCAGCGCCCGCTTGCGCGCCGAACGCGGCCTCGGTCTGGGCGAGTTCGAGTTCCTGCAGATCATCGACGCGATCCCGGGCTGCCGCGTCCTCGACATCGTCAACGACGTGGCGATCACGGTGGGGGCCGTCAGCAAGGCGGTGGACCGGCTGGTCGCCGCGGGCTGGTGCACCCGCGTCCCGCACCCGCAGGACCGCCGCTCCTCCGTGCTGGAGCTGACGCCCGAGGGCAGGGAGGCGCTCACCGCCGCCCGGCCCGTGGTGGCGGCCACGCTCACCTCGCTCACCGAGGGCATCCCCGCCGACGACCTCGAACGCCTCGCCTCCACCCTGGCGACGCTCCGCGCGAACCTGGAGGCGGACGGGCAGGGGCAGCAGAAATGACGGACGCGTATCCATCGCCCAGCCCCCTTGAACGCCTCACGCGGCTCGTCCCGCCGCCCGCCACCCGTCAGCCACCGGTCGACTGGGTGCGCGTGGAGGCGACTCTGGGCATCTCTCTCCCCAGCGACTACAAACACCTCACCGCCACCTACGACCCCGGCTGCTTCGCCGGTTACCTGTGGATCCACGACCCCCGCCACACGTCCGTCCACGTCAGCCTCGTGGGCCCCGCCGCCGACCTGCTCCGCGAGCAGGTGAGGGCGGACGAGGCCCAGGGCATCTGCCCGCCTCCCGTCGACGCGGCGCTCCTGCTGCCCTGCGGCGGCACCGACAACGGCGAGCGCCTGTTTTGGGTGACCGATCCGCGGGAGCGGCCGGACGCGTGGACCGTCGCCGTCAACGAAGCGCGCGGCCCCCGCTGGTTCGTCTTCGACGGAAGCCTCACCGCGTTCCTGACCTCCGTACTGAGCGGGGAGACGGCGGTCCCGCAGTTCCCCGGAGACCTCTTGGAGGGCGACATCGGTTTCGAGCCGTCCGACCTCGACCAGTGGAGTCCGCCCATGCCCTCGCCAACACCACCCGTCGACCTGGGCGCCATCCGCGTATGGGGCCGCGCCAACGGCTACGCCGTACCCGCGCGCGGACGGGTCCCGGCCGCGGTACGGCAGGCGTACGAGCAAGCCACCGGGGACAACTGACCCGGCCGGTCCTCAACGCTCGGCGGCGCCCCGCGCGGGCGAGGCCGAGAACGTGCGGGCGCTCGGCACCAGCGCCGCGGCCGCCGGTGCCGCGAAGCAGATCGTCGCGCACCCCACCAGGACTGGAGTGGCGCCGAACGTGTCGATGGCGGGCGCGATGACGGCGAGGCCGACCGGGGCGAGGCCGTAGGAGAGCAGGAAGTCCAGGGAGGAGACCCGGGCCAGTTTGTCGGGGGCGACTTCGCGCTGGGCGGCGGTGAACCAGGGCACGTTGAACAGTTCGATGCCGATGCCCGCGACCGCGTAGGCCGCCATCACGACGACCGGGTGCACGGGCAGGACGAGGCTGAGCGGGGCGAACCCGTAGGCGGCCAGACCGGCCAGGGCGGCCCGGCCCGGGGAGCGGGGGCGCCAGCGGGCGATGAGCAGCGCACCGGCCAGCGCTCCGGCGGTGTAGGCGGTCATCGCGCCCGCGAGGACGACCTCGGTGCCGTACGCGTCGCGGCTGACCAGGGGGAGGGCGACGCCGGTCGCCGAGTAGCCGGTGGCGATGACGGCGGTGAGCGCGCCGAGACCGGCGAGGAACCACGGGTGCCTGCGCGCCTCACGGACGCCCTCGGCGAACTCGCTCACGAAAGACGCCCTGCTCGCCCCGGCAGTGATTGCGGTCGCGGCGGTTCCCGGACGCGCGCCCCGCCCGGGGACGAGAGCCGCGACCAGCCACAGCAGCCCGATGCCCACCAGCAGCGCCCGGGTGTCCAGGACGACGGCGAGCAGCGCCGCGAGGGAAGGGCCCACCAGTGTGGTCACGCGTACCGCGAGGGTCATGGCGGCGTTGGCCTGCTGCCTCCGCCCGGCGTCGACGACCTCGGCGATCAGGGCCTGGTAGGCGGGCCTGCAGGCGCCCTGGCCCGCTCCCGCCACCGCGGCGGCGGCCGCCATCAGGAGGACCGAGCGGTCCAGTCCAGCGGCTATGACCGGCGCCGCGGCTCCGGCGGCGAGCCCCGCCCACAGCACGACGCCCCGGCGGGAGTGCCGGTCGGCCAGGACTCCGGCCACGGGCACCGCGGCCAGGAATCCCACCGTGCGCGCGGCGAGCAGCAGCCCGAGGTCCGTGGCGGCCAGGGCCCGGTCGAAGACGGCGAGGCCGAGGACGAAGGGCAGGGCCCAGGTGGCGAGGCCCGACGCGGTGGCGCCCGTCCAGAGGCGGAGAAAGGCCAGGTCGCGCAGGATCGATCGGTTGGTGCGGGGTGGGGTCTCGGTGGCGAGGGGGGTGGCGGAGGGGGTGGGCACGAGGAGGCACTCCTGTCGTGTCGGGGGGGCAAGGTCCTTGTCCGGCAGCGTGGTTGAGCGGCGGAGCCGGTGCGCTCGCGCTCATGTCGGCGCGGCAGCGGGAGCACACTATCGCAGTGATAATCATTTCCATTAGAGTGCTGTTCGTCGCCGCCCCGCGAGGGGCGTGCGCCCTGTTCCGCATGCCGTTCCGCGCTGCCCGCAGCGCTGAATCCGCATGCCCGAGCCCCGTCCGACGGACATGATCCAGAGAAAGCGAAGGTGCCGCACATGCCCGTGCCCACGACCTCCCCGCCGGCCGCCGACGGGAACGCGGCCGACGGGGACACGGTCGACCCGGCCGAGGCGTCCGCGCCCCGGTCGCCCGCGGCCGGGCGGAGCCGATTCGCGTCCCGGAAGGCGCTGTTGCTCACCTGCGCGGTGCTGACCGCGCTGCTCCTCGTGTCCGTCGTCGTCGCGATCGGGCTCGGCCCCGCCGTCATCGGCCCGGCTGAGACGGCACGCCATCTGTGGGCGGCGCTCAGCGGGGGCCGCATCGACGCGGACGAAGTGACGACGTATCAGATCATCTGGCAGATCCGGACCCCGCGCGTGCTCCTCGCGGCGCTGGTGGGCGCCGGACTGAGCGCGGTCGGCGTCGCGATCCAGGCCATGGTGCGCAACGCGCTGGCCGACCCCTTCGTCCTCGGCGTCTCGTCGGGCGCCTCCGTCGGCGCCGTCGCCGTCACGGTCACCGGAGGGTTCGCCGCACTCGGTGTCTACGCCGTCTCCGCGGGCGCCTTCACCGGTGCGCTCCTAGCCTCCCTCCTGGTCTACGTGGCCGCGTCAAGGCGGGGCGCGCTGTCGCCCCTGCGCCTCGTCCTCACCGGCGTGGCCCTGTCCTTGGGCTTCCAGGCTGTCATGAGCCTGATCATCTACTTCGCGCCGGACAGCGAGGCCACGAGCATGGTCCTGTACTGGACCATGGGCAGCTTCGGCGCCGCGACCTGGGGCGCGCTGCCCGTCGTGTCCTTCGTGGTCCTGTCCGGACTCCTCGTCCTGCACCGGTACGGGCGGGCGCTGGACGTCCTCTCCCTCGGCGACGAGACCGCCGCGAGCCTCGGCCTCGATGCCGACCGGCACCGCAAGGTGCTGCTGGTCATCGTCTCGCTCGTCACCGGCGTCATGGTCGCGGTCAGCGGAGCCGTCGCCTTCGTCGGCCTCGTCATGCCGCACGTGGTGCGGATGGTCGTCGGTGCCCCGCACGCCCGCGTCCTCGCGGTGGCACCCCTGGCCGGAGCGGTCTTCATGGTGTGGGTCGACCTGGCCGCACGGACCCTGGCCGCGCCGCGCGAACTGCCCCTCGGGGTCATCACCGCGCTCGTCGGAGTCCCGGTCTTCCTCACCTTGATGCGCCGCCGCGGCTACACCTTCGGGGGACGCTGACATGCGCCTGGAACTCGACCGGCTCTCCGTGGTGACGGACGGCAAGGCCCTCGTACGCGAACTCTCCCTCGACGTGCCGGACGGCCAGGTCGTGGGGCTCGTCGGCCCCAACGGCAGCGGCAAGTCCACCGCCCTGCGTTGCGTGTACCGGGCGCTGCGCCCCACCTCGGGAACCGTCCGGCTGGACGGAGAGGAGCTGCCCCGCCTTCCGCTGCGGCACACCGCCCGCGCCGTCGCCGCGATGACCCAGGACGGTGGCGTCGACTTCGACTTCACGGTCGAGGAGGTCGTCGCCCTCGGCCGCGCGCCCCACCTCCGGGGCAACCAGGCGCTCGGCGACCGGGAGCGCGACCTGTGCGCGCGGGCGATGGACCGGCTCGACATCGGACACCTCGCCCACCGCGGCGTCCTCACGCTGTCGGGCGGCGAGCGGCAACGCGTCCTGCTGGCCCGCGCTCTCGTGCAGGAGCCGAGCATCCTCGTCCTGGACGAGCCGACCAACCACCTCGACGTCCGCCACCAGGTCGACCTCCTGTCGCTGCTGCGCGGCTCGGGGCTCACCGTCCTCGTCGTCCTGCACGACCTCAACCTCGCCGCGGCCGCCTGCGACCGGCTCGGCGTCCTCTCCCGGGGCCGCCTGGTCGCCTCCGGCGCACCTGCTGACGTGCTCACGCCCCAGCTCGTCGACGACGTCTTCGGCGTCAGGGCCAGCGTCGTACCGCACCCGCTGACCGGCGACCCGCAGCTCCTGTACTCGCTCGACCCGACCCGTTGACCCGACCCGACGCGCTGACCCGATCCGACCTCTCGAAAGGCATCACGCATCCATGCGCACCCCTCATGACCTCACCACGCCCCGCCGGGCCGCCGCCCTCGGCTCCGCTCTCGCGGCGGTCCTGGCGCTCAGCGGCTGCGGCGCCGACGTCACGTCCGACGACGCCAAGGCGGGCGGCAAGGTCACCGTGAACCGCTGCGGCGAACCGGTGCGGTACACCGTGCCCGAGCGGGCCGTCGCCTACGAGGGCGGCAGCGCGGACAAGCTGTTCGCGCTCGGCCTCACCGACCACGTGTACGGCTATGTGATGCCGCCCGCGAACCCTCCGGTGAGCGAGTCGCCCTGGGCGTCGGAGTACGCGAAGGTGAAGATGCTCAGCGACGACCTCCTGAACAAGGAGGTCGTGGTCGAGGCCAAGTCCGACTTCGTCGTGGCCGGCTGGAACTCCGGGTTCAAGGACGAGCGCGGCATCACCCCCGAGATCCTGGACAAGCTCGGCATCCAGAGCTTCATGCACACGGAGAGCTGCTTCAACTACCCGCGCCACCCGGAGCGGAAGACCCCCTTCGAGGCCCTGTACACCGACTTCGAGAGACTGGGCAGGATCTTCCGGGTCGAGAAGAAGGCCGCGCAGGTGGTCGACGGGTTGAAGAAGCGGGTGGCGGCGGTCGAGGCGAAGGCCCCGGCAGGGAAACGGGTGCCCGTCTTCCTCTACGACTCCGGCACCGACCAGCCGTTCACCGCGGGCAACCAGGTGCCGCCCAACGACATGATCAAGGCGGCGGGCGGCCGGAACGTCTTCGACGGCCTCGACGAGCGCTGGACGCAGGTCAACTGGGAGGCCGTCACCGAGGCGGAGCCCGAGGTCGTCGTCATCCTCGACTACGGCGACCTGCCCGCCAAGAAGAAGATCGACTTCCTCAAGAAGTCCCCGCACACCAGGGAACTCCCCGCCGTGAGGAAGAACAACTTCTTCGTCCTCGACTACAACGAGGGCATCAGCGGCCCGCGCAACATCGACGGCCTGGAGAAGCTCGCCACGTACCTCCGCGGACTCGGACGATGAACCACCGCCAGACGTGAACTCCCTTCTCAAGGGCCGCCCTCGCCCCATCCCAAGGACCGCATGAACCGCCCCACGCCCCGCCCGCCCACCGCAATCGACACGAGGACAGCGATGAAGAACACCGACGAACTCCTGGCCGCCGTCCTGGCGGGCGACCACGGACCCCGCCCCGCCGACCTCGTCGCGACCAGCGTGTTCTGGGCGCACCACGGCACACGGCTGGCCGGCGGCGACACCACCTACCTCAACCAGTACCTCCTCGTCCGCCTCGGCCACTCCTTCGGCGGCTGCGCCTTCGAGGCCGGCGAGGTCGACGCGTCGCTGTGCCGTGACGCCTCCGGCGCCCCCGTCGACACGCTGCTGCGCGAAGGGCCCCGGCCGCTGCGGATCGCCGCGCTCGACGCCTACCTCGGCTCCGTCCGCCCGCACCGGGACGCGCCCGGGGCGGAACCGGTCACCCTGCCCGCCGGAACCCCCGAGACCCGCGCACTGGCCCGGGACGCGGCCATCGCCGGACTCCTCGACATCGACGCCGGGGCCAAGGTCGGCCTCATCGGGGTGGTCAACCCGCTCGTCGCGGCCATCCGCGAGCGCGGCGGCGACCCCCTGCTCTGCGACTTCAACCTGCGCACCACCCAGTGGGGCGACCCCGTCACCGACGACATGCACGAGGTCCTCGACACCGCCGACGCGGTCGTCGCCACCGGCATGACCCTCAGCAACGGCAGCTTCGACACCGTCCTGGCACGATGTCGCGAACGCGGCGTACCCCTGGTCGTCTACGCCCAGACCGGCAGCGCCGTGGCGCGTGCCTTCCTCGGCCACGGCGTGACCGCCCTGTCCGCGGAGCCCTTCCCCTTCTCGCAGTTCAGCGCCGAGGCCACCACCCTCTACCGCTACCGTGCGACGGCCCGCGCATGACGGCCGCCACCCGCCCGCCGCGGACCGCCGCCCGTACGAGACAGGGGACCGGACGCGCCGCCTGCCACCACGGCGAGATCCTGCAAGGCGTCTTCCTCGACGAGCGGCGCCGCCCCGTCCACGCGCTCGTCACCCTCCCGGTCGACGGGCCCGGCAGCACCGCCCGCTTCACCCAGCACCCCGGCGCCTCACCGGACGAGGTGACGGTGGTGCCCGCGGGCCGCGACAAGGCGCGGACGGCCGCCGTCCTCGCGCTCCGGGAATGCGCCGCACACCACGGCCCGGAGCCGTACGGCGGCGAGCTGACCCTCACCGGGAACCTCCCCATCGGCCTCGGCATGGGCTCCTCCACCAGCGACGTCATCGCCACCGTACGGGCGGTCGCCGACTCCTGCGGCGTACTGCTGCCACCGGTCACGATCGCCCGCATCGCGGTCCGCGCCGAAGGCGCCAGCGACCCCCTCATGCACGGGGCGCGCCCCCTGCTCTTCGCCCAGCGCGAGGGCCGCGTCCTCGAAACACTGGGCTCCGCGCTGCCGCCCGCCGTCGTGGTCGGGTGTGCGCTCGGCGGCGGCGCACCCGTCGACACCCTCTCCCTCCCCACCCGGCCGTACGACGACGACCTCGCCGCCTACGCACACCTGCGCCGCATGCTGCGCCGCGCGGTCACCGACGCCGACACCGCCCTGCTCGGCCGGGTCAGCACCGCCAGCGCCCGCCTGCGCCAACGCGTCCTGCGCCACGAGGAGTTCCCCGCGCTCACCCGCATCGCCGACCGCACGGGCGCCGCCGGCGTCCAGATCGCCCACAGCGGCAACGTCGCCGGCCTCCTCTACGACCCCCGCACCCCAGGACTGCGCCACAGACTGCGCCGCTGCGCCCGCGCCCTGGCCGCCGAGGGCATCACCCCGACCAGGACCTTCACCACCGCCGCGAGCCCCACGACCGAGGAGTACACGTGGACGAACACATCTCGGAAGCCATCAGCCGCCCGGACCTGATACGCCTCGACGACGGCCTCCTGTGCCTGCGCTTCGAGACGATGAAGGTCGTCTCCGCCCTGGCCGCCGTACGCCACCTGCTCGACACCGGGGCCGTACGGCGCGGCGACACCCTGGTCGACAGCTCCAGCGGCATCTACGCCTACGCCCTCGCCCTGGCCTGCCACCGCTACGGCATGCGCTGCCACATCGTCGGCTCCACCACCGTCGACCACACCCTGCGCACCCAACTCGGCATCCTCGGCGCGCGGCTGGAGCAGATGCCGCCCAGCAGCAGCCTCAAGCTCGACCAGGACCGCCGCGTCGCCCGTGTCCGCGAGATCCTGCGGGACCACCCGGACCACCACTGGATGCGCCAGTACCACGACGCCATCCACTACCTCGGCTACGAAGCCGTGGCCGACCACATCCACACGCTGACCGGCGACGCGCCGCTCACCTTCGCCGGGGGAGTGGGCTCCGGGGCGTCCACCGGCGCCCTCACCCACTACCTGCGCAAACGCTCCGCCGACGTACGACTGGCCGGCGTCCAGCCGTACGGGAGCGTCACCTTCGGCAGCGCGCACGTCGCCGATCCGGAGATCATCATCGCGGGCATCGGCAGCTCGATCCCGTTCGGCAACGTCCGCCACGACCTCTACGACGTCCTGCACTGGCTCTCCTTCGACGCGGCCCTCACCGGCAGCGTCGACCTGCTGCGCCGGCACGCCGTCTTCGCGGGACTGTCCACCGGGGCCGCCTACCTCGCCGCCCGCTGGGAGCGCCGCGAGGACCCGGGACGCACCGCTGTGTTCATCGCCGCCGACACCGGCCACCGCTACGTGGACACGGTCTTCGCCCGCCACCAGGAGGCGTCCCGTATCGAGGACCTGGCCCCGCGACAGGTGCGCGGCACGGACGAACTGGCGCTCCCCTGGTCCCGTATGCGCTGGGACGGCTCACCCGCGCCGGAGGAGGCGGTCCTGAGGTAGCCCGTCGTCGAGGAGGGACGGATTGACGACGCGCACGATCGTCTCGACGTCCCGCGGGTCGGCCGCCGCCCACAACACGGCACGCGCGGCACGGTACTTGGCGGCCAGGCGCTCCTGTTCGTCCCGGGGCAGCCGCGCGGCCCGGTCCTGGCGGGAGTTGTGCGCGTTGTCGGCGATCTTCACGAGGGTGGCGCGCGGGTCGCCGGTGATCCGGCGGACCTTCTCCGCGTACTCCGTCCCGGCTTGATTGGTGACAACCCGCACGATGTCCACGACTCCGGCCGGCACCCCGGCGCCGAGCAGCCCCTCGGCGGTCCAGTCGGTGTCCTCCAGGACGTCGTGCAGGAGACCGGCCATGACGAGCTCCTCGCCGAAGGGCACGAGCCCGGCGGCGACCGCCCGCACATGCTCGATGTAGGGCACGCCGACCTTGTCGACCTGTCCGTGGTGCGCACGCGCGGCCAGCGCGTCGACGTCCTCGACGGAGTTCATGGGGCGCCTTTCGTCCTTCAGCGGGTCCGGGTCCGCGCACGGGCGAGCAGCAGAAGGCCCGCTGTGCCCGCTCCGACCGCCGCCCCCATGGTCAGCGACTTGTGCGAGGAGCGCCAGGACAGCACCGACCAGCGGGACTGCGCCGAGAACAGGGACGCCGTGCTCAGCCACGATCCGGTGGAGATCAGGGACAGCGCGGACCCTATGGAGCCGACCGACAGGGCGCTCCCGATCGAGCCGACCGACAGGGCCGAGCCGACGGACCCGACGGACAGGACCGAGCCCACCGAGCCGATCGACAGCACGGAGTCCTGCGACCACAACGACAGCACGGAATCAGAGGAGGGACGACGAACCGACCGTACCGGCAGCTTTGTCATGCGGTGATTCTGCCTCCTGCGGACGTCGGGGCGTGACCCCTTGTGAGGCCACGCCCCGGCCGACCGCCCGCGCGAGGATCACCGCCGACGTGACAGGGCGACGCCGGCCAGGCAGAGCGCGCCGCCGACAAGGCCGTACGCCGTCGGGATCTCGGCGAGCAGCAGCCACGACAGCAGCACCGACACGGCCGGAACGGCGTACGTGACGGCGGAGAGACGGCCGGCGTCCATGCGGCGCAGCGCGTAGGCCCAGGCGGTGAAGCCGATCGCTGTGGGGAACACGCCAAGGTAGACGGCGCCCAGCACGGCCCCGCCGGACGCCACCCGCAACTCGCCGACGAGCTGCGGCGCCCAGGGCAGCAGGACCGCCGTCGCGACGACGCAGCCCAGCCAGATCGCGGTGAAGCCGTCGACGTGGCGCAGGGTGACCTTCTGCACCATGACGCCCGCGGCGTAGAGGACGGCGGCCAGGAGGCACAGCAGGACGCCCGCCCAGTCGCGCTGCGCGGTCGCCCCGGCCGCGATGATCGCGGTGCCGCCCAGCGCGACGAGCGAACCGGCGATCAGCGAGCGGGAGAAGGGTTCGCCGAGGAACTTCCCGGCGGCGACCGCGACGAGGAGCGGCGCGAGGTTCACCAGGAGGGCCGCGGTCCCGGCGTCGACGTGCTGCTCGCCCGCGTTGAGGGCGACGGTGTACCCGGCGAGCCACAGCACGGCGTAGGCGGCGATCAGCAGGAACGCCGTGCGGGACAGACGGACCCGGACCGACCGCCTGGCCACCGCGAGCACCGTGAGCGTGGCGGCCGCGACGCCGAGGCGCAGCAGCGCCAGCGGCGCGGGGGAGAGGGCGTGCCCGATGCCCCGGATGGCGACGAACGCCGAGGCCCAGAGCGCGACCGCGAGTCCGGCGGCGGCCGCGGTCCTTCCGAGGTGCGTGCTGACGGGGGCGGTGGGCGGGGCTGTCTCGCGAAGATCGGTCACCCGGCCATCGTCGGCCGCACCGTATGTGAAGGACAAGCGACGAGTTCTGTACGTGTGTTAAGCATCGCTGTACAGTGCGCTCATGCTGGACATCCCACGGCTCCGCGTCCTGCGGGCGGTCGTCGCGACGAGTTCGATCCGGGCGAGCGCCGCCGCGCTCGGCTACACGCCCTCCGCCGTCAGCCAGCAACTCGCCACACTCCAGCGGGAGACCGGCCTGCGCCTGTTCGAACGGTCGGGCCGCGGCATCGAGCCCACCGCGGCCGGCCGGATCCTCGCCGCCGAGGCCGACACGCTGTTCGAGGCGTTCGGCCGGGTCGAGCGCGTGGTCGGGGATCTGCGCGCCGGTCGCGTGGGCAGCCTCTCGATCGGCTACTTCAGCTCGGCGGGCTCCGCGCTGCTGGCGCCGGCCGTCGCCGCGCTGCGGGCCGAGTTCCCGGAGCTACGGCTGGACCTGCTGCTCACCGAGTACACGCAGGGCGAGCCGGACGTGGACATCTTCGTGGAAGAGTCCGGCGCCGAGCACCCGGGGGCCGTCCGCGTGCACAGGCTCGCCGAGGACCCCTACGTCGCCGTCGTCCGCGCCGACGATCCGCTCGCCGGTCTGCCGGAGGTACCGCTCGCGGACCTCGCCGAGCGGCACTGGGTCGACAACGACCTCCACGAAGGCACCTGCCGTCAGGTGCTTCTCAACGCCTGCGCGCAGGCCGGGTTCTCCCCGGGCTTCGTGGTGGAGACGCACGACTACCGGACCGCGATGTCCTTCGTGGCGACGGGCATCGGCCTGACGGTGGTACCGGCGCTCGCCATCGGCCAGCTGCCGGACGGCCTGACGACCGTCGCGCTGGTGTCCCCCACCCCGGTCCGCCGCCTCAGCGTCGCGGTGAAGGAGTCGGTGGCGCGGCACCCCGCGGTGCGGCGCACCGTCGAACTGCTGGAGGAGCTGGTCTCCGGTACGAGAACCGGGCGTCGGCCTGGCGGCGCCACGCAGGCAGGCGAACTCCACGCCCGGCCCGAGCGGTTCGGGGCCGACCGACGGTAGCGGTACGGAAGCGAGACGTTAGCGGGACGGGAACGGGCCCTGCGAGGTTGGCGGTACACACAGCCGCCGCGCCCGGCCGGACCCGCGCAGGACCGGTCGGGAGCCGCGTGTGACCCGACGAGACCTGGAGTCGCCGCATGTCCGCAACCCCGCACCACGACGCCGTACCCGCCGGTCCTTCCCGGCGATCGGTGCTGACCGCCGCCGGTCTGACCGCCGCGGGCGTCGCGCTCCACTCCACCGTGGGCAGCACGGGCGCCGCCGCGGCGGCGGCACCCGCGATCTTCTACTCGCCCCACCAGGACGACGAGGCGATCGGCATGGCCGGCACGATCCTGGAGCACAAGGCCGCCGGGAGACCCGTCTATCTGGTCCTGGTCACCAAGGGCGAGAACGGCGGCATCGCGCAGGCCCTCGACAAGAACCCCTGCGACCTCGGTGACAGGTGCTCGGCGCCCGGCCACTACCACAAGCTGGGGTGGCAGGACACGGGCGACACACCCGAGGTGGTCTCCGCCCGCACGTCGGAGTTCATGCTCTCGGCCAAGGCCCTCGGCGTCGACAAGGTCATCAACTTCAAGCTCGGCGACGACGCCTACGGCACGCCGGAGGAGTACACGGCCCTCGTCAACAAGATCCGGGGCAAGGTCCGCCAGCTCATCGAGCAGTACCCGGGCGCCTCGCACAAGTTCACCGCGGGCTGGCTCGACACGACCAAGCCGGGGGAGTGGCCCCCGAACGCCACGCACAAGGCGTGCAGCGACGCCGCCTACTTCCTGAAGAAGAACGGCGAGCTGAAGGACGTCCGCTTCAACCACATCTACACCTACGAGGCGTACAGCCGCGACAAGCGTGACCGCGGCGCGGACTACGTGGTCGACATCCCTGCCTCGCACATGAAGAAGAAGCAGGCGGCGATCCTCGCGTACAACACGTGGGACCCGAACCGGAACCTCTACACGACCGGCTACCACAGCGTGCCGGTGCTGATGGAGCAGGCGTACAGCGACCCGCGCGAGTTCGTCTTCGAGCTGCCGTCCAACTACAAGGCGGGCCGGGGCTATTGACGAGACCCCTGCGCGTAGCGCGGGGCGAGCGTGCTGGTGGCCGAGGCGCGGAGTCCGGTCTCGGCCGCGGTGACGCGGTCCACCGCCGCGCCGTCGACCAGCCCCGGCACACATACGACCTCGCCGGTCTCCAGCGCCCTGAGCGACGCGGTCACCACGTCCTCGACGGGCATGCCCCCGTCGTCGTGCACGCGCGCCTCCGCACCGCCCACCGGCTCCTGACCCTGGGTGAGGTGGAACTCGGTCGCGGTCAGCCCGGGGCACAGCACCTGCACACGGACCGGCGACGGGGTCAGCTCGGCGGCGAGGGTGCGGCTGAAGGTGACCACGTACCCCTTGGTCCCTCCGTAGACCGCCCGGGTCGGCAGCGGGTCCGGCGGCAGCGAGCCCGCGAAGGCGAGGGTGGACGCCACGTTCACGACGGTGCCGCGGCCCCGGGCCAGCATCCCCGGTACGGCCGCGCGCGCGATCCGGGTGACCGCCACGACGTTGACGGCGATCACCTTCTCCAGGAGGGCGGGGTCGGTCTCGGCGAAGGGGCCGTAGCCGTTGATGCCCGCGTTGTTGACCACCATGCCGATGTCGTCACCGGCGGCCCGCGCGACCACCCGGTCCAGGTCGCCGGTGTCGCTCAGGTCCGCGACGAGGGTGTCCACCCGTACGCCGTGCTCCTCGGACACCTGCGCGGCCAGCGTCTTCAGGCGCTCCGCGCGGCGGGCCACCAGCACGAGGTCGTGGCCGCGCGCGGCGAGTCGTCGCGCGTAGGCCGCGCCGATGCCCGAGGAGGCACCGGTCACGAGGGCCGTACCCGTGGCGTACTGAGGGGAGTCTTCATTAATGGTCATGGTGCTCCTTTTTGTGCATGGTAAGCCGCGGGGGCAGGCGCGTCGATTGAGGTCATGTCGCGGGGGTAGTCGGCTCGCATGCTTGAGACACTCGCAGCGGCGCCGACCTCGTTCGCACGCGCGCTTCCCGGGCGCAACGCCTCACGGCACGCCCGGGCGCGCCGACGGCGCGGCAAGCTGCACCGGCGGCTGCTCGCCTACCGCGACGTGGAGATCGTGCACTCGCCCGCGCCTGCCGCCTCCGCCGACAGCCTGCTGCTCGTGTACACGCGCCGCATCGTCGGCCAGCTCACCTACGAGGTGTGCGAACAGTGCGCGAGCGGCGTGATCACGGAGATGTACGTCGCCTCGCCGCTGCAGGACAGCGGTCTGGGGATGCGCGCCGTCGCCCACCTGCGCGCGTGCTACCCCGACGTCTCCTGGCGCAGTCGTCTCACCCGGCGTGCGACGCGTGACCTGGTGCACCGTATGCGCTTGCCCTACGCCGAGACCGGGCGCGCCTGTGCTCATAAAGGCGGCGAGCCCGTGCCCTCGCAGCGGGCCGCCTGAACCTGCGCGAACCGATCGGCGAGAGCGCCGCGCATAACCGGTGATCTTCGGGAAACTCGCAGGCCATGGGCGTGATGACAGAGATTCGTGAGACAGACCGGAGAGTGGCGCAGCGGCTTGCGGACAGCACCCCGCCCGCTTTTCACCGGACGCTGTCGGCGGTGGAGGAAGCGGCGGAGGGCACCAAGCTGTGGTGCGGCGCGGCCGTGGTGATGGCTTCGGCGGGCGGCTGGCGCGGCCGCAAGGCAGCCGCCGCGGGCCTCACCGCCGTTGCCGTGGCACAACTGGCGTCCAACGCGGTGTGCAAGCAGTTGGCCGACCGGCCCCGGCCACCCAAGGAGTGGTTCCCGCACGACGAGGCGGAGGACCGCCCCGACTCCTCGTCCTTCCCGTCGGGGCACACGGCCGCCGCCGTCGGCTTCACGGCCGCGGTCGCCGCCGTGTGGCCCCTCGCCGGTGCTCTGTGCGCCGTACCGGCCGCCCTGGTGGCCGTCGAACGTGTGCAGAGCGGCGCCCACTACCCCAGCGACGTAGCCGCCGGTGCCGTCATCGGCCTGGCAGGCGCCTGGCTCACCCACCGTGCCCCGGGCCTGATCCTGCGCCGCTGGCTCTAGTTGGGTCGGTGGTGCCTCAGCGGGCGATCGAGACGGCGAAGGGCGCGAATCCGTCGGCGCGGATGACATGGGGCACGAACAGGATCGCGGCCTCGGTCGCCCGCGCGGTCTCGATCCCGCCGAGGTCCGTCATCCACCGCTCCTGCCAGCCCAGGTCGGCGAGGAGTCCTCGTACGACCTTCTTGGCCTCCGCGTCCTCGCCGGAGAGGAAGACGGTCGGGGCCTGGACGAGCGAGGCGGGCGCGGTCATCACCGTGAACAGCATCGTGTTGAGCGTCTTGACGACGTAGGTGTCGGGGAGCGCTTCTTGAAGTAGCTCGCCGAGGCTGGAGCCGGGGTGGAGCAGGGCGGTCGGGAGCCCGTCCGGGCCGTCGACGGTGGCGTTGGAGACGTCGACGAGTATCTTGCCGCGCAGTTCCTCGCGGAGCGCGGTGAGCCGTTCCAGCGATCCGGCGCCGGGGGTGGCGTTGACGACGACCTCCGCCGTCCGGGCGGCCTCGGCGGCGGTCCCTGGTGAGCGGTCCGCGACGGTCACCTCGTGTCCGGCCCGGGTGAGGGCTTGGGCGAGGCTGCCGCCGACGCGGCCGTTCCCGAGTACGGCGATCCTGGTCATGCTGATGTTGTCCTTCCGGTGTGTTCGGCTGTCGTAGGGGGAGTCAGCGGGAGAGCGTGGTGACGGCCTCGCCGTGCACGCCGGGCGCGGCGGCCAGGAAGCTCGCGCTCTCCGTCGTCCAGGGGCGGCCCTCGGCGTCGGAGATCCGCCCACCGGCCTCGGCGACGAGCAGCGCGCCGGGGAGCAGGTCCGCGCGGGCGCCGGCGAACTGCCAGAAGGCGTCGATCCGGCCGGCGGCCACGTTCAGCAGGTGCAGGGTGGCGGGTACGGAGGTCCGCACCACCAGCGCGCCGAGGAGCATCGCGGTGATCGAGGAGCCCACGCGGCGCACGACCTCCTCGTCCTCGTCCGGCCTGGCCTGGCTCGTCGCCACGAGGCTCAGGCCGAGGTCCGCGGTGTCGGAGACGCGCAGGGGGCGGCCGTCGAGGTGGGCGCCGCCGCCGGCGAGCGCGGTGTAGGTCTCACCGGTCAGCGGTACGTGCACGGCGGTGAGGACCGGCTGGTTGTCGCGTACGAGCGTGGCCGTCACCGCCCACTCCGGCAGGGCGTGCAAGTGGTTGACGTTGCCCTCGGCCGGGTCGAGGACCCACCACTCGCCGGGCGGCAGGGCGCCACCCGCCAGCTCGTCCTCGACGAACCCGGCGTCCGGGCGCAGGGAGGCGAGGCGCGGGCGCAGGACTTCGAGGGCCGCGTCGTCGTTGACGGCGAGCGCGCGCATCAGCTCGGCGCGGGTCCGGTGGCGGACCACGTCGCCGAACCGCTCCCGCAGCACGGTGCCCGCGTCGCGCACGGCGGTCACGGTCTCGGCCAGCAGGTCGGCGTCGGTCTGGATCAGTTCAGGCATGGCGGTGCTCCCGTCCGAGCAGGGTGAGCAGGGCAGTTGAGGAGGCGGGGGGAGGCATGATCCGCGTGCCTTCCGTGTCCGCACCTCGAAGGTAGAAGGGCGCACCGCTAACCTCAAGTGCATGTAAAGCACGGCTAGGATGACTCCCATGCAACTGGATCTGAACCTGCTCGCCGCGCTCGACGCACTCCTCGAAGAAGGCAGCGTGGCCGGAGCGGCACAGCGTCTGCACGTCACCGCTCCCGCCATGAGCCGCAGCCTCGGCCGGATCCGGCGCACGACGGGCGACCAGATCCTGGTGCGCACCGGACGGACCATGACCCCGACGCCGTACGCGATCGCCGTCCGCGAGCAGGTGCACGAGCTGTTGCAGCAGGTCCAGGGCGTGCTGGCACCCAGCCGCGCGCTCGACCTCACAACGCTCGACCGCACCTTCACGCTCCGCTGGCACGACTCGCTGGTCGCCCTGAGCGGCCCCGCGCTCCTCGCCGCCGTCCGTGAACAGGCGCCGGGCGTACGGCTGCGGTTCCTCGCCGAGTCGAGCGGTGACACGCCCGAGCTGCGGCGCGGCGAGGTCGACCTGGAGGCCAACGCGAACCCTCCGGCCGCGCCCGACCTCCGCGCCGAGCGGGTGGCCGAGACGCGGCACGTCATGGTCGTACGCCAGGAACACCCGCTCGCCCGGGCCGAGGCCGTCACCGCCGAGCAGTACGCCGAGGCCGAGCACCTCACCGTCTCGCGGCGCGGGAAACTGGGCAACGCGCTCGACGACGCCCTCGCGCGGCACGGCCTCACCCGGCGGGTCGTGGCGACCGCGCCCACGGAAGCAACGGCGTTCGCGTTCGCCCGCGACTCCGACCTCGTCGTCACGGCCCCCGAATCGACAGCACGCCCCACGGCGGCACCCCTCGGCCTCACCCTGCTCCCGCTGCCGCTCGACCTCCCCCCGGCCACGATCTACCTGTCCTGGCACCAGCGCTACGACACGGACCCCGCCCACACCTGGCTCCGCGACCTGGCCCGTAAGGCACTGGCTGACGAGGCTTAGCGTGCGGAGGCCCTGCTCAGAGCCTGGTACCGGGGCAGATCGGCTCCCGCAAAACTTGCGTGCCGCACGGGACCGAACTCCCCATACTGATGCGATGAGTACGAGCCCCGCTCCCCGACGCTTCCGGGACCCCCGCAGCACCAAGTACGACTTCCTGGCCTCCGTACTCGTGCGCTGCCCGGCATGCGACAAGATCGCGCACGTCGTGCCGGCGCCAAGTCAGGACCCGGCACCCGGCGACGCACTGTTCGCGCCGAGGCGGCTCGTCTGCCGGTCGTGCGGAACGGCGAAGGAGTGGAGCGGTCGGCGCGTCAGCCTGCACCGCGACTGGTACGCGCCGGCCGGAGACCCGTACTTCCGCACGCGCCTGTGGCTGCAGACCGAGACCCGGCACGGATGGGTGTGGGCCTACAACCTCCAACACCTCGACCTGATCAGGCAGTTCGTGCAGGCGCCGCTGCGTGAAGGGATCCCCTGGCACGACCACGGCCGCAAGATGACCGTGACGGCCCGGCTGCCTGCCTGGATGCAGCAGGCCAGGAACCGGGACGAGGTGCTGCGGGCCATCACCCGTATCCATGCCTCGCTGCTGCGCGCGCCCTGACCCGCGACGACCGCCCCCCTCGTGTCAACCAGCCGCCGGTTCCGCCACCGACGCCGCCTTCCGGGCCCGGCCGTGGTCGAGGCGGTCCCAGAGGGTGAGCAGCGGGGACGTCATCACCGTCGTCACCAGGGCGACGATCACGAGGACGCCGAAGAGCGCCGGGGAGGTGATGCCCGCGGCAAGGCCGACGTTGATGGCGATGAGCTGCATCAGGCCGCGGGCGTTCATCAGCGTGCCGACGCGGACGGCGACGTCCTGCGGCTCGCCCAGCAGCCGCGCCGTCGCCCAGCAGGCACCGAACTTGCTGACGACCGCCACCAGGACGCAGGCCACCGTGAACAGCAGCATCCCGCCGCCGGACAGCAGCGTGAAGTCGGTGTTCAGCCCCGAGTACGTGAAGAACAGCGGCAGGAACACGATGCGGCTGACCGGCTCGATGGCCCGCACCGCGCGCGTCACCACCGGGTCGCGGGGGAAGGCGACGCCGAGGCTGAACGCGCCGAACACCGCGTACAGGCCGATGCGGTCGGTGTACCAGGCGGCGACGAACAGGACGAGGACGGTCACCAGCAGCAGGTGTTCCTCGGTCAGCCGCCGCGCCCAGTCAAGGGCTCGCGGTCGCAGCCGCACGAACACGGCGAGGAGCACCCCGAGTCCGACCGTGCCGGCCGCCGCCAGGACGAAGGTGCTCGTCCCGCCGCCCGCCAGGCTGAGCACCGCCGCCAGCAGAATCCACGCCACGGCGTCGTCAAGGGCGCCGGCGGCCAGCGAGACCGAGCCGAACCGGGTGTGGGTGAGGCCGCGCTCGTTGATGATGCGCGCCAGCATCGGAAAGGCGGTGATGGCGAGGGTGACCCCGATGAACAGCGCGCCGACGAGCGGCGAGATGCCGGGCGGGTAGATGTCCACCCGGTTGTGCGCGAGCGTGGCGAGACCGACGCCGAGGACGAGCGGTGCGGCGATGCCTGCCGCCGACACGGGAACCGCCGTGCGGCCCACCGACGCCAGCCGGTCCGTGCGGAACTCGTAGCCCGCGAGGAACATGAAGGCCACGAGGCCGATCTGCCCGGCCACGTAGAGGATGGGGCGCAGTTCCTGCGGGAAGAGGGCCTCCTCGGCGCCGGGGGAGAGGAGGCCGAGCACGGACGGGCCGAGGGCCACGCCGGCGACCATCTCGCCCACCACGGGCGGCTGTCCGAGGAAGCGCAGCAACCAGCCGACGAGGCGGCAGGTGACGAGGATGACGGCCACGGCGAGGAAGAACGCCGGACCCAGCTCGGTGGTCGACAAGGTGACTCCTCGGTCAGGGAGCGGGCGCGTGCCGCAGCGGGCAGCCTTCGGTGTCGTGCGCGGCGAAGAAGCGTGTGGCGGGTCGGGTGCGGTGGGCGTCGAGGACCATCCAGGTGCCGAGGACGAGTTGGGTCAGGCTGCGTCCGACGTCCTCGGCCCGGTCCCGTACGGCGAGCGCGGTGCGCAGCACACGGCGCCGTCGCGGGTCCGCCGGGCGGTGCCGCGGCAGCAGGAGGCAGGGCGCGCGGTGCGGGATGGACCGGGTGTGGCTGACGGGCGAGTCCAGCTCGAAGCGGGCCAGCACCTCACGGGTCGCGGCCCGCATCGCGATCGGGGCGAGGCGCCAGGCCGGGCAGGGCCGGTTGGCGGCGATGCCGAACGGGATGTGGTGGGCCTCCTTGGCGGACAGCGTCTCCCAGCGGCCGGGGTCGAAGCGTTCGGGGTCGGGGTAGCCGGTGGCGTGGTAGTCGGGGTAGCTGAAGGTGAGCACCGACCCGGACGGGATGCGCGGCATGCCCTCCAGGTCGATGTCCGCGGTGGTGACGCGGTGGGCGACGCCGAACAGCGGGAAGAGGCGGAACGTCTCGTTCATGACATGAGAGAGGTAGCGGTCGTCGCCGGTCCCGGACGCCACTCGCGCCTGCACGTCGGGATGGTGCGCCAGCGCCAGCAGCAGATGCGCCATCGCCTCCGACATCTGGACGACGGCCGTGTTGAAGAAGGTGCCCTGGAGGTAGTACGCGTGCTGACGGCGCGTCAGTCCGGCGGGGAGTTCGTGCGGCACGTCACCGGCGGCCAGCCTGCGCAGCAGATAGCGGGTGAGCCGGTCGCGGCGGCGCATGTGCCGCAGCCGGGTGCACTTGAGGGCGTCGACCACGTCCTCGGCGTTGTCGACGATCAGCTTGCGCGCCTCGGGCGGGCACTCCTCCTGGAACACCAGGGTGTAGAAGAACTCCGCCCACACCGGCATCATCAGGTCCCGCAGCCGCACCGGCCGCACGCCGTCGGCGGGCAGGGCGTCGAGGACGCGCCGGGTGCAGCGGGCGGCCGCGTCGGACAACTCGGCCGAGGTGCCGGACAGGAGGGCGAGGGTGCGCCGGGACACCTCGTCGTAGCGGGGGCCCGGTTCGAGGTGTTCCTGGTGGATGTCGGCGCCGGGTGCGAGCCAGTACCAGAACAGGTCGGACAGGGCCGCGCCCTTGCTGCGGCCGTTCGCGGCGGGGTGGCCGTAGATCTCCTCGAAGCGTTCGGCGCCGCCGTAGGTCTCGTGCGGGAAGGGCAGGCCCTCGTCGCCGTTGATCCGGGCGAAGAGCCTCATCCGCAGGCGGACGACCCGGCCGGGCAGCCAGGCCGGGGAGGAGAGCAGCACCGCGCCGCCCGCGGCCAGGGCTGCCGCCGTGGACTTTCTCAGCATGGGGATTCTCCTGTCGTCGGCGGCTGTGCCGTGCCGCGTGGCACCACCTGGTCGGCCGTGAGGTCGTCGGGGCGGCGGCCACCGCACAGGGCGAGCACATGGTCGAAGTCGGTGCGCAGCGCGGTCAGGTACTCCCGTACGCCGTCCTCCCCACCCGTGGCGAGCGCCCACAGCACGGGCCGGCCGATGCCGACGGCGCGTGCGCCCAGGGCGAGGGCCGTGGCGATGTCGCTGCCCCGGCGCACGCCGCCGTCCATGAGGACCGGTACGCGTCCGGCGACGGCTCCGGCGACGGCGGGCAGCGCCTCCACCGACGCGGGCGCGGCGTCGAGCTGGCGTCCGCCGTGGTTGGAGACGAGCACCGCGTCCATGCCCTGCTCGACGGCGGTCCGCGCGTCCTCGGGGTGCAGGACGCCTTTGAGGACGAGCGGCAGGCGGGTCGCCGCGCGCAGGCGGCCCAGGTCGTCCCAGCCCGCCGGCCACATGGGGATGGGGAGGGGACGGCCGGGCGCGCTGCCGGGCAGGTCGCGCATGTTCTCGGTGGCGAGATGCGGTGGCAGGTCGTGGAAGCCGTTGCGCAGGTCGCGGGTGCGGCGGCCGAAGACGGGGGAGTCGACGGTGACGACGAGCGCGGAGCAGCCCGCCCGCTCGGCCCGGCGGACCAGTTCGGTGGTGACTTCGAAGTCGGGGTGGAGGGAGAGCTGGAACCAGACGACGGCGTCGGCGTCCTTCTCGCGGGCCGCGGCGGCGACGTCGGCCACGGCGGTGGTCGCCGCCACGCCCGTCACCAGCGGGACGCCCGCCGCGGCGGCGGCGCGTGCGGTGGCCGTCTCGCCGTCGGGGTGGGCGAGCCGGTGGAAGGCGGTGGGGGAGACGAAGAGCGGGGCCGGCCACTCCCGCCCGAGGACGGCGACCCGGGTGTCGCGGCCGTCGCCGCCGCGCAGCACCCGGGGAAGCAGGGCCATCCGGCCGAACGCACTCTCGTTCTCCCGCAGCGCGGTCTCCTCACCGGCGCCACCGGCGAAGAAGTCGTAGTGCTCGCGCGGGAGTTGATTGCGCGCCGCCTCCGCCGGGCGGTGTACCGGGCCGGTGTGCTCGCCGGTCATGCCCGGGGCGCGGTGAGCGCGTCACCGGCCGGGGAACCCTCGCCGGCGAGGCGGGCGGTGAGGAAGGAGCGCAGCGGGCCGAGATGCACGTCGGGGTCGTCCCACTCGTTCTCCAGGTTCTCCGTGATGTGGTGCTCGGCGACCGGTTTCCCGCCACCGCCGGGGAGGAACTGCCGGACGACGGGGTGCAGGTAGCGGGCGTCGAGACCGCTGGTGTCCTGCTGGTTCATGCGGTTGACGCGGACGTCGAAGGGGTCGACCTGGTCGTGGTCGGCGCCATACTCCAGGGTGACGCTGAAGTAGGCGGCGGGCTCCCCGAACTCGCCCAGCGCAACAGCCGCGTGCAGATGCTCCACCGGCACCTCCTCGCAGTAGCGCACCTGACCGTCGGCGCCGACCAGGACGGCGTCGCCGAGGAACCCGAACATCTGCCACAGGGCCGAGCTGCGGTTGACGCGCTGGATGATCGCTTCGGCGACGTCGGCACCGGTGGCGGGCACGTCGGTGTGCGGCCAGGGCACACCGTGGTAGCGGCGCTCCAGGATGCGGGACAGCGCCTTCACGCCGTAGCGAAAACCGTGGATGAATCCGCTGGTCGATTTCTTGAAGTCCAGCGACTGGGTGATGGTGCCCGCGAAGTGGAGATCGGGTACGTTGACCGATTCCCAGGCGTCCGTGAGGTGCGGAAAGCGGTCCTTAATGGTCAGCTCCGGACGGCACTCCTCCGCGAAAATGGAGGCGTCGAAGCGGAACCCGGTGGCCAAGATGACCCGGTCGTACGGGATGTCTTTGACGACTTCGTCGACGCGCGAGAAACTGACGCTGACGACATACTTTCCGTCGTCATTCCGTTTGATACGCAGAATATTGCCGTCCAGGATCGCGTTCTGCGACTTCAACTGGTACGTGTCGAGAAAGTTGTTGTTCACGGCGCGCAGATGCCCGACGAAATGCGTGCGCCAGGCCAGCTTCAGCGAACCGGGCCCGGCGACGTGGATGACGGCGGCGGTCTCGATGAGGTTGTCCGCGGTCTCGAACGCCGAATTGCCCCGGCCGATGATGAGAACCCGCTGGTCGGCGAAGTCCTGCGGATCGACCGTCACCTCGTCGTAGCGCTCGGCGTCGGCCGCGCCCTCGATGGGCGGCACATAGGGCCGCGAGACACCGGTGGCGACGATGACGCGCCGCGCGCGGACAACGTTGCCATGGTCGTCCGTGGCGATGAACTCCCCGCCGTCCGGGCGGGATACGCGGCTGATGCGGGTGTTGTAGCGGATGTTGAGCCCGTGGTCCTGCGCGAAGTCGTCGAGGTAGCGGACGATCACGTCGGCGGGCGGGAAGTAGCGGGGGGTGTAATCGGTGAAGCGGGGGCCTTCGGCCGAGAGCAGCGAGTTCCAGTCGACGCGCAGCCGCAGTTCCGGGTCGCTCCAGCCAGTGTGCACCTTGTTGCTGGAGATCAGTGTCCGATGCCTAGGAAAACGAGTGTAGAATGTCCCCGGCGCCTCGCCGCTTTCGACGACGAGATAGTTCCGCCCGGCTTTTTTGAGGAAATAAGCGGCTTGCAGACCCGCGGGCCCGGCACCGATGACGAGATAGTCGACATGGACTGAATCAGACATTCTGGTCCTGCCTTCCATGGGGGTGCCGAAGACGGTACTTGATGGTTAAAGAACGCTGCCACCCCGCCTCGATGTGATCTGGGTCACACAGGAAGTGAATAGGCTACGCTCGTTTTCCGCCCATTCCCGCAGCCTTTACGTCGGCTATTTTCGGCCAAGAGTGGAGATGAAGTGGACGAACAGTCCGGAGGCGTCTTTCCGCAGGTTCTCCTCGACGCGTTCCGCGCCGCCCCCGAGCGGCCCGCCTTCGCGTACGAGGGGCACACCGTCACCAGGGGAGAGGTGCTCGACGCGGTCGCCGCGTGCGTACGAGGGCTGCGCGCGGCGGGCCTGACCGCGGGTTCGACCGTGGCGCTCGACACCGAGGTCTCCCCGGAGGCGTTCGCCGTCCGGATCGCCGCCCATGCCGTCGGCTGCACAGTGGTCGGCCTGCGCCCCGGGCTGACCGACGACCACCTGCGGTCCACCCTGGCCCGCGACGTCGACGCCGTGATCACCGACGACGCCACGGCCACCCCACAACTCCGCGCCGAGACCGCGAGGCAGGGCCTCCCGCTCCTGAACACCGCCACACTCCGGACGACGGACGAGGCGCACCCCGGCCCCGGCGACGAGCTGACCGCGCAGGGCGCCCCCGACACCGTAGCCGTCATCCACCTCACCAGCGGCAGCACCGGGCGCCCCAAGGGAACGATGGTCACCTACGGTGCGCTGTCCCTCAACTGGGCCTTCGAACAGGCCTGTTGGAACGACCGGGTCCGCCGGATCGCCGCACGCTACGCACGCTTCCTGCTGTTCGGCACCTTGAACAGTGCCGTGGTCTTCGAGCACCTGGGCCTGTGCCTGATGGGCGGCGGCACGGCCGTGATCCCCGCCCCGCCGCTGCGCTTCCCCGAGGTGTTCGCCCAGCACCGCGTCACCGCCTGCCTGGTGACCGTGCCACGGCTGTACGCGATCCTCGACGCGGTCCGGGACGGCGGCGCCGACCTCTCCACGGTGCGCAACCTCCTCGTGGCCGGATCACCCCTCCCGCCGCACCGGCTCACCGAGGCCGCCGCGCTGCTCGGCCCGGTCGTCCACCACGGCTACGGCCAGACCGAGACCGGCATGCTCGCCGTCCTCGAACCCGAGGAACTGGCCGGGAACCCGGCCCTGGCCGACAGCGTGGGCCGCCCGCTGGAGACCGTCGAGACGGCGATACGCGACAGCGAGGGCCGCGACCTGCCGACCGGCGACACGGGCGAAGTATGGGTGCGTAGGCCGGACTTCTTCCTCGGCTACTGGGACGACGCCGACGAGACCGCCGACGTACTGCGCGACGGCTGGGTGCGCACCCGCGACCTCGGCAGCCTCGACGCCGACGGCTACCTGCGACTGGCCGGACGCGTCCGCGACATCGTCATCGTCAACGCGATCGTCCACTACGCGGGGCCCATCGAACGCGCCCTCGCCGCCCACCCCGACATCGACCATGCCTACGTCGTGGGCGTCCCCGACGAGCACACCGGCGAGGCCGTCCACGCTTTCGTCGTACCCCGGCCCGGAGCGGCCGTCCCGGACGAGGAGACGCTGCGCAAGCTGGTCAGCCGGGAGCTCGGGCCGGCCGCCGCTCCGGCCGGGATCGTGCACCTCGCCGAGGTCCCGGTGGCCCCGAGCGGTAAACCGGACAAGGTGGCGCTGCGGGCGATGGTGCCGCCGCGCTGAGTGCGGTTCCCGTGCGCGGAGGCCCGCGCACGGGTCACTCGGCGGAGACCTTCTGAACGGTGGTGTCGTCCGGACGCAGGCGGCGCCCGTCCTCGGACAGCACTTCGAGCGGGCGCAGGCGGCGGCCCCGGCGCCGGTCGACCAGTTCGGAGTGCGGCTCGTCAGGGGCGAAGAAGTTCTGTTCGCCCCATTGCCGCAGCGCCACGATGACCGGGAAGAGCGCCTCGCCCTTCGCGGTGAGGACGTACTCGTGGTAGGCGCTGCCGTCCGAGGCGGGCACGGACTCCAGGACACCGCCCGCGACCAGCGCACGTAGACGCGCGGAGAGGATGTTCTTCGCGACGCCGAGGCTGCGCTGGAACTCCCCGAAGCGGCGGCTCCCGTCGAAGGCGTCCCGCACGATCAACAGGGACCACCAGTCGCCGATCGCGTCCACCGACCGGGCGACGGGGCACTCGCTGTCGTCGAAGCGCGTCCTGCTGACCATGCCGGTCCTCGCTCTCTCCGTCCCGCAGTGGTTGCAAGATGCTACCAGTGGCGGCTACGTTCGCATCTGGTAGCAAGTTGAAACCAGGAGAGAGGTGGGTGAGGGCGCTGATGTCCTGCGACAGCGAGGCCGCGACGCCATCGGCAGGCGCGTCGACAAGCGGATCGACGGGCGGATCGACGGGCGGATCGGCGGGCGGATCGACCGGCGCACGGAGCGCGCAAGGTCCCGCGTTCGTCCTGTCCCGCGCAACCGTCGTGCTGTTCGCCGTCGCCGCCGGAGCGGCGGTGGCCAACGTCTACTTCTCCCAGCCGCTCCTGGTGACCATCGGCCACGACCTCGCCATGAGCCCGGCGCTCGTCGGCAGCGTGGTCACCCTCACCCACGTCGGATACGGCCTCGGCCTGTTCCTCCTCGTCCCGCTGGGCGACGTGACCGACCGCAGACGGCTCGTCGTCACGCAACTGCTGCTGCTCGCGGGCGCGTTGGTCGCGGTGGCCACCGCCCGGACGGCGGCGGCCCTGCTCGCGGGCGTGGCCGCGACCGGGTTCCTCGCGGTCGTCACACAGACGCTGGTCGCCTTCGCCGCGTCACTGGCACCTCCCGCCCGGCGCGGGCAGGTCGTCGGCCTCGTCACCAGCGGCGTGGTCATCGGCATTCTGCTCGCCCGCACCGCGTCCGGCCTCATCGCCGATGCCGCCGGCTGGCGCTGGGTGTACCTCGCCTCGGCGTCGCTCACCGCCGTGCTCGCCGCGGTCCTGCACCGGGCGCTGCCGAGCGGGACGGTGGCTCGTTCGACCCCCTTGTCCTACGGGCGACTCCTGCGCTCCACACCGGCCTGGTTCGCACGGGAACGACTGCTGCGCACCCGGGCGCTGTTCGGCCTGCTGATCTTCGCCGCTTTCAGCACGCTGTGGAGCAGCGTCGCGCTGCCGCTCAGCGAGGCGCCGTATTTCCTGTCACACGGGGCGATCGGGGCGCTCGGGCTCGTCGGTGTCGCGGGCGCGCTCGCCGCGAACGTCGCGGGCCGCCTGAACGACCGCGGTCTCTCCCGGCGCACCACCGGCATCGCCCTGGCGCTGCTCGCCGTCTCCTGGCTGCCGCTGGCCCTGACCCGCAGCTCACTGTGGGCGCTGATCATCGGCGTACTCCTGCTCGACCTCGCCGTGCAGGCCGTCCACGTCACCAATCAGACGTTGATCCACGCCCTGCGTCCGGAGGCGGGCAGCCGGCTGATCGGCGGATACATGATCTTCTACGCGATCGGCAGCGGGAGCGGTGCCATCGCCGCGACCGCGTTGTACTCGACGGGCGGCTGGACGGCGGTCTGCGCCCTGGGCGCCGTCTTCAGCGGCCTCGGGCTCGCCCTGTGGATCCGGGACGCGCGGACATGGAGAAGCCCTGGTCGGACGGGGGAGGCCGACCAGGGCCGATAAGGGTGTGGCGCGCGGAGGGCGGTCGCCTCGCGGCGAAAGGCTCCATGGGGCTTCAGCCGAACGATCTTCCCCATGGGCTGTAGGTAGGGCCCGGGGACACTGTCCCCTCCGCAGCCACACTCCTTCCAACGGGGGACCGGACCGGAATGTTCCTGACGCGGCCGGACCGGGGAGTGAACCGCGCCACAGTCCACCACCGCGGCACGTACGCACAAGTGCGCCCCCGGCCGGGCGGCCGGGGGCGCGGGGAACACGGGACCTCAGTGCTCGGTCGTGCCACCGCCATAGCTTCGGCGGGCGGCGTCGGCGGCCTTGTCGGTCTGCGCGTCGTACTTGTTGCCCGTACGTTCGTCGATGACACGCTCGGCGCTCTCGACGCCCTTGTCGGCCTGGTCGGGGTGGCCCTTGGCCAGCTCCTTGGCCTTGTTCGCCATATCGCCCAGCTTGCCCATGGTGCATACCTCCCACGTTCGTACGTGCGTCGTGCCTGACGACAGGTACCCAGGAAGTCGCGAGCAACCCTCCCTCCGGACAATTTCGTGGCGAGTGGTGAGGAGCGCCGCGCCCAGCAGAGCCGCCAGGGGCTGGCACGCCGCGATGGAGAGCAGCAGGACGCTGGTGCCGACGCCGTCGACGGCTCCCGCGACGGCCGCGCCCAGGGCGGCGGCGGTGCTCTTGAGTCCGGCGCCCAGGGTGAAGATCTGGGTGCGGATCTCGGAGGGCGCGTACTGTTCGCGGGCGGCGAGCAGGGCGCTGAAGAGGGGGCCCGTGCAGGTTCCGGCGAGCGCGAACAGGGCCGCTGTCACGCCGAGCGCCGGTGTGGTCGCGGCGACGGCGAGGGGCAGTGCGGACGCCGCCAGGCAGGCCAGCACCACGCGCTGGGGGTGCGTGGCGGTCCAGGGGCGGGCCGCGTAGACGAGCGATCCCGCGAGGGAGCCGACGGCGAAGGTGGTCATCAGGCCGCCCGCAGCCCAGCCCGCTCCGTACTGAGCGGCCAGGAGCGCCGTCAGTACGGGCAGGGCGCCGATCCCGAGCTGACCGGCGCTGCTGGCCCACGTGACCGCGCGCAGAGGCCGGTTGCGTACGAGTTCCAGGAGACCGGTGACCAGATCGGCGGGGCGCAGGGGCGCGGAGTGCCGGGGTGTGGTGGTCCTGCGGGCGAGCGGCAGGGTGCTCATGACCAGGGCGGCGAGCGCAGCGGCCGCGCCGAGAGCGACCAGAGCCGCTTGCGGTCCGAGTGTCGCGGCCAGTGCGGCGGCGAGGGCCGGGCCGCAGATGCCCGCCAGGTTGTACGAGGTGGAGTCGATGCTGAACGCCCTGCTGAGGCGGTCGGCCGGCAGCAACTCGCCGAGGACGCTGGTCAGCCCGCCGGTGATGAGCGGAGCGCAGCATCCGGTCGCCGCGGCGAGGGCGAGGGCGCAGGCGTCAGGGACACGGCCCACCGCGAACGCGGTCAGGGCGAGCCCCAGCCCGTAGACGAGCAGGCACGAGGCGTGGAAGAGGCGGCGGCGCCGGACGCGGTCCGCCATCGCTCCCAGTACGGGCGCCGCCACGACGTGCGGGATCATCAGCGCCGCGACCAGCGCGCCGCCCAGACCGGCGCTGTGCGCGCGGTCCAGGGCCAGCAGGATGAGCGCGATCCGGGCACCCTCGGCGGCCAGCCGCGCGGGCACGGCCACGCCTAAGTGGGCGTTTGATTTGGTGTTGTCTGTTTGGTTTGGGGTTAGGTGTCACGCCAGGTGGGGGTGTTTTCGCGGGTGAGGCGGCGGGTCATGAG